>JBBKWG010000253.1:0-5419 GCA_037968835.1 Paracoccaceae bacterium
CGCCATTTGACGGCACCGATCCCACCGAGAAGCCTGATCGGCACCATCGCCTTGTCCGCGACTCCGCCACGCGCGAAGGTGGCGCTTGGCACCTGCTGCACCTTAACGTCGACCGGGAAGTTCCCCGCGTACTGCGCGCCGCGCTCATCGGTCGAAAGCGTCACGCGCCAGCCGCGCGACAACATGACCTCCGCCAACGCCTGCGCCGGGAACATGTGTCCCCCCGTGCCACCTGCGGCAATCACAAGATGCGGGGTGCTCATCCGCGTCCGCTCCGCACCAGATAATCCTGGATTTCGCCCTGTGGCCGCACGCGTGTCAGCGCCAGCAGCATCCCGACCATGATCCCGCCTGCAATCAATGACGAGCCACCGTAGCTGACGAACGGAAGGGTCATGCCCTTGGCGGGCAGAAGGCGCACGGCGACGGACATGTTGATCATCGCCTGAACCGCGAAGGTGCAGGCAAGCCCGGTGCCGGCAAGCCGGACAAAGGGATCGCGTTCACGCATGAGCCGGAAAAGCGAGCGCAGCGCGATGGTTGCGTAGAGCACGATCACGATCAGAACCAGGATCAGCCCGTATTCTTCGGCTGCGACTGCGATGATGAAATCGGTGTGCGCGTCGGGCAGGGACCATTTGACGGTGCCTTCGCCGACCCCGACACCCAGAAATCCACCCTCGCGAATGGCATTGGCGGCATAGCCAAGCTGCGTGGTCGGATCGACCTCGGCCGAGAGAAACCCGTCGATGCGGCGGGCGAAGTGTTCCGAACTGTTATAAATGAAGGCCCCGCTGGCGACCGTCAGTCCCGCAATCGCAGCGAGAATGAAGAATGACGCTCCACCGACGAAATACATCACTCCCCAGCCGAACAGAATCAGACAGGCCTGCCCGAAATCAGGCTGGATCGCCAACAACACCACGATAAACAACGCCAGCGCGAAGGAGTAGCTTTTGCCGGGCGGGCCCGCGACTTCGGTCGATGCGGCGATCATCCAGCCGGCGACCACGATGAAACCGGGCTTCAGGAACTCCGATGGCTGGATCGAACCGAAGCCGAGCGAGAACCAGCGCACGGCACCTTTGCCATAATCCGTGCCGAAGAACGGCAATAACATCAGTGCCACCAGTGAGATCACGAAACCGATCACGGCGAGTCGGCGCACTGTTTTCGGGGACATCAGCGTGAAGGCGAACATAACCAGAATGGCAAGAATTCCGAAGACGGCCTGTCGCTCGACATAATAGAAGGCGGAAAATCCGTTGCGTTCCGCCAGCGGTGGCGACGCGGCGAGCCCCAATAGCAAGCCGATCCCGAACAGGATCAGGACGCAGGACACCGACCATTTGTCGATGGTGCGCCACCAGCGTGGTAGAATCGGTTCGCCGTCCCGCACCGGGATTGCGCCGTAGACCATTTCCGTCATGGGTCTGTCTCGTACTGCCTCGTTCCGCCCGGTTTTTCCGGGTCTGGCCAAAGTGTAGCGAATCAGGTGCCAAGAGGCTAGGGAAAGATGCCTTGCACCGCAGGGTTTTCCGCAAGGAGCCGCGCGTGGCAGGGCAGACGTTCGACACAGTGATATTGGGCGCCGGCGCGGCGGGCATGATGTGCGCCGCGCACGCTGGTCCGGGCGTGCTGATTGTCGATCACGCGCGCGCACCGGGCGAGAAGATCCGGATATCCGGCGGCGGGCGATGCAATTTCACCAATCTTGGCTGTGGACCCGAGAATTTCATCTCGCAAAACCCGCATTTCGCGAAATCGGCGCTGAAACGCTATAGCCAGTGGGATTTCATCGCTCTGGTCGAGCGGTATGGAATCGCCTGGCATGAAAAGACACTGGGACAGTTATTCTGCGAAAAGACCGCCAAGGATATCATCGCGATGTTGGTTTCGGAGCTTGAGGCGGCAGGCGCAACGCTTTGGCTTTCGACGATAATTGTCGATGTGACTGCGCGGGATGATGGCTACGAAGTGGTTCTGGAACGCGAGGGCCGACGCGTGCCGGTTCGGGCCCGCAATCTGGTACTCGCGACCGGCGGCAAGTCGATCCCGAAGATGGGCGCCACCGGGCTTGCCTATCGTATCGCCGAACATTTCGGGCTGTCGCTTACCGAGACTCGCCCCGCGCTGGTACCGTTCACGCACGACGATGACGGGTTGAAGGCATTGTCCGGTTTAGCCGTGCAGGGTCGCGCGACAGCGGGGGGTGTGTCGTTTGACGAAGCGATTCTGTTCACCCATCGCGGACTTTCGGGACCGGCAATCCTGCAAACTTCGTCATACTGGCGCGAAGGTGAAGAAGTATTGCTAAGCCTGTGTCGAGACACAGATTTGGCGTCTTCTCTGATCGCAGCAAAGGCATCGTCGGGACGTCGCGCCGTTTCGACGGTGCTGGCCGAACATCTGCCTTCACGACTGGCAAGCGCGTGGGCGGATCGTCTGGCGCTGGACGGCAACCTCGCCGACCAGTCCGATGCACGATTAACCGAAGTTGCCGATGCTCTGCAATCCTGGGCCTTCCGGCCCTCCGGCACCGAAGGGTATCGCACCGCCGAAGTGACGCTCGGCGGAGTCGACACCGACGGTTTGTCCTCAAAGACAATGGAGGCAAAGTCCGTTCCCGGTCTTTACGTCATTGGAGAAGCGGTTGACGTGACCGGTTGGCTCGGCGGCTATAACTTTCAATGGGCGTGGTCTTCAGGCTGGGCAGCAGGACTGGCGATCACTGGCCGCTGACGCATTGCAGTCTTTGGGCCTGAAAATCCCAGGGGAGGACGAAGGCCGGGGGCGGAGCCCCGCAATCTGGCAAAAAAGACCCCGCGCCGGGACGGACGCGGGGTCTGCTGGACGAACCGGCGAAGCGGGGACGCGCTTTATGCCGGTTCCAGAATGCCCTTTTCCTTGGCAAGCTGTTTCATCTTCGACTGCAGCTTTTCGAACGCGCGTACCTCGATCTGACGGATGCGCTCGCGGCTCACGTCGTACTGGCCGCTCAGTTCTTCAAGCGTCACAGGGCTATCCATCAAGCGCCGCTGGGTCAGGATGTCCTGCTCGCGATCGTTCAACACACCCATGGCTTCGCTCATCAGTTCGCGGCGCACTTCCAGTTCGTCGCGCTCTTCCAGATCGTGGGCCTGATCGGCATCCTCGTCCTCCAGCCAGTCCTGCCATTGAGCGGCACCCTCGCCATCGGCCGACACCGTCGCGTTCAGCGAAGCATCGCCGCCCGACATGCGCCGGTTCATCGAGATCACTTCAGCCTCGGTCACGCTCAGGTCATGGGCGATGCGCTGGACGTGTTCGGGGCGAAGATCACCGTCTTCAAGCGCACCGATGCGGGCCTTGGCCTTGCGCAGGTTGAAAAACAGCTTCTTCTGCGCGCTGGTCGTTCCCAGCTTCACCAGGCTCCACGAGCGCAGGATATATTCCTGGATCGACGCGCGTATCCACCACATCGCATAGGTCGCGAGGCGAAAGCCCCTTTCTGGGTCGAAACGCTTGACCGCCTGCATCAGACCGACGTTGGCTTCCGAGATCACCTCGGCTTGTGGCAGGCCATAGCCGCGGTAGCCCATCGCGATCTTGGCCGCGAGGCGCAGATGCGAGGTGACCATCTTATGGGCCGCTTCGGTGTCCTGATCCTCGACCCAGCGTTTGGCCAGCATGTATTCCTCTTCGGGCTCCAACATCGGGAACCGGCGGATCTCCTGAAGATAGCGGTTCAGTCCGCCTTCAGGGGTCGGCGCGGGGAGGTTTCCATAATTTGCCATGTCTTGTATTCCCTGTCCGTGCGCACTTTTGCGCCTCGTAGATAAAATAATGAACTGATCTGTTTAGTTCAAGTGTCGAAGCTTAAATTCACGCTGCATTTACAGTAAAATGACCTGAATGGCGGGTATGTTCCACTCACGGGAGTGTGCGCTCACAGTCTCGTGCACTTAAGCGGTGTTTTTGCGCAGAGCTTGTGCAGAAATTCACATACCGCGAAGTTGTTCCAGCAACGCCTGTATATCGTCTGGCAGGGTACTCTGGAAATTCATTGAGGCCCCTTTCAGCGGGTGTGTGAATCCAAGCGTCGCGGCGTGAAGAGCCTGTCTTTCAAAGCTGTTTGCCATATCCGACCCCGGCAATTCCTTCTTCAGACGCCGCCGTCCGCCATAGGTGTGATCGCCGATCAAAGCGTGGCCAATATGGGATGCGTGGACGCGGATCTGATGGGTGCGCCCGGTTTCAAGTCTGCAACGAATGTGCGCAGCGCCGGTCCCGAATGTTTCAACCACGTTCATGCGGGTGACCGCGTGACGTCCGCCGTGAAACAAAACCGCCTGCCTCTGACGGTCGGTCTTGTGGCGTGCCAATTGCGTCGTGACCTTGATCGTGTTGCCCGGCTCGAAGCTGACGCCCCTCAGACCGCGTAGTCGGGGATCGCCGGCATCGGGGACGCCGTGGCAGATCGCTTCGTAGATACGTTCCATCGTGTGATCGGCGAATTGCGCGGCAAGTCCATGATGGGCCGCGTCCGATTTCGCAACGACCAGCAGACCGCTGGTGTCCTTGTCGATGCGGTGCACGATGCCGGGGCGCTTTTCGCCGCCAATTCCCGACAGGTCGCCGCCGAAATGGTGCAAAAGCGCGTTGACCAGCGTGCCCGAAGGTGAACCCGGCGCGGGGTGGACCACCATTCCGGCAGGCTTGTTCACGACGATCAGGTCGTCGTCCTCATAGGCGATGTCGAGCGCAATGTCCTCGGCGACCGTTTCGACGTCGGCGGCTTCGGCAACGGTGATATCGTAAACCTCGCCCTCACTAACGCGCGACTTCGCGTCCAGTACGATAGCGCCGTCTTTCGTGACCGCCCCGTCGGCCAGAAGCCGCATCAGCCGCGAACGGCTCAGATGCGCTTGCTCTGGCACATCGCGGGCCAGCGCCTTATCAAGACGCGACGGCGGGTCGGCGCCGATGACGATAT
This sequence comes from Paracoccaceae bacterium, assembly GCA_037968835.1. Taxonomy (GTDB): domain Bacteria; phylum Pseudomonadota; class Alphaproteobacteria; order Rhodobacterales; family Rhodobacteraceae; genus JBBKWG01. The sequence continues at coordinate 4,976 of JBBKWG010000253.1, forward strand.
GATGGACGGTGACAGGCATGGACGAGGGCGCGGCTCCGGGCGGCGATATCAGGCACCTTCGGTACCTGAAGTGGCTGGTTACGGCTCTGACCCTCACAATGATTGCGGGGTTCATAACCATCGTCGCGCTCTTTGTCATGCGCTTCTCGGACATGCAATCGGTCGAGGTGCCTGACGAGATCACGCTGCCGGACGGTGCGCGTGCATCTGCGTTCACGCGGGGCGAGGGCTGGTTCGCGATCGTAACCGATGACGACGAAATCCTGATCTACAACCGCGTGACGGGCAATCTGCGGCAGCGCATCAAGATTATGCCGGAGTGAACCCCCAGCCGGTTTCGACGGCGCGCGCCCAGCTTTCCGCGCCTTTGTCGCGTGCGAGCGCTGCCATGCGCGCGGAATCGTAGGGGACAGCAACCAGTTCGGACCCCCACTGGTCCCCGCC
>JBBKWG010000254.1:0-6875 GCA_037968835.1 Paracoccaceae bacterium
GTCGCCCTGTGATGCCTCGCCTAGAACCGGTGCGTTCCAATGTCGGAGAGATCCATGCTCGACCTCACCTATGATGTGCCAAAGCCCAAGGTGATTGCCGGCGCGACCGGCGACTGGGAACTTGTGATCGGGCTGGAGGTTCACGCGCAGGTCGCATCGAAGGCAAAGCTGTTCTCGGGCGCGTCGACTGAATTTGGTTCGGAACCGAATTCCAATGTTGCATTCGTTGACGCGGCGATGCCCGGAATGTTGCCGGTCATCAACGAATACTGCGTCGCGCAGGCGGTGCGCACCGGCCTTGGTCTGAATGCCGAAATCAATCTTGTGAGCGCGTTCGATCGGAAAAACTACTTCTATCCCGATCTTCCGCAGGGCTTTCAGATCAGCCAGCTTTACCATCCGATTGTCGGCGAAGGCGAAGTGCTTGTCGACATGGCCCCGGGTGTGGCCAGGCTTGTGCGGATCGAACGCATTCACCTCGAACAGGACGCCGGCAAATCCATTCACGACATGGATCCGAACATGTCCTTCGTCGATCTGAACCGCACCGGCGTTGCCCTGATGGAGATCGTCTCGCGCCCCGACATGCGCGGTCCCGAGGAAGCTGCCGCGTATGTCGTCAAGCTGCGCCAGATCCTGCGGTATCTTGGAACATGCGATGGCAACATGCAGAACGGCAACCTGCGCGCCGATGTAAACGTCAGCGTCTGTCGCCCCGGAGACTACGAGAAGTATCAGGAGTCGCAGGACTTTTCTCACCTTGGCACGCGCTGCGAAATCAAAAACATGAACTCGATGCGCTTCATTCAGCAAGCCATCGAATACGAAGCACGCCGACAGATCGCACTTCTGGAGGACGGCAAGTCGGTTACGCAGGAAACGCGCCTGTACGACCCCGACAAGGGCGAGACCCGTTCGATGCGCTCAAAGGAAGAGGCGCACGATTACCGCTATTTCCCTTGCCCGGATCTGTTGCCGCTGGAGATCGAACAGGCGTGGGTCGACGAAATTCAAGAGTCGCTTCCCGAACTTCCGGATGAAAAACGCCTGCGGTTCGTCGCAGACTACGGCATGACCGAGTACGACGCTTCGGTCCTGACCGCCGATGTCGTCAACGCTGCGTATTTCGAGGACGTGGCCAAGGGCCGCGACGGCAAGCTGGCGGCGAACTGGGTCATCAACGAATTGTTCGGGCGGCTGAACAAGGAAGGTCACGAGATTTCCGACAGCCCCGTTTCGGCACACCAGCTTGGCGGCATCATCGACCTTATCGGCAACGGCGAGATTTCCGGCAAGATCGCCAAGGACGTGTTCGAGATCGTCTGGAGCGAGGGCGGCGAGCCTGCCGAGATCGTCGCGACGCGCGGTATGAAGCAAGTTACCGACACGGGCGCCATCGAGGCCGAAGTCGACCGCATCATTACAGAAAATCCGGCGCAGGTCGAAAAAGCGAAGTCCAATCCGAAACTTGCCGGCTGGTTCGTCGGACAGGTGATGAAAGCGACCGGAGGCAAGGCCAATCCGGCTGCCGTCAATCAGATGGTCGCCGAGAAACTAGGCCTTTAGCTGCGGCTTTCCCCCACGGATTGAGGGTGTTAAACCAGCCATGACAGCCTTTGGAGACCGATATGAGCAACTTTGAATACAAAGCCGTCCCCGCTCCGACACAGGGAACGAAATCCAAGGGTCTGAAGTCGACCGAGGACAGGTTTGCGCTTACGGTTACGGAACTCCTGAACGAAATGGCGATGGACGGCTGGCACTTCCTGCGTGCCGAGACGCTGCCATGCGACGAGCGGCGTGGGCTCGCGGGAACGCAAACGACGTTTCAGAACCTCCTCGTATTCCGCCGTGTGATCCATGCGTCAGCGGCGCGCAACGATACCTTGCCACCGCTTTCGCTTGGTCAGTCGCAAAGTGAACACATCCCGTCGCTGGGCTCGGCCCGACGAGACGCCTGAGCAGACCCCTTCAGTCTTCGATTTTCAACGCAAGTGCGTGTATCCGGCTGACCAGATCGGCGCCTAGCGCGCGATGAACCGAGCGGTGACGGTCGATGCGCGACATCCCTCCGAACACATTCGAGGCGATGGTGATATGGAAATGGCTCTGGCCGCCTTCCTGATATCCGGCGTGTCCGCGATGCTTTTCGCTTTCATCGACAATATTCAGCACCCTTGGACTGAATGCTTCGGTCAATTTTTCCTGCATTTCTTCCGCAACTCGCATTTTTAACGTCCTGCCCCCTTCAAACTCCGCCCCAGAACAGTAAACTCTATGGTCCGAGTCGGAAAGGTGGCTGACCAATGAATGACGATCCCTTCGGTTTTGATTTACGTGTGTCGGCCGACAAAAAGAAACGTTCCCGTACGCGGCGCGGAATGTCCGGAGCATTTGAAACCTCGACTCGCATTTGCGATCATGCGGGGTGCGAGGATGTGGGCCAGTACCGTGCGCCCAAATCGCCTGACGATCTCGACGAGTTCTTCTGGTTCTGCAAGGATCACGTGCGCGAATACAACCTCAAGTGGAACTTCTTCCACGGCGCGACCGAAGACGAATTTGCGGACCAGATGGACAAGGACCGCGTTTGGGAGCGCGCGACCAAGCCGTTCAACAAGCCCGGCGAAGAAGCGCGCGCCTGGTCCCGCCTCGGCGTCGATGACCCGCACCAGATTCTCGGTGACAATGCAACGCGCAATCCCGGCAGAGGTGTGACGGGCGCGCGAAAGCTACCGCCGACCGAACGCCGCGCTCTCGATATTCTGGATGCGCGGGATCATTGGACAAAGACGGAAATCCGCAAGTCTTACAAGGCGTTGATCAAGGTACTTCACCCCGACATGAACGGTGGCGACCGCAGTCACGAGGATCAATTGTCCGAGGTCGTCTGGGCGTGGGATCAGATCAAGGAAAGCCGTAATTTCGTCTGAGGTTGCAGTCCTCAGGCTGACCGGAAAACTAGACTTGCCCCGTTCAGGCAATGGCGTTTCCCGGTTGGCGCCGGTCCGTCATCGAATATGTGCCCCAAATGGCTGCCACAGCGACGGCAGTGCGCTTCGGTACGCACGCGCAGCAATACCCGATCGGGCTTGGTTCCAATAGCGTTCGGGAGCGATTGCCAGAAAGACGGCCAGCCCGTGCCGCTGTCGAACTTGGTCTCGGACGAATAAAGCGCCAGGTCGCACCCACGGCAATTATAGATACCGGCGTCGTAAACCCTGTCGAGTGGGCTTGATCCGGAACGCTCGGTCCCTTCCTTGCGCATCACCTTGTACTCAAGATCGCTCAGCAACGCCTTCCATTCGGCGTCCGACCTGTTGATTTCGAACTGCCCTTCGGCAGCCGCGCTAAAGCCCGGAAAAAATAGCAATCCCGATGCGGCGATCGTGCCGGATAAAAATTCTCTACGGTCCATTATACTCAAATTCCTCAATTTGCTTGGGCGAGCATACACAAATGCGGCGTTCACGTGAAATCACAAGCCCGACAATTTCGGTGATGTGTCAGGGACTTGGTTTGCGTAGTGGCGTCCCGCCAGAGCGGCGGAACGCCTACTCTTCACCATTTCACTCGTTACGAATTGCATCTCGATGGCAGTTTCCTGAAGTGATGCCAGATTCGCACGAACAACTCGTGAACCGCCGCAACTCGCCACACTATCCGCACCTCGACGCCCTTTTCCTTGCACCATGAAACGTTATGATGCACCTGAGACTAAGGACCGATTGGTCCGGCCTGCACTGCCATTGAGGGTACGACATGGATTACACGCGGATCGATACAGCGGCGAAACCGACCGAGGAAATCGACGTGCGCGATGTCTTTGGCATCGAGACTGAGATGAAAGTCAAAGGTTTCTATGAATCAAACGAGCGTGTGCCGGCCATCGACCACACCTACAAGTTCGATCCGGACACCACGATGGCCATTCTTGCCGGATTTCAGCACAATCGCCGCGTTCTGATCCAAGGCTATCACGGCACAGGTAAGTCCACGCATATCGAGCAGGTCGCCGCGCGCCTGAACTGGCCTTGCGTGCGCGTCAACCTCGACAGCCACATCAGCCGGATCGACTTGATCGGCAAAGATCAGATCAAGGTCGACAAGGGGATGCAGTACACTGAATTCCAGGAAGGCATCCTTCCGTGGGCGCTTCGCAACCCGGCCGCGATCGTGTTCGACGAATACGATGCCGGACGTGCCGACGTGATGTTCGTCATTCAGCGAGTGCTGGAAGTCGACGGCAAGTTGACGCTGCTCGATCAAAACGAAGTCATTGATCCGCATCCATATTTTCGGCTTTTCGCCACGTCCAACACCGTTGGTTTGGGCGACACGACTGGTCTTTACCACGGCACTCAGCAGATCAACCAGGCCCAGATGGACCGTTGGTCGCTGGTCTGCACGCTGAACTATCTCAGCCATGATGCCGAAGCCGCGATCGTGTTGTCCAAGGCGCCGCACTACAACACCGAAAAGGGCCGTCGGACCATCAGCCAGATGGTGACCGTCGCGGATTTGACACGCACAGCCTTCATGAACGGCGACCTGTCGACCGTCATGTCGCCACGGACCGTCATCACCTGGGCGCAGAACGCCGAAGTATTCCGCAACATCGGCTACGCCTTCCGCCTGACCTTCCTCAACAAATGCGACGAATTGGAACGCGAAACCGTTGCCGAATTCTACCAGCGGTGTTTCGACGAGGAATTGCCGGAAAGCGCCGCAAGTGTGAGCCTGGGATGAACCAGCGGCAGATCGCTGCATCGGATTTTTTGGCTGTCGGCTGCACTTGTGTCGCCCAAAATCTGAGCCGTGATCGTCAGGATCTATCGGCATGAGCAACAAGAACGACAATCCCGCCGACCCGTTCAAGAAGGCGCTGGCAGAGACAACCAAGGTTCTTGCCAACGCCCCAGATATGGAAGTCAGCTTCTCGGTTGATCCGCCGGGCATGACCAGCGACAGCGTTCGCCTGCCCCAGATCACGCGCAGAATGACCCGCGAGGAGGTCATGCTGGCGCGCGGAACGGCCGATAGTTTTGCCCTGCGTCGCAAGTACCGCAACGATGCGACATTCAACCGGTATTCGCCGCAAGGGCAGATGGCCCGCGACATCTATGAATCGATGGAGAACGCCCGGTGCGAGGCTGTTGGCGCGCGCGATATGCCGGGAACCGCAGGGAACATCGACGCGAAGATCGCGAATGATGCGCACCGCCGGGGCTATGCACAGATACGAGAGGCATCCGAAGCGCCGTTGGCTGTTGCCGCCGGCTACCTTGTCCGCAAACTTGCCACGGGTCGCACACTCCCCGAGGGCGCGAACAACGTGATGGAGCTTTGGCGCGGCTATATTGAGGATCAGGCCGGCGGGACGCTGGAAGGGCTGAAAGGCGTCATGTCGGATCAGGTTGCTTTCGCAAGATTTGCCCGGCAAGTGATCACGGATCTCGGATATGGCGATCAGATCGGCGACGATCCCGATCAGGACGATCCCGACGCCAGCGACGACGCCAGCGAAAGCCCGGACGAGCAGGAAAATCCTGATAGCCAGGGAAATGACGAAAGCGAAAGCGAAGATGCATCGGATGCAAGCCCCGAGCAATCGCAGGACGCCCAGGACGATGCCAGCCAAGCTCAGGTTTCGATGGATGACATGGCCGATTCCGAAATGGGCGACGAGGCCGAACTTCCCGATGGCGACGCCGAAATGGAACCGCCGCCACCGCATTCGACCAGTGATGCAGACCCTAATTACAAAGTCTATTCAACAGAGTATGACGAGGAAGTGCGGGCCGAGAACCTTGCCGAGCCCGCCGAACTTGAACGGCTTCGCGCTTACCTCGATCAACAACTCGATCCGCTCAAAGGTGCGGTAAGCCGACTTGCCAACAAACTGCAACGTCGGCTTCAGGCACAGCAGAACCGAAGTTGGCAGTTTGACCTCGACGAAGGCATTCTCGACGCCGCGCGCCTCGCCCGCATCATCGCCAACCCGACGGTGCCGCTTGCCTACAAACAGGAAAAGGAAACCGATTTCCGCGACACGGTCGTCACGCTTCTTCTGGATAATTCCGGGTCGATGCGCGGAAGGCCAATTTCTATTGCGGCGATCTGCGCGGATATTCTCGCCCGCACCTTGGAGCGCTGCAACGTCAAGGTTGAGATCCTCGGATTCACGACGCGGGCCTGGAAGGGCGGGCAAGCGCGCGAGGCATGGCTTCAGGCTGGTCGTCCACAAGTTCCAGGACGGCTGAACGATCTGCGCCACATCATCTACAAAAGCGCGGATTCGCCGTGGCGACGGGCGCGGGCCAATCTTGGGCTGATGATGAAAGAGGGCCTGCTGAAAGAAAACATTGACGGCGAGGCGCTGGAGTGGGCGCATCGCCGCATTGCGGGTCGCTACGAGGCGCGCAAGATCCTGTTGGTTATTTCCGACGGCGCCCCAGTGGACGATTCAACGCTTTCGGTCAATCCCGCGAACTTCCTCGAACGGCATCTGCGCGACGTGATCGCCATGATTGAAAAACGCAAGGCGGTCGAATTGATCGCGATCGGCATCGGGCACGACGTGACCCGGTATTACGAGCATGCCGTCACGATTACGGATGTTGACCAGCTTGCCGGTGCCATCACCGAGCAACTCGCCGCGTTGTTCGATGCCGACCCTCGCGCAAGGGCCCGCGCGCGTAAGAAGAAGATGCGGTCCTTCTGATGTTCCAGTCGTTCGAGGCAACGTCCTCGCCCGATCAGGGTCCGCCGCGCCTGAAAGCGTTGCGCGAAGTCATGGCGAAACGTGGTATCGATGCCTTTCTCGTTCCCCGTGCGGATGCGCATCAAGGCGAATACGTCGCCCCCGGCGACGA
>JBBKWG010000255.1:0-15185 GCA_037968835.1 Paracoccaceae bacterium
GTCGCGTTGAACATCCCGGCCCGCGCCGCGATCGTCTGACCGATGCGCCCGAAACCGACGATGCCGACGGTCCGATCCTGAACCGATGTCGTCAGCGGGAAGCTGCCCTCTTGCTCCCAATCGCCAGACCGCGCCCAACGATCAGCGGGAACCAGGCGACGGCTGACCGCCAGCCACAGTATGACAGCGGTGTTGGCAACTTCGTCGTTCAGCACGTCGGGTGTGTGGGCGACCAGAACGCCGCGCGCGGCCAGGCCGTTGGCGTCGATTGCGTCATATCCGACGCCGTAACTGGAAACGACTTCAAGATCGGTCAGCGCGGACGCCACATCGTCGGGAACGCCCCAGTGGCCATCGGTCGCGACCGCCACGAAAGCGCCGCCCTTTTCCGCCAGAAAGGCCGCGCGATCCTCCTGATCGAAAAGCTTCGTGACCACGAAGTCGGCCTCGAGCCGGTTCTTCATCCGCTCGGTGACAGCGCCGATCTGCAACAACTGAGGGCGATCAGCCATCGGCGCGCACCGACTGCTTCTGCTGGCCAAGTCCGTCGATGCCAAGTTCGATCACGTCGCCGGCTTTCAGGTAGACCGGCGCAGGCTTGATCCCCATGCCGACGCCCGGAGGCGTGCCGGTGGAGATAACGTCGCCCGGATGCAATGTCATCAACTCACTCAGGTGGCTGATGATCTGCGCTACTGTGAAGATCATGGTCGAGGTGGTGCCGGTCTGCATCCGCTTGCCGTTCACGTCCAGCCACATGCCCAGCGCCTGCGGGTCCTCGACCTCGTCGCGAGTGACCAGCCACGGGCCGGTCGGCCCGAACGTGTCGCAGCTTTTGCCCTTGGTCCACTGGCCTGAGAGTTTCGTCTGAAAGTGGCGCTCGCTGACGTCGTTGATGACGCAGTAGCCGGCAACGTGGTTCAGGGCGTCGGCCTCCGACACGTATTTTGCGGCCGTGCCGATGACGACGCCCAGTTCGACCTCCCAATCGGTATGGGTCGATCCACGCGGCATCACGACATCGTCGTCTGGCCCCACGATCGCGGAATTTGCCTTCATGAACAGGATCGGATGCTCGGGGATCGGGGCGCCGGTTTCTGCAGCGTGATCGGAATAGTTCAGGCCGATGCACATGAACTTGCCGATATTGCCGACGCAGGGACCAAGCCGGGGTGAACCGGGGACCACGTGAAGGTTCGCCAGATCATAAGCCCTGAGCCGGTCAAGAGCGTCGTCGGACAGTTGCGCACCGGTAATGTCGGGCACAACGCTCGACAGATCGCGAAGCGCACCATCGGCGTCGATGAACCCCGGCTTTTCTTCGCCAGGGTTTCCAAAGCGCACAAGTTTCATGTGTGTCCCTTTCCTTGAGGTATCAATTTTTGCTGAATGTCTGTCAGCCGGACCAACCGCCGTCGATGACGTGTGGCTGCCCGGTGACGAATGCGCTTTCGTCGGACGCAAGATAGACCGCGAGGGCGGCGATTTCTTCCGGCGCGCCGATCCGACCCATGGGCTGACGGGCGATGAACGCCTTCATTGCCGCTTCATAATCGCCGGTTGCGCGAAGACGGTCGTGCAGTGACGGGCTGTCGACCGTGCCCGGACAGATCGCGTTACAGCGCACCCCGGTCGTGATGAAGTCGCGCGCGACCGATTTGGTCAGGCCGATAACCGCGGCTTTCGTGGTGCCATAGACGAAGCGGTTCGGTGCCCCGATAATCGACGACGCCGCCGATGACATGTTGATGATCGACCCGCTGCCGCGTTCGAGCATGCCCGGCAGTGCCGCGCGAATCGTGCGGAACATCGAGCGGACGTTCAGATCGAAGGCGAAATCCCAGTCGTCATCCTTGCAATCCAGAACCGTGCCGTTGTGCACAAAGCCGGCGCAGTTGAACAGGATGTCGGGGTTCGCGCGGGCCACGCCGTCGGCGACCGAAGCGTCGTCGCGCACGTCCATCGCGAACGCTTCGAGCTTTCCCTCGGCCTCGTTTTTCAGGCTGGAAAGCGCGCTTTCGTTCACGTCGGTGGCGAAGACTTGCGCGCCTTCGGCTGCCATCGCCAGCGCGGTTGCCCGTCCGATCCCCTGGCCGGCGGCGGTCAACAGTGCCGTTTTTCCCGCAAGACGGCCAGTCATCGCCGTGGCTTCCGGCGAAGATTCGCTTGCGCCCACGCCGGGTGAAGATGGCATCGAGTCCTATATCTATTCATTTATTTCCCTCCCCAGCACCAAAAAATCGAGCTTCTGACCGACCGCTCGCGGCGTCGGCTTTAAAACTTCTGGACTCCGCCCGGACCCTCGAAGATTTCATCGCTGACACGAGCTTGGTATTTTAGCCCCTAGTGGAATGTCACGCGAAATTCTAGGGTCGCGTTCCAAACGAAAGGAAGAACACCGGTGCCCGGCACACTCTTCGATCTGAACGGACGGCGTATACTCATCACGGGTTCAAGCATGGGGATCGGCTTTGCGCTGGCCCGCGGGCTGGCCGAACACGGAGCGTCGGTGGTTCTGAACGCGCGCAATGGAGACCGGCTGGCGTCTGCCGCCAATCTACTGCGCGGCGAGGGGCATTCGGTCGAAACCAGCGTATTCGACGTGACAGTCAGCACCGAGGTCAACGCGGCCATTGAAGCACTGGAAACCGACGGGCCGCTTGACGGTCTGATCAACAACGCCGGGATGCAGTTCCGCGCGCCGCTTGAGGATTATCCCGACGAGATGTTCGACAAGCTTCTGCGCACGAACGTGACAAGTGCGTTTCTGGTCGGCAAGGCCGTGGCAAAGCGGATGATCGCGCGGGGACGCGGACGGATCATCAACATCGCCTCGGTTCAAAGCGAACTCGCGCGGCCGGGCATCGCCCCTTACACCGCGACGAAAGGGGCTATTCGCAACCTTACGCGCGGCATGGCGACCGACTGGGCAAAGTACGGGCTTCAGATCAATGCCATTGCGCCGGGTTATTTCAAGACCCCGCTCAATCAGGCGTTGGTCGACGATCCGGCATTCACCGAGTGGCTGGCGAAACGCACGCCCGCAGGACGGTGGGGGAATGTCGAAGAACTGGTCGGGGCGGCGGTCTTTCTCATGTCCGATGGCGCGAGTTTCGTGAACGGGCATACGCTGCACATCGACGGTGGTATCACCGCGTCGCTTTAACGAGGACAGGCACAATGGCATCCATAATTATCATCGGCGGCGGCGGAATGGTCGGGCAAAAGCTCGCCCACGCGCTGGCTAAATCGCCTTTGACCGATCGCAGCGACAACGTGACGCTGTTCGATCTGGCATTCCCCGACGGTGGCGCTCCGGCGTCGGCGCGGGTTCCGGGCAACGTGACCAATGCGGGCGCAATGCAGCGCCTGGCGGCCGGTCGACCCGATGTCGTGTTTCACCTCGCCTCGATTGTGTCGGGCGAGGCCGAGAGCGACTTTTCCTTGGGCTGGCAGACCAACATGCAGGCATTCTGGATGTTTCTGGAAGCCTTCCGGGCCGAACACGTCGCCAGCGGCGGAAGTTACCGTCCGCGCATCGTATTCACCTCGTCCATCGCGGTGTTCGGGCCGCCGTTTCCCGACAAGATCGACGACGAATTCCTGTGCGCGCCACAGACGTCCTACGGCACGCAAAAGGCGATCTGCGAACTGATGCTGTCGGACTTCAGTCGCAAGGGCTTTTGCGACGGCATCGCGATCCGGCTGCCGACCATCTGCGTGCGTCCGGGCAAGGCCAATCTGGCGGCGTCGTCGTTCTTTTCGGGGATCATACGCGAACCGCTCAACGGCAAGGAGGCGATCCTGCCGGTATCGCGCGATGTGCGTCACTGGCACGCCTCGCCGAAATCGGCGGTCGGGTTCCTGCGCCACGCGGGAACGATGGATCTCGGCCGTCTGGGAACGCGCCGGGCGCTCAATCTGCCGGGCGTTTCGTGCACGGTGGAAGAGCAGATCGAGGCGTTGCGCGAGGTTGCCGGAAACGATGCGGTGGCGTTGATCCGCGAGGACCCGGACGAGACTATCGTTCGCATTGTCGCGGGCTGGCCACGCGATTTCGCGCCTGCGCGGGCGATGGACCTCGGGTTCGAAGCGGATCGCGATTTCCGCCAGATCATCGAGACCTACATCGCCGAGGATTTGAAAAAAGCCTGAGCGTTCGCGACGGTCGCCGAAGCATCAGAGATTGCGTTTCAGGTGCTCGTAAATCGCCCGTGAGCAGTGGTCCTCGTCGCGTGCAAGGGCGGCTTCCAGAATGGCCTGATGTTCGGCGATGATGGCGCGGAAATAGTTGGTGCCGAAGTCGCGCTCCTGGCTGACCATCTGCTGGCGGAACTGAACGTAGATATGGCCGAAGGTCTCGATAAGTAACGGCGAGCGGCAGTCGGCGATAAGGGTCTGATGAAACCCGAATTCGGCGTCCGACCATAGCTCCATATCGCCTTGGGCGATGTCCGAGCGCGCGATCTTCTTCTCGATATGGCTGAGTTGGTGGTGGGCTGCGCTGAGGCGGGCTTCCCACGCAACGCCGCCTTCGCGCATCGAGCCGCGCGCGCCTTCCTGTTCGAGAAGGATGCGGAAACGCGTCACATCGCTGCGCCGCTCTTCGGAACTGCGCGTCGCGCGAAACCCGCGCTGCATTTCGAATTCAACAAGTCCGACTTTGGATAGCCTGAGAAGCACGTCGCGAATCGTGTTGGCAGAACAGCCATAGGTGCCCTGCAACGCCGAGGGCTTCAGCTTTTCGCCGGGGCTGAAGGATGCCGTCATCAGCTTGCGCTGAAGATCTTCGTATATTTCGGGCGTGGTTGTGCGCATGTTTCTTCTGCCGGGGTATCGGAACGCTAACATGGAATTTTGAAATTGGAAGATATTTTCAAAATTTTTAAAATTTTCAAATTTGGATTGGCAGATAGGCGAGGCGTTGCTACGGTGGACCCGCAACATGCAAAGACGGCAGCCAACGCCGCATCAACTGAAACTGGGAGGACTTCGATGAAAGTCTTGAAGATCGCGGCTGTTGCCGCAAGCAGTGTCGCGCTTATCGCAAGCGCGGCGTCCGCACAGCAGACCAACCTGCGCATCCAGACGCACTATGCGCCGGAAACCGTATCCGGCAAGCTGGCCGCGCAATACATCGACGATATCCAAACAATGTCGAACGGCGAAATCACCGTCGAGATGTTCTATTCGTCGTCGGTCGTGAAATCGGTCGAAACATTCGACGCTGCCGCAACCGGCATTCTGGATTGCGACATGACGGGCGGCGCGTATCAGACCGGCAAGAACAGCGCCTTCCAGTTCGTCGGCGACATCATGGGCGGCTATTCGACCCCGTATCAGCAGCTTTCGTGGCTGTATTACGGTGGCGGTCTGGAAGCTGCCGCGCCGCTTTACAACAAGTATGGCATGGAGCTGATCGGGTGGTGGGTTTATGGTCAGGAGAGCTTTGCCTCGACCAAGCCGATCGCCTCGACCGCTGATCTGAAGGACTGGAAATTCCGTTCTCCTCCGGGCATGGAAACCAAGATCTTCGAAAAGCTCGGCGCGTCTCCGATCGTGATGGACTTCACCGAGATCTTCACCGCGCTTGAAACCGGCATCATCGACGGCGCGGATGCGTCCGGCCTTGCCAACAACGTCGGCCTCGGTCTTTACGACATCGCCAAGTATGCCAACTTCCCCGGCTTCCACTCGATGCCGTCCGACCACCTGGCGTGCAACAAGGAGGTCTTCGACGCGATGCCGGCGCATCACCAGAGGATCATGAAAGTCGCAATGGAAGGCCTGGCGCTTCGCACCGCGCTTACATTCGAGAAGGCGAACGCCGAAGCCGCCGCCAAGCTGCGCGCCGATGGCGTCACGCTGAGCGAATGGTCACCGGAAGAGCTGCAGAAGTTCCGCGACGCAGCGCAGTCGACGTGGCCCGAGTTCGCCGACACTCCGGAAGCGAAATCGCTAGTGGATTCCCACCTTACTTATCTGACCCAGCTTGGACTCGTGTCCGAGTGATCTGACCTGACGATGCGGCGGGCCCAAAGCGGGCCCGCCGATTCTTTTAAGCGTGCCCGCGGATTTCGCGCGCTTACATTGGGGAGCGGATCATGCAGGAAAAGAACGGCACACTCATTGAATGGATCGTCCCATTGGCTTTCATTCTTTGTGCTGGCTGGATCGTCTGGCACCTGCCCGCCTTCACGCTCGATTTCTTTCCCTCCGACGACGCTTCGCAGTTCGACAAGCTGAGCGCGCAGTTCATCCGCAACGATGTGACCCCGAACATGCCGGGTCTGTTCGGCGGATATGCCGATTTTCTGGACTGGGCCGCATTGATCGGCATTCCGTTCATCGGCTACATCGGCGTGCGCACCGTGCGCCGTGCGCCGATGGAGTTCGAGGACTGGCGGCCCGCTGACCGTCTGTCGGTCTTCATCGGACGGGTTACAATGATGCTGATCATCCTTTTGACGACCGTGATGATCTACGAAGTCGTGCTGCGCTATGCATTCGAGCGCCCGACGCTTTGGGCCAACGAGTTGTCGCTTTGGCTGGCCGGGTTCGTGTTTCTGTGCGCCGGACTTTACGCGATGCAGCAGCGCTGCCACATCCGCATTTACCTGCTTTACGACGTGATGCCGCGGTCCATTCAGCGGCTGTTCGACATCATCTCGACCTCGTTGATCGTCGCGTTCGCGTTCTTCCTGATATATGGCGGCTATGGCGAAGCCTTCGACAAATTCTACCGGTGGGAGACTTTCGGGACCGCCTTCGATCCACCGATTCCGGCGACGATCAAGCCGATGGTATTGTTAATCGTGACCCTGGTGGCAATCCAGGCCGTCATAAACCTGATTTCGGACTGGAACGCGGAACCGGTCATCCACACGGCGGCGGACGATATCGACGCCGATGAACTTGAGAAGATACGCCGGGCCGTTGGCGCGGATGGCGTGGGCGAAATGGACGTCACCCGCGGCGCCGCACAACAGACAGGGCGATAAGCATGGACATCGGAACAATCTCGCTGGTGCTGATGCTGGGCCTGATCGTGCTTTTGGCAATCGGGATGCCGCTGGGGTTCGCTTCGGCCATTCTGGCGGTTCTCGTGCTGGTAATGAAATTCGAACCGGCGCTTCTGACCAATCCGATGAGCTTTGGCGATGGCATGTTGACCGGGCGACCAGGATCTGGACCGCTGAATATCCTGGCGCAGAAGATTTACGGACTGTTGACGGATTACGTCCTGATCTCGATTCCGCTGTTCATCTTCATGGCCGCGCTTCTCGAGCGGTCCGGGATCGCCAAGGACATGTATGCGTCGCTGAACGTCTGGTTGAACCGGACGCGGGGCGGGATTGCCATCGTGACGTCAATCATGGCGGTGATCATGGCGGCGATGTCGGGCATCATCGGGGGCGAAGTGGTCCTGCTGGGCCTGATCGCATTGCCGCAGATGCTGCGCCTTGGCTACAATCAGAACCTCGCCATCGGTACGATCTGCGCGTCGGGTTCGCTTGGAACGATGATCCCGCCGTCAATCGTGCTGATCATTTATGGCCTCATCACCGAAACCTCAATCAAGTCGCTGTTCACCGCGGCGTTCCTGCCGGGCTTCATGCTGGCCTCGTTCATCATCATCTACATCATTGTCCGCACCCAACTGCGACCCGAAGATGCCCCCCTGCCCGACCCCGTTCCGGGCGAGCCGATCGGGCGTGAAAAGGCGGGGCTTTTCGGGGCGTTCCTGACGGTGCTTCTGGGCGGGTTCTCGGTCATCCTGTTCTTACGGGCGCTGTTCTTCACGCTTGCAGGACAGAACATCGACAAGGGTGACGGCGTCGATCCGATTTTCTGGGGCACGTCGGATTATGTGCCGTGGTTTGGCGGGATCGTCGTCTTGTGCCTTGTCCTTGCGTTCTTCGTCTTCGGGCGCGAACGAACCGCAAGGGGCTGGAGCATGGGCAAGGGTCTGGTCGCACCGATCGTCGTGATCGGAGTCGTTCTCGGCTCGATCTACGGCGGGATCACGGGGATTACCGAAGCAGCCGGCATGGGCGCGGTTGCGGTGCTGATTCTGGCGATCTTCCGTGGCGAGGCGTCGTGGGATCTGATCTGGGACAGCCTGATGCGAACGCTGAAGTCGACCGGCACGATCATCTGGGTAACCATCGGCGCGGCGGCTCTGGCTGGGGCCTATACCATCGCGGGTGGACCGACATTCGTAGCCAACCTGATCATCGGTGCGGACCTGCCGACGATGGGCATCCTTTTGGCGATGATGCTGATCTTGCTGTTCATGGGCGCGTTCATGGACTGGGTCGGTATCGTCCTTCTGATCATCCCGGTCTTCCTGCCGATCGTGAAGCGGCTGCCGATCGAAGAAATCGGATTGTTCGGCCAACTTGAGCCGCGTTACATCTCGGTCTGGTTCGGTGTGTTGTTCTGTATGAACATGCAGGTCAGCTTCCTGTCGCCGCCGTTCGGACCGGCGGCGTTCTATCTGAAGTCGGTCTGCCCACCGCATATTTCTTTGACGGATATATTCAAAGGGTTTCTGCCCTTCATCGGCATCCAGCTTCTGGCACTGAGCGTACTTTTGATCTGGCCGCCGATTGTCGAAATCCTGCTGAAGTAGGAGACTTGAGCCGATGTTAAGCGATGCACAAATCGCCGAGTTCCGGGACGCCGGGTGCCTTGTCGTGAACGACGTGCTGGATCAGGAAGCCATCCTCGACCCGGTTCGGGCCGAGTACGAGACGCTGCTGGATGGCTTGCTGGCCGACTGGGGTATCAGCGCCGAGGGTAGCTTCGCCGACAAGTTGCTGGCGGCGCATGTAACGGGACGCGACTGGTTTCAGCCAATGGACATTTCGTTGCCGGGAGAGCGTATACACGCCGATACGCCGATGCATTTCGGCCCCGCCGTTTTCGATATGATAACCGCGCCCGCGCTTCTGGATGTCGTCCAATCGCTGATCGGGCCTGAAATCACGTCGAACCCGATCCAGCATGTGCGCATCAAGCCTCCGGTTCCGCTTCTGGCCAAGGATGAGGCGCGCGGGCATGTCGGCGGCACTGACTGGCATCAGGACCGGGCGGTAGCGCTGGAAGAGGCCGACAAGACCGATATGGTCACAGTCTGGATCGCCGTCACCGATGCGACAGTCGATAACGGCTGCCTGCAGGTCATACCTCGCGCCACATCCGAGATCCTGCCGCATTGCCCGCAACGCCAGACAAGCATTGCCGACGGATTCCTCGACCTCACACGGGCAACACCGCTGCCTGTGCGCTCTGGCGGGGTGGTCTTGCTTGATCCGATGATCCCACACGCCTCGCTTCCCAATGTCTCGGACGGGATCCGCTGGTCGTTCGATCTGCGCTACAACCGGACGGGACAGCCAACCGGACGCAGCCACTTCCCGGAATTCGTGGCACGTTCACGGGCGCGGCCCGAGATTGCACTGCATGACTGGAACGTCTGGCGCATTATGTGGGAGAATGCACGGATTCGGCTGGCCACTACGCCGCATATCGCCATTCACCGGTGGCGTTCGGATTCACCTGTCTGCGCATAAGGCACACCCATGAGCGATACCATCCGACTCGATCCCAAGGACAATGTCGTCACCGCGCTCCGCCCGCTTGAAGTCGGAAGTGAAGGCGCGATCCAGTTGATCCCGCGCGGTCAGAAAATGGCGGTGAGCGACATCGCCAAAGGCGCGCCGGTTCTGAAATACTCGCAGCTCATCGGCTACGCCGCCGAGGACATCGCAGCCGGTTCGCTGGTGCATACGCACAACCTTGAATACCGCAACGTCGAGCGCGAATACGAATTCAGCACGAACCTGCGCGAGGCGGCGAAACCCGATCGGATCGACACCTTCATGGGCTATCGACGCCCGAATGGACGGGTCGGGACGCGCAACTACATCGCGGTTCTGACCTCGGTCAATTGCTCGGCCACCGCGGCGCGGCGCATCGCTGAACATTTCACGCCCGAAGTCATGTCCGCTTACCCCAACGTCGACGGCGTGACCGCGTTCGTTCACGGCACTGGCTGTGGCATGGCGGATGCTGGCGACGGTTTCGAAGCGTTGCAGCGCGTGATGTGGGGCTATGCCCGCAACCCCAATGTCGTCGGGATGCTGATGGCGGGGCTTGGCTGCGAAACCAACCAGATCGACTGGCTGATGGAGGCGTTCGGGCTGACGCCGGGACCGCTGTTTCAGGCGATGAACATTCAGGATGTCGGTGGTCTGCGGCGAACGGTCGAGGCCGGGATCGCCAAGATCGAGGCTATGCTGCCGCTGGCGAACGACGTCGAACGGGTCGAATGCCCTGCATCCGAGTTGATGGTGGCACTGCAATGCGGCGGGTCGGACGCATGGTCGGGGATCACCGCCAACCCGGCGCTCGGTCATGCCTGCGATCTTCTCGTGGCGCAGGGCGGCACCGGAGTGCTGGCCGAAACGCCCGAGATCTACGGTGCTGAACATCTTCTGACCGCGCGGGCGCGCACCCAGGCCATCGGCGAACGGCTGATCGAGCGCATTCACTGGTGGGAGGACTACACGGCGCGCAACAAGGGTGTGATGGACAACAATCCAAGCCCTGGCAACAAGAAGGGCGGGCTGACGACGATCCTCGAAAAATCGCTGGGGGCGGCATCAAAGGGCGGCACCACGCCTTTGACGGGCGTTTACAAGTACGCCGAAGAGGTTCGCGCGAAGGGGTTCACGTTCATGGATTCGCCCGGCTACGATCCGGCCAGCGTAACCGGGCAGATCGCCGGCGGGTGCAACCTGGTTTGCTTCACAACGGGACGCGGTTCGGCGTTCGGCTCCAAACCCGCGCCGACGATCAAGGTCGCAACGAACTCCCGCATGTACGAGCGGATGACCGATGACATGGACATCAACGCCGGGGATATACTGACCGACGGCGTCAGCGTCGAGGCGAAGGGACGCGAGATTTACGAGATGTTTCTGCGCGTCGCTTCAGGCGAGACCACGAAATCCGAAGCGCAGGGCCTTGGCGACTACGAGTTCGTGCCGTGGCAAATCGGGGCGGTGATGTGACACGTCTGATCGTCGCCGGGGCCGGGCTGATCGGGCGGCGGCATCTGGCGCATATCATCGAGCATCGCGACCTGACGCTGTCGGCCATCGTCGATCCGATTGCGAGTAACCGTGCGCTGGCCCATGTACCGGGATATGCGCGGATCGAGGACGTCGATGTCGCGGCGGATGGCATCGTGATCGCGACGCCCACTCAGTCGCATATGGCGACAACACTGGAAGCGGCGCGGCGCGGTTGGCATGCGCTGGTGGAAAAGCCTCTGGCCTCGGACCTGAACGAGATCGACGCCATGATCGTTGCCGCCGAAGATGCGGGCATTCATATCCTGACCGGGCACCACAGACGCTTTCACCCCTGCGTTTTGACGTTGAAGGCTATTATCGAAAGCGGTGAAATCGGGCGGCCGATCCTCGCGTCTTCAATCTGGGCGGTCAAAAAGCCCGATGCCTATTTCGATGTGCCGTGGCGCGCGGGCGCGGACGGCGCGCCGGTCCGCCTGAACATCAGCCACGAGATCGACCTGCTGCGTTTCCTGTTCGGAGAGGTCGAGTCCGTTGCCGGACTTGGCGCCAATCCGGTGCGCGGCGCTGCCCGTGTCGAAAGCGGTGCGGCGGTGCTGCGTTTCGAGAATGGGTTGACTGCCAGCGTCGCCTTTGCCGACACCACGCCCTCGGTCTGGGGGTTTGAGCATGGAACCGGCGAGAACCCGAACATCGCGACGACCGGACAGGACAATTTGCGGATCACCGGAACAAAGGGCGCGGTGTCGTTCCCGTCGCTCCGGGTCTGGAGCGGTGCGGCGGACTGGAGCGAGGCGCCGATCTGTCGCGTGGCTGACGCTGCTGAAGGCGTGCCGCTGATAAGTCAACTCGAACACTTCGCGGACGTCATTGCTGGCCGCGCGTTGCCGGTGAACGACGCAGCGAGCGGACGGCGCACGCATGAGGTGACGTTGATGGTCGAAGCGGCCTGCCAACCGCGGGGATTGGCGGCATGAGCGGGGCGAATTGCGCGCGTTTCGGCGCGACGCTCCAAATCAAACTGAAGAAACTTGAATCGCTTTGACCCAGGGAACCGGTGTGATGGCAAATGAGATACTCAGCGACGAGCAGATCGCATCCTATGAACGCGACGGTTATCTGGTGCTGGAAAAGCACCTGCCCGACGAATGGCTGACCCGCATCCGTGACGAAATTGTCCGTTTCGAGGAAGAAGCCAAGCCGATGGCCGCTTCCAATGATCGGCTGGATCTGGAGGACAGCCACACGCCAGAGGATCCGCGCCTGCGC
The DNA here is from genome assembly GCA_037968835.1 of Paracoccaceae bacterium. GTDB lineage: Bacteria > Pseudomonadota > Alphaproteobacteria > Rhodobacterales > Rhodobacteraceae > JBBKWG01. The sequence continues at coordinate 12,372 of JBBKWG010000255.1, forward strand.
CGCATCAAGCTGCCGCACACTATCAGCGACACGTTCCGCGAACTGATGTTTTCCGACGTGATCCTTGCGCCCGCACGTGATCTGGCAGGTCCGAACCTCAGGCTGCATACTTCGAAACTTAACATGAAATCAGCAGGTTATGGCGCGGCGGTGGAATGGCATCAGGACTATGCATTCTATCCCCACACCAACGACGACATTCTGGCCATCGGCGTCATTATCGACGATATGGAAAGCGTGAACGGCCCGCTGATGGTCTATCCCGGCAGCCATCGGGGGCCGGTCTACGACCATCATGTCGACGGGGTTTTCGCGGGCGGGTTCATCCCCGAAGATGTCGGGCTGAAGCCGAGTGACGCCGTTGAACTGAAGGGTCCGGCCGGATCGATCAGCATTCATCACGGACGGATCGTACACGGTTCGGCGCTGAACACCTCGGATCGTGCGCGGCGCATCCTGTTTTACGAGATGATGGCGGCCGATGCCTTTCCAATCATGGGGTCGATGACGAAATGGGCGGGGATCGAGGACTATAACACCCGGATGCTTTGCGGCGAGCCGACGCTGAACCCGCGCCTGAAGGACATTCCCGTGCGCATTCCCCAGCCGCAGCCCGACGTTCCGATCTCGATATACGAAATCCAGAAAGGGCTGAAATCTCGTGCTTTCGGTAGGATCGGATGAAGATTGCGGTTGTTGGACGGGGGTTGATCGGTAGCGCGGCGGCGCGGCATCTGGCGCTGGCGGGCCACAAGCCCATTCTGATCGGTCCGAGCGAGCCGGACGAGAAACGAACCCATCGCGGCGTCTTTGGGAGCCACTACGACGAAGGGCGGATCACGCGGAAGAACGCGACCGAGCCGTTCTGGGCCGAGGCCAGCATCGCTTCGATCGCGCGATACGGTGATATCGAAGCGGCGTCGGGCATTCGGTTCTTTTCACCGGTCGGCGCGCTGATGGTCGGGCCGGACACTGGGCCGTTCATGCGCGATGCACGCGCGACTGCCCAGACCTGCGACATCGCGCATCGCGCGCTTGATGCGGACCGCTTGCGCCATGAGTTCCCGTATCTCGCGCCCGGCACCGACATGGCCGCACTTTGGGAACCCGAGGGGGCCGGGCACATATCGCCCCGACGACTGGTCGCAGCGCAGACCAAGGCCGCGATTGCCGCCGGTGCGACACTGGTCGATGCGCAGGTGCATGGCATCGACGATGCCGCCGGTGGTGTTGGTGTGCATCTTGATGATGAAACGCTGACGTTCGACCGGGTTCTGGTGGCGGCAGGGGGCATGAGCGACCATGTTCTGGGGCGGAGTGTGACGCTCAAGATCTTCGCTCGAACCGTTGCGCTTTTTCGAGTGAGCGACGACGAATCGGCGCGGCTTGCAGCGATGCCCTCGGCGGTCTTGCGATTGCCGGGCGAGTATTACCTACTGCCGCCGATCCGATATCCCGACGGGCGCGCATATCTCAAACTTGGCGGTGATCCCGACGACGTTGTGCTCGCCGATATCGACGCGATAGGCGACTGGTTTCGCAGCGGCGGCAATCCGGCGGTGCGCGATCATCTTGAGGCCGTCATGCGGGCGATAATGCCGGATCTTGCTATCGAGGCGGTGGAAATGGACGCCTGCGTCACTACGTGGACCGCCGATGGACGCCCCGAAATCGGCTCCCTGTCACCTCGGCTTGCGGTCGCGACGGCCGGCTGCGGTGCGGGCGCGAAGTGTTCGGATGAATTGGGGCGGCGGGGTGCCTCCGCTCTGTTGCAGAATGTATCGGAAAGGATTGCATCGTGACGAAACCACATATCGGATTTATCGGGCTTGGACTGATGGGCGCGGCGATGGTCGAACGGCTTCAGGCGAAGGGTTATGCGCTGACGGTTCTGGGCCACCGCGACCGGAAGGGACTTGAGGCCGCCATTGCGCGCGGGGCGAATGAGGCCGGAACGGCGAAGGAACTGGCCGAGGCGTCCGATATCATCATGCTGTGCATGGGCACGTCCGATCATGTTGAAAGCCGGATGCGCGGCGCGGACGGGGTGATTGCGGGATTGTCGGACGGCGACGTGGTGATCGACTTCGGCACATCGCTGCCGGGTTCGACCAAGGCGCTTGGCGACGATGTTGCGGCGGCTGGCGGCGTGATGCTGGATGCACCGCTTGGACGGACGCCAAGCCACGCACGCGACGGTCTTCTCAACATCATGGGAGCGGGCGACAAGGAAACCTTCGAGCGAGTGCGTCCGGTTCTGGAGGATCTGGGCGAGAACATCTTCCACCTCGGGGCTCTGGGGGCTGGGCATACGCTGAAGCTGATCAACAACTTCTTCGCCATGACGACTGCCAATTCGATGGCCGAAGCGTTCGCGATGGCGGACCTTGCCGGGGTGCCGCGCCGCGATCTTTATGACGTGATGGCGGCGGGACCGCTGCGCTCGGGAATGATGGATTTCGTCGCGGCCTATGCGCTGGAGGGCGATGCCGAAAAACTGGCGTTCACGGTCAGGAACGCGGCAAAGGACGTCGGGTATTATGCCACGATGGCCGAGGGACTGGGCGCGACGTCGGTGATGTCGGCCTGCGCGAAAAAGGCGCTTGGCGACGCGCTCGAGAGCGGCGACGGTGATCTTCTGGTGCCGCAAATGGTCGACGTCTTCGTCAAGCGCTTCGGAGCCTGATCCAACGTGGCTGCGTCGTTCGTTGAATCCCGACAGGACCGTGCAGGTCTTGGTATCGTTCTGATGCTATTGGCGTGGCTTTGCTTCAGCGTGGTCGACACCACCGTGAAATGGTTCGTCCTTCTGGG
>JBBKWG010000256.1:0-11029 GCA_037968835.1 Paracoccaceae bacterium
CTAACTCCGCCACCCCCATACCGCACGGCGCGACCGACATTGACCGGCCTCGCGCACGCATGTCTGATCGGCTACCCCCGCTATTTCGACCCAAGGACAGCAAGGCCCCTCTCGCCCGAGGCGGCGGTCGATCTGCTTGCCGAAGGGATCGACATCCCGCGTCGCAACAGATTGCTGTCGCGATTGCAGGATCTTCTTTCAGGACATCTGCGGCGACGCGGTTAATCCGGTCGTTGGAAGCGCAACATCGCATCGTTTCCAATGCGGCGAACATCGACAAGCGCAAAGTCGGGCGCGTCGGCAAGCGAAGCGATGCCCATTGCCCCGACGGACGGCTGTCCTTCGGCACCAATCGCCTTTCCGGCGGTGAACATGACAAGTTCATCCACAAGGTCAGCGGTGAAAAGCGACGCTGCCAGCGAGCCACCGCCTTCGCAGAACACCCGAGTCAAACCGCGCGCGCCGAGCGCAGCCAGCAATTCCGACGGGCTGACATGGCCGTTTGTGGTGGCAACGGGGATCAGGGTTGCGCCCGCTTTGGCCCACAGATCCGCATTCGCCAGATCGTCGCCCTTGCCGTGGACCAGCCAGACCGGCCCCTGGTCAATGGTTTCCGCCAGCCGGTTCGGCCAGGGCAGGTTCAGATGGCGCGAAACGACGATGCGCACAGGTTGGCGGTCGCATCCGATGTCACGCACCGTCAGCGTCGGATTGTCCGCACGCGCGGTTCCGGCACCGACAAGCACCGCGTCGTGGCACATGCGCATGGCATGGACGGCGCGTCGGGCGTCGGGTCCGGTGATCCAGCGACTTTCTCCGGTGGCGGTGGCAATGCGACCGTCGATCGTGGCGGCAAGCTTTAGCGTCAGCATCGGACGGCCCAAGGTCACGCGGGACAGAAACCCCCGCTGCATCTCACGAAGGCTGTTCGGCCCCCCGGCCTCGACAACTTCAACGCCGGCGCTGCGAAGTGCCGCAAACCCCTGCCCCGCAACGCGCCGATCGGGGTCATGCAACGGCGCGACGACACGAGCGATGCCCGCGGCGATCAGTGCATTCGTGCAAGGTCGGGTCTGCCCGACATGGGCGCAGGGTTCCAGAGTGACATACGCCGTCGCCCCGCGCGCCAGTGTTCCGGCCTGGGCCAGTGCGACGGTTTCAGCGTGAGGGCGACCGCCGTCGGCTGTGCGTCCCCGCCCGACAATGCGCCCGTCCTTGACGACGACGCACCCGACAGCAGGGTTTGGCCAGACCCGGCCAAGACCCCGCGCGGCCAGTGTCAGCGCGTGGTTGAGGTGACGCAGATCGTCTGCCGTCACTCGTCCTTCTGCGGTGGTCGCAGCTCGCTCACGAACTTGTCGAAGTCGTCGGCAGCCTGGAAGTTCTTGTAGACGCTGGCGAAGCGGACATACGCCACGGTATCAATCCGCGCCAGGCTTTCCATCACGATCTCGCCGATGGAATGCGACGGTATGTCGGTCTCGCCCAGACTTTCCAGACGCCGAACGATGCCGGAAATCATCTGGTCCATGCGTTCGGGTTCGACGGGGCGTTTTTGCAGGGCGATGCGGATCGAGCGTTCGAGCTTGTCGCGATCAAAATCCTCGCGCCGTCCATTTGATTTGATCACGACCAGATCGCGCAGTTGAACGCGCTCGTAGGTCGTGAATCGCCCGCCGCAAGCCGGACAGAACCGCCGACGCCGGATGGCGACGTGATCCTCAGCAGGCCGTGAGTCTTTGACCTGAGTGTCGATATTTCCGCAAAACGGGCAGCGCATCCGCCACTTCTCCCTGCCGATTAGGGTCTTTGTGACCCGTCCCCACAGCGACTATAGGGGACCCTCCGCATTTTGGGTAGGGGTGAAAGCACACCGCAAGATACGGATGGAACGTGTCTGTTGCTGATGGGTTATAGTTTTAACAAATATGGAAACCGGAGCAGATCGAATGACAAGAACCTTACTCATCACCGGCGCCTCGTCGGGTATCGGCGCTGAAACCGCCCGCGCTGCCGTAAAGAACGGCTGGAACGTTGCGATGTTGGCCCGAAGCGGTGACAAACTCGACGCGCTGGCAGAGGAATTGGGCGAATCCGGACTGGCGGTTCAAACCGACGTCACGGACCTTGCGGCGTTGGAGCAGGCCGTCGCGCAAACGACGGAACGTTTCGGTGGGATTGATGCGGCGTTTGCGAACGCGGGCACCGGCCTTTCCACCCCCGGCACGATTGATGGCGATCCCGAGGAATGGCGCCAGATGATCGACCTCAATATCATGGGCGTTCTCTACACGGCCCGGGCGGTTCTGCCTGAGTTGAAGAAGAGCAAAGGCACGCTTGTGCTGACCGGTTCAGCCGCGGGCCGTCTGCATATACCCGGGTCAATCTATGGGGCGACAAAGTGGTTCGTGCACGGCTATGCTGGAAACATGGCTGACGAAATGCGCGAATGGGGCGGGCGGTGCACGGTAGTTGCACCAGGGATGGTCAACACCGACTTTTTCGACGACGCGCATCCCGACAAGCTGTTGCCAGAAGATGTCGCGAACGCCGTCATGCACGCGATTGAAGCCCCGCCACGCGCCGCAATCCGCGAGATCTTTTTGATGCCGCAAAATTAAAACAGGAACGTCACTCGCTGGCGTGCGTTGGGTAAATATCAACATAGGAGGATACCATGAGCGTAGCTCGGGTCACGGAAATTTCAGCAACTTCGCCAAACAGCTTCGACGATGCGGTCAAACAGGGGATCGCGCGGGCATCGAAAACCGTCCGCAACATCCAAAGTGCGTGGATCAAGGAACAGACGGTCAAGGTCGAGAACGATCAGGTCGTGCATTACCGCGTGAACATGATGGTGACGTTCGTTCTGGAGGACTGATCAGCTCCGCTCAGGCGATCATCGAGACAACGACATCGCGCCGGCGTGGGCGGGCGCGATGTTCGAATAGGTAAATTCCCTGCCAGGTTCCAAGCGCAAGTCGCCCTGAAATAATGGGTATGTTCAAGCTGACTGGCATCATTGCCGCTTTGATGTGGGCCGGCATGTCGTCGGGTCCTTCCTGCGTGTGCCGCAGATAGGCCATCGATTCGTCGTCACTTGGCGGCACAAGCCTGTCAAAATAGGCCCGAAGGTCGCGCTGCACGTTCGGGTCCGCGTTTTCCTGGATCAGAAGCGAACACGAGGTGTGGCGAACAAAAAGGTTGAGCAGTCCGTCGCCCTCTGTCAGCACTTCCACGCGATCAGTGAATTCGTATAGCCCGGGACCGGTAGTTTCGATTCCAATGATCTCGGTTCGCAGCATCAGTCGCTGAGCTTGAGTTCGCGGCAGAACATGCGTGCGTGGGCGGCGCTCAGGCTGCTGCTATCGCCCAGAATGGCGAGTCCGGTTTTGCGTGCACCGGTTGGGGACAGGCTGAAACTCATTCCCTGCCCGGATCTGCGTGGACTGGACGAGGTGCGGTAGATGCGGGTCTGCTGATTGAGACCAAGCTCGCGGACCACGTAGTCCCCGGCCGCGCACCAGAATGCCGGTGCGCCTGACTGACCGCGATAGGCGACGTTGAAACTGGACTCGCCTGCGGGCTCGACGATCAGACGGTTTTCGGCGACGAATGCCTGTGCAGGCAAGACGTAGCCGGCGGCAATGGCGAGTGCCACGAGAAGCGACTTTGACATGGGTGGTACTCCTTGGCTTGCGGTACGAATGATGTGGCCATGTGCGGCGTCAGTTCAAGGCCCGGCGGGCGTCAGTTCAAGATAGCGCGAACCGGCTTTGTTAAGAATGCGCTCTGTCCTGATCGAAAAGCCCAGGCTTGTGAAAACGGCCACCGGGTCGCGGGTTTGCTGTTCGGAAAAGATCGGCACGCCGCCCCCGAACGTCACCGGTTCGATCGTGAGATTGACGCGGTCGATGGCCTGGTGTTCGAGAAACCAGTCGTGCACGCGGGTGCCGCCAAGGATGAGACCCGATACAAGCGGGCGGATGCCGTTGACGAGTTTGGGCAGTTGCGATGAGAGCAATTTCGCCGGGTCGAGCCATAGCTGGGTCGGGCGCTGCCAACCTGATTGCGTGGTGGAAAAGACGATCCGGCGACGGTGCGGTTTGTCGGCGGCTTCGTGTGTGTGACGTCCCATGATGGCCCAGTCCGCTGCCTCGACATCGCGGAAGAAAAGCGCCTGCTCTTCCGGGCTGGCCCATGCTTGCGGCGGCTCGTCGGGCTTGCGCGCGATGTAGGCATCGGCGGAGGTGGCCACCGTGAGAGTGAAGGTTGCGCGGTCATTCACCAGCCACGAAGTCCTTGAAAGCATCTTCGAAATCGGGATGCCAGCGCGACAGCGGCGGGCGGTTTTCGATGATGTCGCCAATCGCCCAGGCCATGCGTTTCTCGTCCGTTGCGCGGTCAACATCGTTGTCGGGGCAGAGAATGTAGAAATCGCCGGAGTTCAGCCGCTCCAGCATGAAATCGGCGGTCTTTTCCGGCGTCCAGGCGCCTGCGGGCTTCTCGGTCCGGTCGCCTTTGGTGAGGTCGGTGAATACGAAGCCGGGAATCAGCAGATGGGCGCTGATCTGCGCGTCTTCGGTGTTGCGCAATTCATGTTCAAGTGCCTCGGTAAACGCCTTCACCCCGGCTTTCGACACGTTGTAAGCCGGATCGCCCGGCGGTGTCGTGATCCCCTGTTTCGAACCGGTGTTGATGATCGCCCCGGCCCGTCCACGCTCGATCATGCGGGGGCCAAAGACGCGGGAGCCGTTGATGATGCCGCCGAGATTGACGGCAAGCACGCGGTTCCACGTTTCGTCCTCGCCGAAAAGCGTCGAGCCGGGCTGGATCCCTGCATTGTTCATCAGGATGTCGGTGCCACCGAAGCGGTCGGCGATCTGCTTTTCGAGGGCGCGCATTTCGTCGATGTCGGACACGTCGGTATCGGCGGTCAGAACCTCGGGCGCGCCGGCGCTTTTCAATGCGTCGGTGGCTGGGTCGAGCAGGTCGGCGCGATTGTCGACGATGACCAGTTGCATCCCCATTGCCGCGAATCGCTTGGCGGCGGCCAGACCGATCCCGGACGCGCCGCCGGTGATGACGGCGACCGATTCGGATGTGAGGGCGGGATGGGGCATGGCGGCGGTTCCTTTGCGACTGGTGGACAACCTAACTTGCGGGTCGACCGGGGCAAGGGAGGTCGCAAGGCTGCGGAATGGTTAAGAAATGATTGCCGTGGCGTGCGGTCGGTTTTGTGCGGTGTTTGTCAGAATGCGCTATAAGCTATTGCTTTAGTTAGATTATTTCTGTCAGCCAAACATCGGTAACGCGTCGGTATCACGTCGGTATTGCGTCGGTGTCGGGCGGGCGGCGGGCTCAGTAAGTCTTAACGAAGGCGATGGTAGCGTGGTCAGGTTGACCGACTGTCAGCGATACGTGCGCCGCCCAAAGCGCATTCATTGCGAGGATGCGAGGGCGCCCGTGCGGGCCGGTCTCAATCGAAGATGCCGTCGCCCTGCTCGTCGATCAGTTGTTTCGCCTTGGCGGCCGAGGCAGCGATTGCCGCGTCGCGCGAACCAAGCGTGTCGGCGCGGATCAGCGTGTGCGTCCGGATCTCGCCGTCGATGGTCTTTTCGATCCTCGCGGATATGCGAAAGTCGCTGCCTTCGTGCTTCGGTTCGGGCGTGATCGTGAAACCTTGGTAGGTCTCGGACTCGGCCTCGGGTGACTGCTTTGCGCCCCCGAAAAGGCGAGAGAAAAGGGACATGGGGTGGCTCCGTTTATTTGCCTCCCGGATCGCGAAACTGTTCGTTGAGAGACTACTGATCCAGGAAACTCCGCAACTTCCGGCTCCGCGACGGGTGCTTCAACTTCCTCAGCGCCTTCGCTTCGATCTGGCGGATACGTTCGCGGGTCACGCTGAATTGCTGGCCGACCTCTTCAAGCGTGTGGTCGGTGTTCATGCCGATGCCGAAACGCATCCGCAGCACGCGCTCTTCGCGGGGCGTCAGCGAGGCGAGAACGCGGGTCGTGGTTTCCTTCAGGTTCTCCTGAATGGCCGAATCGAGCGGCAGGACGGCGTTCTTGTCCTCGATGAAGTCGCCTAGCTGGCTGTCTTCCTCGTCGCCGATGGGGGTTTCGAGCGAGATCGGCTCCTTGGCGATCTTCATCACCTTGCGGACCTTTTCGAGCGGCATTTGCAGCTTCTCGGCCAGTTCCTCGGGCGTCGGCTCGCGGCCGATTTCGTGCAGCATCTGGCGACCGGTGCGCACCAGCTTGTTGATCGTCTCGATCATGTGGACCGGAATACGGATCGTGCGGGCCTGATCGGCGATCGAGCGGGTGATCGCCTGGCGGATCCACCAGGTTGCATATGTGCTGAATTTATAGCCGCGACGGTATTCGAATTTGTCCACGGCCTTCATCAGGCCGATGTTACCTTCCTGAATGAGATCAAGGAATTGCAGGCCGCGGTTCGTGTATTTCTTGGCAATCGAGATCACCAGGCGAAGGTTGGCTTCGACCATTTCCTTCTTGGCCTGACGCGCTTCCTTTTCGCCCTTCTGAACCTGCTGCACGATGCGGCGGAATTCGGGGATGTCGACACCGACATACTGACCGACCTGCGCCATCTCGCCGCGCAATTCCTCGATCTTCGGCGTCGAACGCTCCATCAGCGTCTGCCAGCCACGACCGGCCTTGTCGCCCATGCGCTCCAGCCAGTTCGGGTCCAGTTCGTAGCCGCGGTATTCGTCGATGAATTCGCGACGGTTGATGCGGGCCTGGTCGGCGAGTTTCACCATGTTGGAATCGATCGACATGATGCGGCGATTGATGCCGTAAAGCTGGTCGATCAGCGCGTCGATCCGGTTGTTGTGCAGGTGCAGTTCGTTCACCAGCTCGACAATTTCCGAGCGCAGTTTCTGATACTTGCCCTCGGCGGTGGCGCTGAAACTGTCGTCTTCGTTCAGCGTCGCGGACATCCGCATGTCCTGCATGTCGCTGAGTTTGCTGTAGTCGCGCGCGATCAGGTCGAGCGTTTCCAGCACACGCGGCTTCAGCGCGGCTTCCATCGCGGCGAGCGACATGCTGGCCTGATCGTCCTCGTCCTCGTCGTCGTCGTCATCATCGGCACTGATCGGGTTGCCGTCGGCATCGAGTTCGGGATTGTCAGATTTCTTTTCGGAATCGTCGCTGCCGGAGCTCGCGCCTTCGACAACCGGCGTTGTCTCGTCCTCGCCCTCTTCGCCGAGATGGCGGCCGAACGTGGTTTCAAGGTCGATCACATCGCGCAGCAGGATATCTTCGGACAGAAGTTCGTCGCGCCAGATCGTGATCGCCTGGAAGGTCAGCGGGCTTTCGCACAGACCCAGGATCATGGTGTTGCGCCCGGCCTCGATCCGCTTGGCGATGGCGATTTCGCCTTCACGCGACAACAGTTCGACCGACCCCATTTCGCGCAGATACATGCGGACCGGATCGTCGGTGCGATCCAGCTTTTCGCTTTCGGTCGTGGACACGGCGACTTCGCGCGACGTCGAGGCTTCGACCAGATCGGTCCCGGCCTTGTCGTCGTCGCCTTCTTCGGCGTCTTCGTCTTCGATTATGTTGATGCCCATTTCGCTGAGCATCGACATCACATCTTCGATCTGTTCGGAGGACACCTGATCGGGTGGCAGCACGCGATTCAGTTGATCGTAGGTGATGTAGCCCTTCTCACGCGCATCGGCGATCATCTTTTTGACCGCCGTCTGGCTCATGTCGAGAGCGCCGTCGTTGTCCTGTTCGTCCTTGTTGCGTTCGTCCGTATTATCTTTGGCAGCCATCCGGCACTCCCGACAAATCATATGATTCGGCCTAATCGCGAATCATCTAGTGCGAATCGGTGATTCGCAACCCGCAGACCTATAGAATATTACCTTCCTCGGCAAATCGGTTACGGCGACTTGCCCCTGCTCTTGGCGAATTCGATTCGCCCGATCAGTGATTCGAAGGCGTCTTTCTCGTCTCGTTTCATGCGGGCCCCATTGGGCCCCAGGTCGTATTCAGCCGTGTCTTCGTTGCCGCTGCGCTCGGTCATGTTGCGGGCTTCGGCGGCTTGTCCCAGCCGCCACGTCAGTCCTTCGTCCGCCAGACCTTCGACATCCTGGATGGCTTCGGCGATCTCGCGCCGCGCACCCCGCCGCGCCGAAAGCTTGGCAAGCTCCTCGGCGACGCACATTTCCGCAACTTCATCGTTCGCGTCAGGATCAACCCCGGGCGCAATGCGGACATGGCGCGGATGGAACAGCTTTTCAAGGGCCTCGCGGCCACAAACCGCTTCGATTTCAGACCTTTCGCCGCCTTCGGTCGATAACAGCGCGTCGCAGATCGCGCGGTGGTCCGGTTGCGCGGTGTCGAGGCGTTCCAGTTCCGCCACGAACCGCTGGACCAGCGTTGGATGTGACACCAGCGTGGCGAGGATGACGGCTTCGCGCATCTGTTCCTCGAACGGCGCACCGGCTGCGACCAGCGCGCTGGCCTTGACCTCGGCGGTCGGGGGCGCGGGGGGACGCTGTGCGCCCTTGCCCGAAAAGTTACGTATGAACGGGCGGTTACGACCGCTCGCCCCAGGTCTGTCGCCATCGAACAAGGTCCGACGCAGGCGATTAACCTCGTCGCCATAGTGACGACGCAGCGACGGGTCGCGCAGCTTCAGGATGGCATTGCGCAGCGAACGGTCCAGCGCCGCCTTGCGCTCGGGGCTGTCGAAATTCTTGCCCTCGGTTTCGCGCCGCCAGAGCAATTGGACCATCGGCATCGCCTGATCGAGTTGCTTCTGCATCGCCCCTGCCCCCTCGGCGCGAATGAGATCGTCGGGGTCCCGTCCTTCGGGCATGATACAAAAGCGGAGCGATTTCCCGGCCTCGATCAGCGGCAATGCCAGATCGACGGCGCGCATGGCCGCATTCAAGCCGGCTTTGTCGCCGTCGAGCGCGATGATCGGTTCGTCGTCGATCCGCCACAAAAGCTGCAACTGATCTTCGGTGATCGCCGTGCCGAGCGGGGAGACCGTGGCCGTGAAGCCCGCCTCGGACAACGCGATGACGTCCATGTAACCTTCGGCGACAACGAGCGGCTTGCCCTTGCCGGCCGCCTCGCGCGCGGGGCCGTAGTTGAACAGGCTGCGGCCCTTGTCGAACAGCGCGGTTTCGGGCGAATTCAGATACTTGGCACGGGCATTGGGATCAATCGAGCGTCCGCCCAGGCCAATGGCGCGACCGCGCGGATCGCGGATCGGAAAAATGATGCGGCCGCGAAACCGGTCGTAGGGCGCGCCGCCGTCGTCGGGCCTGGCGCAGAGTCCCGTGTCGATCAATGCCTCGGGGCTGACCCCCTTGCCGGTCAGATGCTGATAGACGCCCTGACGCGCATCGGGCGCATAGCCGATGTCCCAGCGATCGAGGGCCGCGTCGCTGAGGCCCCTTCGGGTCAGATAATCGCGCGCCTCCGCTGCGGCACCGGTTTTCAGTTGCAGGCGATAGAATTGAACCGCCTGCTCCATCACGTCGGTCAGGCCGCTGCGCTTGTCGGCTTTTTCCTGCGCCCTGGGATCGCGGGCAGGCATCGGCATTCCGGCTTCGAGCGCGAGGATTTCAACGGCCTCCATGAAGCCGACGTTCTCGGTTTCCTGCACGAAGCTGAACAGGTCGCCTTTGGCGTGGCAGCCAAAGCAATAGTAGAAGCCCTTGCGGTCATCGACGTGGAAGCTGGCGGATTTTTCCTGATGGAACGGGCACGGCGCCCACATGTCGCCCTTGCCCTGGTTCGATTTCCTGGCGTCCCACATGACCTTGCGCCCGACGACCTGCGCGAGCGAGGTGCGGGTGCGGAGTTCTTCGGTGAAACCGGGGGGCAGACTCATAGCTTCCATATATCCGCGTTTGGCCAGAGAGAGTCCAGATTTGCGACGCCCCAAGCGCCGCCAGAACGGGGGCTCTGCCCCCGCACCCCCGGAATATTTTCAGGTCGATGGAGGGATCAGAGCGCGGCGCGGGCGGCGACGTGCGTCATGGCGCGCGTGAGTTCGTGCACCAGTGTCGCGGCCATGGATCTGAAGACCATGATTTCGTACGTGTTTTCACCGATCCGCGTCAAGCTGGCGGTCATGTGACCGACCAGCGTGCGCGCGGTTGCGTCGCGTGGAAATGCGGTGTCGCGCAAATCGAGCGGGGTAAGCCGGGCCAGCACCGTGCGGGCATCGTCGCCGGTAAGCGCGAGAATGGTCCAGCCGTCGGATTGATCGGCGAGGGCGGCGTCGTCCGGCCAGACCGGATTGCCGAGGACAAGCGCCTGCCCGGCCCCGAACCAGATGGCGCGGGTGTCGGAGTTCGACGTGCTTTCGCCGGGCTTCGGCATTGCAAGTCCGGGTGCGATGTCTTTGGCATCCCCGAACGGCGCGACCCAGGTGATGGCCCCGACATCGGTTTCGCGAAGCCCACAGGTGCCGATTTCGAGCGGGACCAGGTCGGCGGCGGGTGATCTGGCGATGAGACTAGCCACGCATCCGCCCTCCCTCGGTGTCGAAGGCGACCGGGTCGGTGATTTCGACCAGCGCGGTGACGTTTCGCAAATGATCGACCATTTTCATGCGTTCACCGTGACGGGCGCGGCCGTTTTTCAGGAACGCGAGCGCCAGCGAGGTGTCGAGCGTTGGCGACCATGCAACCGACGTCGTGTAGCCTTGGGCGTTCGGGCGCGTCGCGTCATCGGGTGGGCGGAATAGGAACGCGCCGGCCGTCAACTGGCGCGCATCGCCAACCGGGCGGAGACCGACAAGCTGTTCGCGTTCGTCGCCAACAAGGCCGGGACGCGTTGCCGCAGCTTTGCCGATGAAGTCCTTGTTTTTCGACATCATTCCCTGCATCCCGATATCGAATGCAGTCACCCGTCCGTGGATTTCCGAGTGGGTGATAAAGCCCTTTTCGATCCTGAGGACGTTCAGCGCCTCCATCCCGTAGGCACCGCCGTCCAGCACTCCGGCCTGCGCCAGCAGCACCCGGAA
>JBBKWG010000257.1:0-12875 GCA_037968835.1 Paracoccaceae bacterium
GCGGGCTTTGTTAGAGAGCGCATCGGACGTGCGGGTGTGGCGGAACTGGTAGACGCACCAGATTTAGGTTCTGGCGCCGCAAGGCGTGGGGGTTCGAGTCCCTTCACCCGCACCACAACTCTCCCGGATACTCGCGAATCGCGACCTGCCATTTCGCCGCGGCTGGGGAACAATTACCCTCCGTCGCAATTGATCCTGCGAACAAGTCAGGACGCGATACGAAGATATGAAAGATACATCCGTCGCACCCACGCGGGAAGAAAGCGTTTTCATCCTGTTCAATCCCGGATCCGGAAAGCACGAGTCCGATCTGACCGGAGCTGACCTTAAAGCGAAGTTCCACACGACCGGAAAAGTCGAAGTCAGGACGCTTTTGAAATCCGATGATCTGGACGCAACTGTCAAGGCGGCTATCGCCGATGGTCACAACACGATTGTCGCCGCCGGCGGCGACGGAACGATCTGCGGGACCGCGGGCGCGCTTGTCGGGTCCGGCGTGCGCATGGGTGTGCTGCCGCTTGGCACGTTCAACTTTTTCGCGCGCAGCCTCGGCATTCCTGAAGAACCTGACGAAGCCGCACGCATCGTCACCGAGGGCTGCGACAAGCCTATTACCATCGGCGAAGTCAACGGCCATGTGTTCATCAATAACGCAAGCCTTGGTGCCTATGCAGCGATTCTCAACGAGCGCGAGGCGATCTACCGTCGATGGGGGCGCAGTCGTCTTGCTGCGTACTGGTCGGTTCTGGTCGCCATGGTCACGATTTATCGCCCCCTGACGATGCGTATTACGGTCGATGGCGAACTTGTGCGCGCCCGCTCGCCGATGGCATTCGTGGCCGTCAGCGCCTATCAGCTTGACGAATACGAAATCGAAGGCGCGGACGCGATCCGCAATGGCAAGTTCGCGGTGCTGCTGGCCCCCGATTGCGGTCGATTCAAACTGATCTGGAAGGCGCTGCGTTTCGCGTTTCGCGGTGTCGAGAAGGGGCGCGATTTCACCCTGCTCACCGGTGAGGATGTTCTGATCGAGACCCGTCGCTCGCACCGCCTGGTTGCGCGCGATGGCGAGCGGGAAAGAATGGAAGGGCCGTACAGGTTCAAAATTCTCAAGGATGCGCTGACTGTGCGTGTGCCTCGTGTGGCGGACACTGACGGCGCCTGATGCGCATCGTCCAGATATCGGATTTGCATTTCGGCCGTGACCGACCCGAGTTGCTGGAGCCACTGACGCATTCCATCCAGGACGCGAATCCCGATCTTGTCGCGATGGCTGGCGATTTCGTGCAGCGGGCGCGGAACTGGCAATTCCGTGCGGCGCGGGCGTTCATGGATGGGCTCGACGTGTCGTGGATGGGAGTTCCCGGAAATCACGACATCCCGCTGTTCAACGTGTTTGCCCGCTGGACGCTCCCCTATGCTCCCTATCACCGGTGGATCGACACCGACCTCGAGCCGAAGCTGGAAACGAGTGAAAGCGTGGTTCTGGGACTGGACACGACGGATCCCTATAGCTGGCAGCGGGGGCGTATCAGCCATTTGCAGATCGACCGCATAGGTGACGCCATCGCGCGGGAGTCCGGAAAGCGGACCGTGATCATCGTCGCGCACCATCCGTTCCACCATGCGCCCGATGTCGAGAAAGATCTGATGATCGGTGCCCCCGCTGCGCTCGACGATTGGTCGGGGCGGGGGCCGCATGTGATTCTTTCGGGGCATCTCCACAACTGGCTGGTCGAGCCGTTCGTGACGCGTAAAGGCGCGCAGCAGACGTTGCAGGTTCACTCCGGCACGGGCCTGTCGAACAGGTTGCGTGGAAACTTGAACGATTATGCGATTCTCGACATCGCGGAGGACATTTTTCATGTAACGCGCATGGTCGCGGCCGAAGATGGCGAAGGCTTTATCGAGGATGGTCAGGACACATTTCAGCGCTCTGTCGAGGGCTGGAAGGCGATCCACCGCGCCGAACGCGCGCCGCGCGAGCCAAGCGGCTAGCTGTTCGCGCCCGCAGCCTTGCTTTCAGCTTGCAACCCAAGGCCTCCTTGCCTAGAAGGACCGCTGATTTTCCGCCCCGGTCGGACATGCCGCCCGGGCAGCAGATGAGGATAACCATGCAGGTCACCGAGACCCTGAACGAAGGTCTGAAGCGCGGCTATGACATCGTCGTACCCGCGTCCGTTCTGGACGCCAAAGTCAACGAAAAGCTGGCCGAAGCCGCACCCGGCATCGAGATGAAGGGCTTTCGCAAGGGCAAGGTCCCGATGGCGCTCCTGAAAAAGCAGTATGGCCCGCGTCTTCTTGGCGAAGCGATGCAGGAAAGCGTCGACGGTGCGATGAGCAAGCACTTCGAGGATTCCGGCGACCGTCCGGCGATGCAGCCCAAGGTCGAGATGACCAACGAGGACTGGAAAGAAGGCGACGACATCAAGGTGTCGATGTCCTATGAGGCGCTGCCCGTCATTCCCGAGGTCGATCTGGCGAAGATCAAGCTGCAGAAGCTGGTCGTGAAGCCCGAGGATTCGGCTGTCGACGAGGCGCTTCAGAACCTGGCCGAAAGCGCACAGAATTTCGAGGACCGCAAGAAAGCTTCGAAAGCCAAGGACGGCGATCAGGTCGTGATCGATTTTCTCGGTAAGGTCGACGGCGAGGCCTTCGACGGCGGCGCGGCCGAGGATTTCCCGCTGACGCTGGGGTCGGGTCAGTTCATTCCGGGCTTTGAAGAGCAATTGGTCGGCGTGAAGGTTGGCGACGAGAAGTCGGTCGAAGTGACGTTCCCTGCGGAATACGGCAATACCGCGCTGGCCGGAAAAGCGGCTGTGTTCGATGTGACCGTGAAAGCGGTCAAAGAGCCGAAGCCTTCGAAAATCGACGACGAAATGGCGAAGAAATATGGCGCCGACGATTTGGCCGCACTCAAAGCTCAGATCACCGAGCGTCTGGAAGCCGAATATGGCGGTGCGGCACGTGCAGTCATGAAGCGTGGTCTGCTGGATGCGCTGGACAAGGCTGTGAAGTTCGATCTTCCACCGTCGCTTGTCGAAGCGGAAGCGGGTCAGATCGCGCATCAGCTATGGCACGAGGACAACCCCGAACATCAAGGCCACGATCACCCGGAAATCGAGACCAGCAAAGAGCATCTGAAGTTGGCCGAACGCCGCGTGCGTCTGGGACTGCTACTTGCCGAGCTTGGTCAGAAGGCCGAAGTCGTGGTCACGGACGCGGAAATGACCCAGGCCGTGATGAACCAGGCGCGCCAATATCCCGGTCAGGAGCGCCAGTTTTTCGAGTTCGTCCAGAAGAACCCGCAAATGCGTCAGCAGCTTCAGGCACCATTGTTCGAGGATAAGGTCGTCGATCACATCTTCGAGCAGGTCAAGGTAACCGAAAAGACGGTCTCCAAGGACGATCTTCAAAAGGCTGTGGAAGCGCTTGACGACGAGTGATCCTCAACGAATAATCTGAGAAGGCCGCCCATTGAGGCGGCCTTTTTCATTTGTGGCAGAGACTGCAATCAGTAAACGCGAAAATCGCTGAGGTCCTTCTCCATCACGCGGGTCACAACCCGCCGGGTGGAGATGGTTTCGCGGTGCCCGGGCAGGAACGGATTTGGCTCGCCGGCAGCAACCCATGAGGAATACCGGCACAATTTGATGCTGGTAATCATGTATAGCGCAAACATGACAAGCGTCAGCGCACGCTCCAGGCCAGGGAATGTCAGTATCTGCGTCATCTCTAAGTCCTCGTAATTCGCGTACTGGTTATTCAAGAGGGCGATAAGCCCCATGACTTGACTAAATCCGAGCATTTCGCCCGAAAGGTGGCGCACAGTGGGTCATAGCGCGAAATATTAGGGACAGAGCGCCGCAATGCCGGTCGAAATGCGGCGCGATTTACGGTTTGGTAAACAGTGTGTTTAGCATCTGACGGGAAAACGACACCGACAAGTCATGGAAAATTCTAGATATATATGCTACAAAGGGAACGTACCGAGTATGTTTTAACGAGTAGGGCATCCATGTTTGATGTGATAGACGAGCGGCCGCTGGCCGTTGAGAACTCCAATATATTGCAGCAAGAGACCTGTGCGCCGGTTCCACTGCCGGACCTCGTCGAAGCGATTTCGCGCCTGAGCGACGAGTCGCTTGCAGAGCTTGAAGACGATTTGAACTTCCTGATTTTCGCCGGGCTTCCGTCTGAGCGCATCCTTGCCGTGCTCGCGGAAGTCATGCCGCTGAAAGGCGACTGGCTCGAACTCCACAAACTGCACGCAGGGTCCCCGATTCCCCGCCGTTTCTGATCAGGAAAGGGGCGTGCCGTCGAAAACGGCCAACCGGATTCCTGCAGCCTCAAGACCATCACGCACCGACTGTGACAGCGCCACTGCCTCGGCGCTGTCGCCGTGTACACAGATTGTGTCGATCCGCGTTTCCAGTCGCTGACCGTTGCTTGTCAGGATCGCACCAGCCTGGATCATTGACACCATCCGCTCGGCCGCCTCGATCGGATCGTGGATCATCGCGCCGGGAAGCCGCCGGTCGACCAGCGTTCCATCCGGGTTATAGGCACGGTCGGCAAATATCTCCCCGGCCCAGCCGCAACCGAGGTCACGCGCGACGTCTTCCATCCTGGTGGCGGCCAGACCCACGATGATGATGTCGGGTGCAACGTCGAGCGCCGCTTCATAGCAGGCCCGCGCCATTTCGGCGTCGACACAGGCCATGTTCGAAAGCGCCCCGTGCAGTTTCAGGTGTCGCACCGTGCCGCCCGCCGCCCGCGCCATCGCTTGCGCCGCGCCAACTTGATATCGGACCTGATTGGCCAGTGTCGGCAGGAGCACCTGCATTTGGCGCCGCCCAAAGCCCTGCAGGTCTGCAAACCCGGGATGCGCGCCGATCCCGACGTTGTTCTTGACCGCCAGCGCCATCGTTTCCGCCATCGTATCGGCGTCGCCGGCATGAAAGCCGCAGGCGATGTTGGCCGACGTGACGATCTGCAACAGACCTGCGTCGTCGCCCATGCGCCAGGGGCCGTAGCCTTCGCCCATGTCGGAATTCAGATCGACGGTCAGGGGCATGGCGCACGTCTCCGGGTGGTTGTGAAGGCGCGAAAAGACAACAGCGGGACCGCGAAAGCAAGATGGCTCAGCCGTTGGGGCTGTCTGCGCGCTCGATCAACTCCAGCACGGTCGGGCCGATCGCATTCACGATGTGGACGACCCCCTGAGGGTTCGGGTGGATGCCATCGCGTTGGAAATAGGTCCGCAATTCCTCGGTCGTGGTCGAGCGTGCACGCAAAGCCGCGAAGAAGTCCTGATACAGCAGCGTGCCATATCGTGCAGCCAGATCGGGATACATGGCGTTGAAAGCCGTGCGATAGTCAGCGCCATAATTCGATCCGGCATGAAGCCCGACCAGAAGCACCGGAATATCGCGGCTCGTCGCGGCCTTCAGGATTTTTTCAAGGTTGTCTCGGCTCACCTTGGGGTCAATGCCGCGCAAAAGGTCGTTGCCGCCAAGCTCGACGATCAGCGCGCCGACATCGGGCGTCAACGTCCAGTCCACGCGGCGCAGACCACCAGCCGTTGTGTCGCCCGAAACGCCTGCGTTGATGACGGCGGCATCGGCGCCTTTAGCGTCAAGCCAGGCCTGAAGCTGGGGAACGAAGCCCTGTTTGCGCGGCAGACCGTAGCCTTGGGTAAGGCTGTCGCCCAATGCCGCAATGGTGACCGGATCCGCCGAAACAGCGGCAACACTTAGGATTAATGCCAATCCGGCGTTGCGGATCGTGCGTATCATCCCATATGCCCCAAGAGCCCCCAGCCGCGGAACGGATGACATGACCGACACGATTCTCTCACTCAGCGATGCTCGGCTTTCGCTTGATGGCAACGCTGGGCGGGTGGAAATCCTGAAGGGGATCACACTGGATATCGTGCGCGGTGAAACGGTTGGGATGGTCGGTCCGTCTGGATCGGGCAAATCTTCGCTCCTTATGCTCATGGGCGGCCTCGAACGCGCCACCGGCGGTCAGGTGCGGGCGTTGGGGCACGATCTGACGGCACTGGGCGAAGACGCTCTGGCGCGCTTCCGTCGGGAACATATGGGGGTGGTTTTCCAGTCCTTCCACCTTATTCCGACAATGACTGCGCTGGAAAACGTCGCGACGCCGCTGGAACTGGCCGGAAAGGCCGATGCTTTCGAGCGTGCGGCCGAAGAACTGAAGGCGATGGGGCTAACTTCGCGGATGGATCACTATCCCGCGCAGATGTCGGGCGGAGAGCAGCAACGCGTAGCTTTGGCTCGTGCATTCGCGCCCCGTCCGGACATCCTGCTGGCGGATGAACCGACCGGCAATCTGGACACCACGACAGGTCAGACGATCATGGATCTGCTGTTCGGTCTGCGCGACCGGCATGGCGCCACGTTGGTTCTGGTGACGCACGCCCCCGAACTCGCCGAACGCTGCGACCGGGTGATCCGGCTGGAGGATGGACAACTTGTGCCCGAGACAGCGCTCAAGGCCGAGGCCGCCGAATGAGCCTTGCGGTCGCGGGTCGAATTGCGCGCCGCGAATTGCGCGGCGGTATTCGGGGGTTTCGCGTGTTTCTGGCCTGTCTGGCGCTGGGCGTGGCGGCAATCGCGGCTGTTGGTAGTGTTCGCGAGAGCATTCGCGTCGGGTTGGAACGCGAGGGATCCGTGATCCTCGGCGGCGACGCCGAACTGGAACTGACCTATCGCTTCGCCGAACCCGAGGAACTGGCCTGGATGGCCGAAACGGCGAGCGCGATGACGGAAGTGGTCGATTTTCGCTCGATGGCGGTGTTCGGTGCGGGTGACTCGGCAGAGCGCGGGCTGACGCAGGTCAAGGCTGTCGATGACGCGTATCCATTGCTGGGCGTCGCCAGACTTCAGCCGGACATGGACCTTGGCGTCGCGTTGGATGGTCGCGACGGCTTGCCGGGTGCCGTGATGGACCCGGTGCTGATTTCCCGTCTCGGCATCGCCACAGGCGAGACATTTCGATTGGGCGAGCAGGACTTTGTGCTGACCGCCGCACTGATGCGCGAACCCGACAGCGCCACCGGAGGTTTCACCCTTGGCCCGCGTACGATCGTGCGGACCGATGACCTTGCCGAAAGCGGTCTGATCCAGCCAGGGACACTTTTTGAGACCGAATACAAGCTGCTGCTTCCCGAAGACACCGATCTCGATGCGTTGAAAATCGCGGCCGGAAAGGTTTTCACAGGCGCGCATTGGCGGGATCGCCGCAACGGCTCGCCCGGTGTGGCCCGCTTCGTTGACCGGCTGGGGTCGTTTCTGGTCCTCGTCGGCCTTGCCGGACTTGCGGTCGGCGGTGTCGGCGTGTCGGCGGCGGTGCGTGCATATCTCGACGAAAAGACCGAAGTCATCGCGACGCTGAAGACGCTTGGCGCTGAAAGCCGGACGATCTTTCAGACCTATTTCATACAGATCGGTGTGCTGACGCTGGTCGGTCTGGCGCTTGGGCTGGTGCTTGGGGCTGCGTTGCCGATCGTGTTTGCGCCGTTGATCGAGGCCCGGCTTCCAGTTCCAACCGAAATCGCGCTGCATCCCCGTCCACTGGCCGAAGCTGCCCTTTATGGTGCGCTGGCGGCGCTGATTTTCACCATCTGGCCTTTGGCACGAACCGAGGATGTCCGCGCCGCAACGCTGTTTCGCGGCGGGGCGGGCCAGTCGCGCAGCCTGCCGCGCGCCGTCTGGATCACGGTAACGCTGCTATTACTTGGCGCACTGGTTGCGGCAGCGGCGTTGTTTTCGGGGCTTGTCGACTTGACCGTCTATTCGGCGCTGGGCTTATGCGCGGCCTTTGTCGTTCTGGTGCTGGCGGCGGCCCTTGTGCGACGTCTGGCGCGTCGAGCGGCACGTGCCTCGGCCCTGCGCGGGCGAAGCGCGTTGCGGTTGGCGCTTGGCTCGGTCGGCGGGCCGGGGGGCGAGGCGCTGTCGGTCATCCTGTCGCTTGGGCTGGGTCTTGCGGTGCTGGCAGCGGTCGGACAGATCGACGCGAATCTCCGCGGCGCGATTGCGCGCGATTTGCCGGACATCGCGCCGTCTTTCTTCATGGTCGATATTCAACCCGACCAGATGGAGGATTTCGCCGCCCGCCTCGCCGCCGATCCGGCAATTGAAAAGGTCGAGAGTGCCCCGATGTTGCGCGGTATTGTCACCGAAATCAACGGTCGCCCGGCCGAGGAAGTTGCGGGCGATCACTGGGTTCTGCACGGTGACAGGGGTGTTACGTATTCCGACCTGAAGCCCGACAACGCGGTCTTGACCGAAGGCGAATGGTGGCCCGCCGATTTCAACGGAGACCCCGAAATCAGCTTCGCCGCCGAGGAGGCCGCCGAATTGGGCCTCAAGCTCGGCGACAGGATCACCGTCAACATCCTTGGCCGTGACATTACCGCGACGATCACCAGTCTTCGCGTCGTCGACTTTTCGACGGCCGGAATCGGTTTCGTGATGTCGATGAACCCGACCGCAGTTGCGGGGGCGCCGCACACATTCATTTCGACGGTATACGCAGATTCCGATGCGGA
This sequence comes from Paracoccaceae bacterium, assembly GCA_037968835.1. Taxonomy (GTDB): domain Bacteria; phylum Pseudomonadota; class Alphaproteobacteria; order Rhodobacterales; family Rhodobacteraceae; genus JBBKWG01. The sequence goes on from JBBKWG010000257.1 coordinate 8,579, forward strand.
AGGTGCAATCCTGCGCTACATCTCGAATGCGTATCCGAACGTCACGGCGATCCGCGTGAAAGACGCGATTGAACGGGTCAGCGAACTCCTTGCCGGAATTGCCGCTGCTATCACATATGGTGCTCTGGCGACTCTGGTAACGGGCGGGATCGTCCTCATCGGCGCGGCGGCTGCCGGGGTCAGGGCGCGGACTTACGAAGCCGCGATCCTGAAAACCATCGGCGCGTCGCGGCGCACGATTCTGGTCAGCTTCGCATTGCGCTCGGCGTTTCTGGGCGCGGCGGCGGGGCTTGTTGCGATCATCGCTGGCGGGTTGGCCGGGTGGGGCGTGATGCGCTTCGTCATGGACGCCGATTTCGCGTTCGAGCCAGTCTCGGCCTTCGCAATCGTCGTCGGCGGCGTTCTGGCGACGCTTCTGGCAGGCCTCGCCTTCGCGTGGGGACCCCTTGCGGCACGACCCGCCGGTATCCTGCGGTCCCGCGAATAGGCCGGCGAGGGGCGCTGCCCCTCACGCTCCCCGAGGTATTTGTGACAGGATGAAGGAGTGGGCTCTGGACAATTTGCGTGTTTGGGCCAAGCATTCATTCGGATTTCCCATAACCGGAGACGGAACCATGAAACTGATGACATCGACCGCGCTGGTATTTGCGCTCATGTCCTCAAGCGCGTTCGCGGCCAGCCATTGCGCCGCCGGAAAGACGCTGAAGGACGATGTATTGACCGTAGCGACAGGCAATCCTGCGTATTTCCCGTGGGTCATGGATGACGCGCCCGAAAGCAAGCAGGGGTTCGAGGCCGCGGTTGCGTATGCCGTCGCCAATCGCATGGGATTCAACGACGATCAGGTCACATGGGTGCGCTCGTCTTTCGATCAGGCGATCCAGCCGGGCGCCAAGGATTTCGACTTCAACCTCCAGCAATTCTCGATCACCGAGGAGCGTGAGGAAATCGTCGATTTCTCGGCGCCCTACTATTCGGCAGCGATGGCGGTTCTTACGCGCAAACCGGTGGTCGATGGCGGCGCCTCGAGCGATGTCGAGACGCTCAAGGGTCTGATCTGGGGTGCGGATGCGAACACGACTGCCGTGCCGATGCTGAATGACCTCATCCAACCCGACAAGGCGCCGCTGCTTTACGGTGACAATGCCGATGTAGTCGAGGCGATGAAGGCCAACCAGATCGACGCGGCGCTGTTCGATCTGCCGACCGCACTTTATCTCGGTGCGGTGGTTCTGGATGATGGTGTCGTGCTGGGCCAGTTCCCGCCCGAACGGACAGACAATCCCGATCAATTCGGCTTTCTGATGGAAGAGGGCAACCCGCTGAAGGAATGTGTCGACGCGGCGCTGGCGGACCTGAAAGCCGACGGCACGCTGGCCGCGATCGAGGCCGAATGGCTTCAGGAAACCACGGGCGTTCCGGTCATCGAATAGATGGCGGATTTGCAGGCGAACCGCGCGGCCCGGTCGGCTGCGCGGCGCGAACCGACCCGTCGCCAGATTTATGAAGGCAAGGTGCGGCGGCGCTCACTGACCATCGCGGCGGCCTCTACACTGGCTGTCGTCGCGGTCCTGATCGTGGCGATCCCGCTGGCGCCGGGTTGGGCGGCGGTCAAGAAGAGCTTCTTCAACCCCGATGTCTTCGCCAAGACTTTCCCCGGTCTTCTGAACGCATTTCTGCTGGATGTGGCGATCTTTGCGTGGTGTGCACCGGCAATCGCGATCCTTGGGCTTGCCATTGCACTCTGCCGCGACGTCCGAGCGCCGGCCCTATACCCGCTGCGACTGTTCGGCATCCTTTATACCGACATCTTCCGGGGTGTGCCCGTGATCCTCGTGATTTACCTGATCGGCTTCGGTGTCCCCGGACTTGGACTGCCGCGCCCCTGGAACTCACCGTATCTCTGGGGTTCGGTGGCGCTGATCCTGACCTATGCGGCCTATGTCGCCGAGGTGTTCCGCTCGGGCATCGAATCGATCCACGCAAGCCAGCGGTCCGCCGCCGCCTCGCTGGGCCTGTCGAGCGCGGACACCATGCGCTACGTCATCCTGCCGCAAGCGGTGCGTCGGGTGGTGCCGGCCAACATGAACCTGTTCATTGCGCTGCAAAAGGACGTGGCGCTGTTGTCGTTCATCGGTCCGGTCGAGATCTTCCGCCAGGCGGGGGTCTACAAATCGCTGCTGGCGAATTTCACGCCCTATGTCGGGGCCGCGCTGATATTTCTGGCTGTCACGATCCCCGCGACCCGGTTCGCCGATCATCTGATGCAAAAGCAGATGCGGGAGCGCAGTTGATGGCGACGCTGGAGCTTCAGGGGGTGGTGAAGAGTTTCGGCGCGAATATAGTGCTCGACGGCATTGATCTGGATGTTCAGGACGGCGCGATGGTGTGTCTGATCGGGGCATCGGGTTCGGGCAAGTCGACGCTTTTGAGGTGCATGAACCTGCTTGAACCGATCGACGACGGGATGATCCTGCTGGACGGCAATGACATCTCGACACCGGGACTCGATCCGCAGCCGGTGCGGCAGCGCATCGGGATGGTGTTTCAAAGCTTCAATCTTTTTCCACACATGACAGCGGTCGAGAACGTCATGCTGGCACCGCGTCGGGTGCACGGAAAGTCGCGCGAAGCGTTGTTGCCCAATGTTGCCGATTTGTTTGAACGCTTTGGGCTGGCCGACCGGATGGGCCATTACCCCGACCAATTGTCAGGCGGGCAACAACAACGGGTTGCTATTGTCCGGGCGCTGGCGATGACACCCGAGATCATGCTGTTCGACGAGATCACCTCGGCGCTCGATCCGGAACTTGTCGGCGAAGTGCTGGACGTGCTGCGCGCGCTGCGCGAGGAAGGCATGACAATGGTGCTGGCCACGCACGAAATGGGATTTGCCCGCGAACTGGCCGACAAGGTGTGCTTCCTCGATCAGGGCGTGATCTTCGAGGAAGGGCCGCCCGACCGCGTATTTTCGGCGCCCGAGCGCGAGCGCACCCGTGAATTCCTGCGCCGGGTGCTTTGAGGCTTTCAGGTTGGACATTCGCTCAGGTCTTGGTGTCGGCGTCCTGACCCGAGACCACTCCGCCGATGAGGTTATAGCTGAGAAGATCCGACATCTCGGTGGGGTTGCGAACGCTGCGTGTCAGGCGCTTTTGCAGCTCGGAAAGGACTTGCGCGTCGGTTCGGAACGTCGCCTCGGCCTCATCCAGCGTCACGAACCGGAAATGAAGCTCTGCGCCGGGCATTGCCTGCGCGACACGGGGCAGGTCGGCGGGCAGGACCGTGCCGATCCGCGGGTAGCCGCCCATCGTCTGGCATTCGGCAAGAAGCACGTACGGTGTGCCGTCGCCGGTCATCTGGATGTCGCCTTCGGTGATGAAGTCCGAAACCTGGCTCAGTTGGCCGCCGGTCGCAAACGCGCCGCCGTCGTGATCCAGCCGTACACCCTGCCGGTTGCCGCGCGGACTGCGGATGAAGGTCGTGGAGGCGAAGGCGTCGCGCGTTGCCTGTGAGAACAGAGCGGTCTGCGGGCCTGCCATAACGCGGATTGCCTCTTTGGACGGGGCCGGCGGGTTGAGGCGCAAAGGCGGGGCATCCGGCGCGGTGTCGGTGCCAAGCGTCAGTCGGTCGCCATCGCTGCACGGCCGTCCAAGCCCGGCAATCCTGTGCAATCCGCGACCGCCAAGAGCGATCTTGGTATCAAGACCACCGCCAATGTGCAGGTAGCCATAAACGCCTTCGCTGACCGCACCGATCTCCAGAACATTGTCGGCGTCCAGGGCGTGAGTGGCCAGCGGTTCAATTGTTTCGCCGTCGATGGTCGCCCGCATCTTGGCTCCGGTGAGCGCGATTCGGACCGGCGCATCGAACCGGAACCGGCCTCCGATTCCTGCGATTTCGAATGCCGCGGAGTCGATTGCGTTGTCCAGCAGCGCCAGCCCCTGCAGAAATGCCGCGCGGTCCACCGCGCCGCCGCGCGACAGCCCGACGCCTATTTGTCCGGGGCGACCCAGATCCTGAATGCCAAGCCCGGCACCGGCCTTTTCGATAACGACATGGCGGCTCATTCCGCGTCCACGGCAACCGCGCCTCCCATTCTGTCCGGCGCTTGTTCCAATCGGGTCAGGGCGTCCGCATCGACGGGTTCAAACCGCACGCTGTCTCCAGCCCGCAGCGGCAGGGGTACTTCGCGGTCGGCATCATAACAGCGGAAGGCCGTGCGTCCGACCTGTCGCCAGCCGGTTGGGGCAGCGTTGGCGAACGGAATCACCTGTCGCACTGCGACCACAACCGCGCC
>JBBKWG010000258.1:0-4530 GCA_037968835.1 Paracoccaceae bacterium
GCAAGGGCGCAGGCCTTTTCCCAATCACCGCGCATGACGCTTTCGAAATGCGGCATGAAGGCTGATCTGACCTTAGGACTGGGTGCTGGTAAAGGCGTCTCGCGCAAAAGTATTGCCGCGTCGCAGATGGACAGCCGTGGGTCGAGGTTTAGCCGTTCTGCGGTAATCGGGCCGCGCACCCAGCTTACGTGCCACGAACCATCTCTCATATCGGGCGGAGTTGAGTAGCCGCCGAAACCACTTCCCATCACGAACTTGCGTGCGCGTTTTGGAAGATAGTGCCACAGGATAGACCCTGCACCGAGGAAAAGGTCGCTATCGTCCTCGTCGAGAAAACCCCTGGGAAGTAGATGATTCCACATGGTTCGGTTGATCTCATCTCCGAAATTGGGCGCTTCGCCTTCAAAGAAGGTCAGTTTCATGTGGTCTGCCCCCGCTGATCTTTAAGGCGGCGCCATAGTTCCCGAAGCCGCCCACGGGACAATGCAAAGATGATTGCGGAATAGAGCGCCGCGCCCACCGCAATCTGCGCAACGAGGAGTTGGAAAGGCGGCAGCCCCGGTAGCCAAGCCGGGAAAGCACCCACAAGCAGCGCCATGCTTCCAGCCGCCACAGTGGGCGAGCCGATGCTTTTCAGGTAAGTCCCAAGGGTGATCCCCAGCATGTTCTGAGCCTTTACGACCGAGAGCGGCCATAGGAACAGAGTGCGAAGCACAATCGCCGTCATGATCGCGTTCAGACCCAGTGGATAGATGATCAAAACGATTGGTACGGTCGAAAGCTGCATCGCCGACTGGTAACGAAACCACCATCTGGCTTCGCCCAGATATCGGATCAACCCGGACTGCATGATACCCAGTGCTGACATCAACCCGATTATCGCAAAGCACTGCGCCGGATAGATCGCGCCGTCCCACTGCGAACCGAAGGCGAACGGTATCGCATTCGGAGAGACAGCAAGGAAACCCGTGAACACCGGAAAACCCACAAGGGCGGAGGCAAAACAGAACGAAAGGTAGAATTCCCGCCGTCGTTCTTCCTCCTTCTTGAGACTGGCCAGCAGCACGTTTGTCACCGGGCCGAAGGCTCCTGAAGTCAGATCGCGCAGCATCTGGTGCAGCCTGCGGGCGAAGAAATAGAGACCGAGAGAGGCGGGCCCGAGTGTCAGCCCGAGAATCAACTGGTCGATGCGCGCCTCGTTCAGGAAACGCCCACCCATAGCGTAAAGTCCGAAATACCTGAGATCCCTGATTGCCGTCGGGCTGAATTCAAAACCCGGTCGCCACTTTGCGGCAAAGAGCGTGACAAGCAGGCTGGTGAACGACAGGGCCACCTGCGAGAAAACCAGTGCCCAGAGCGCGTACCCATTGGTGATCATCCAGAGACAGAGTGCGGCGCTGATCCCGTTCGCAACGGTCGTGCGAATAGCGAAATACCGGAACTCCATCCGCCGCGTGATCAGCGCCGACGGCACTGCCACGCCGGCGTCAAAGACAAGTTTGAGCGAGAGGACCGGCAGGATGGACGACAAAAGCGGAACGCCTGCGAGCCGGGAAATCAGAGGTGAGAGTAGAACGAGCGATCCCGCCACGACGACCGCCAGTCCCATCGTCACCCAAAAGAGGCTGTTCGTGTGCCTTTCCTCAAGATCCGATCGCTGGATCAGGGCCTCGCCGAATGCCATCGGCACGATGGTTCCGACAAAGGAAATGATAGCGACCGCAAGTGCGACAGCGCCGAAATCCGACGGCGTAAGGACGCGAGAAGTGACCATGAAGACCAGAAAGGTCAGGATGGTCGTTACCGAGACATTTGCGAAACTCCAGAACACCCCGGTCACCGAGGCGCGCGCAAGCCCGGATGTGCGGTACGCGAGAGGGCTTGGGTTACCCAGGTTCGTTGCCGAATTGCTCATTGCGCGAGGTCGCTACCTTAGGATCGGTTGAGGGAATTAATACGAACCCTGTGCGCCAAGCACCGTGGGAACCGTCCTGAGCAAGATCTTTAGGTCTTCCCGCAGGCTCCAGGACTGAACGTATTTGATGTCGAGTTCGACACGCCGGTCATAGTCAGTGTCGCTGCGACCGCTCACCTGCCAAAGACCGGTGATGCCGGGGCGGGCAGAACAATAGTGCAGGGCGTCGCAGCCATAGTATTCAAGCTCGTCCTTGACGACGGGCCGAGGGCCGATCAAACTCATGTCGCCCTTCAAGACATTGAAAAGCTGAGGCAATTCATCAACGCTGTATTCACGAAGGACGCGACCCAGTGGCGTTACGCGCGGATCGTTCTTCAGCTTGCGATGGCGCGCCCATTCGGATCGTGCCGACGCATCGTTCGCCAGATGCTCCTGCAAGACCCGGTCAGCGTTCTTGCACATGGTGCGAAACTTCCAGCACCGGAACTTGCGGCCACCGAAGCCGATCCGTTCGTGACCAAAAAGGATGGGACCACGCGAGCCGATCGCAATTGCCATCGCCGTGAACAGAAATAACGGCAATAGCGACAACAGAATGATTGTCGTTGCGACGATGTCTATCCATCGCTTTACGCTTCCGCCCAACTCTGAAATCTCAGGTTCGGCGACAAGCGATCGGGCTTGCTCAAACCCGATCACGGCTCTTTGATTTACGACTGGCATCGGCCCATTTCCTTCGACGGGCCCCCACAGCATCAGCAACGATCAGACTATTGTAAAAAAGCGAGAGTTCCAGCGCTAACGGCTTGAAACCGATTGCGACGGGCGAGAATCCGCGCACTCATCCAACTGTGAAGTCAAAAGGGTCTGTTTAACTGGCAAGCGCGGATAAATCCCGGTCGAACCCGCTGCATTTCCGGGCCGTCAACGCGGCTCAAGTTGATTGGGTCGAGGGCTTGGCTATCGGCAGCTTTCGTCGCGGGTTCGAATCATGCGGGGCGTTGTGCAGAGAAAGGAAGGGGCGCAGGGCTATCTCCAGTTCGGAGAGTTCAAGACGAAAGGCGCTGTCGGGCATTTCAAGCAACCCGACCGAAACACGACGCATGGTGGCTTTGTCGAGTGATCCGAGCAAGCCTGCGAGCGCACCCGCCGTCGCATCTTGCACGGTAAAACCAAGCTTTTGTTCAACCACCCGTTTGCCTGTTTCGGTTTCGGCAAGCGCGATAGACGGACACCCGAAATAGCTTGCTTCGTAGATCCGATTAGGCAGCAGCCAGTCGCTGTTGGCGCCGCGCTGCCAGAGGTCCTGCGCCCAGACCAAATCGCATGCGCCGTAGACGCGGCCAAGCTCATCCGGATACTGGTAGGGACCGTGGTAGGTGATGTTTGGACTGCCAGCGACCATTTCGTGGAAATCCGGCACGGCGTGAAGGTGGACGTTGCCGTGAAATTCCATCCGGATGCCGTCGCCCAGAATTTTTGCGGTTTCGGCAAGAATTCCAAGGCTCTTCCGGCAGCGCAAGGAACCGACCCAGCCGATGACCAACGGATTGCCCGGCTCGCGAACGACACTTGGCCGAACCAGCTTCGTTTCGCCGAGCCAAAGTTTGTTTTCGATAATCGAGACCGGTCCCCGATATTTCTGAATGCGAGCGAAGTATTCCCGCTGGAATCCGGGTGACGAGACGATCAACAAATCGACGCGCTCCAAGAGCCGTCGTTCGATCCAGCGCATGCACGCGCCGATCACGCCGCGACGCGTCATCAGCCCGTGGATGTCCAGGCATTCATACACCAGCGCGACGTCCCCCCGACCAGTCAGCAGACGCATTGCGACGGCAATCGCCAGAAGATCGAGGTTGCGGGCGATCCAGATCTCGCTCTCAGAAAGCGCGGAGCGGCTTTTGAACGCGCGGAACAGGCCGATACCCATCCGGAGCAATCGCTTGAAAAAGTTATGGTTTTCGGTCGTGCCAAGGTCGATATTTTGCCATCTTGGGCAGAAGCCTGCGTTCATGTTCGTCCGGCGGAACGAAAGCGACACCACGTCGTGGCCTAGACTGCGAAGGTTGTCGATACGTCGGATCTGGGAAGCTTCGCAAATATCGAAGCAATAGCACACAATGCGCGCCATAGACGGGCTCTCTTTCGCCCCACCACCCGCGAACAGATGCGCAAGTTCGCGCTGGTCTGGCAAGGGCGTTCGCCTAAATGCGGCAAGCCTCCGCCGATGTTCGCACGTAGCGCGGGCCCATCGGTGAGGTGTCAACGAGTCGTGTCGCTTACAATTGAGGCTGGTTTGGTGGTGGACGCTATCAAAGGTGCTACGGCGATGCTTGATCCATCAGAAATTCCATGGGCCGCCACTTCGCTTTGGGCTGCCGCTCCGCAGGTGTGAACTCAAAAAAACACCCGCCTCCGCCCGTTCCCTGATCATACAAACGGCTGATCGGTAAATCGGACAAATGGCAGAACAACAGCGTACCAACAGCGCCGTGGCCGACGATGAGTATGTCTCCGTCCGAAAATGAACGAATGATATCCTCGACTTCGCGCACGATCCTAACCTGTGCAGCATGAGCCGTTTCCCAACCCAAAACGCTCGTCTCAGG
>JBBKWG010000259.1:0-8394 GCA_037968835.1 Paracoccaceae bacterium
GTTTCAGCGCCGATGCGCTCGGCCATCTGGCTGGCGCGATCCTCGCCGTCCGACGAAATGGCGATGGTTTTGACGCCACGGCTCGCAAACTCGGACACGTGCTTTTCCATGTCGGTCAACTGGCGGATGCAGATCGGACAATGCAGCCCGCGATAAAAGCAGATCACGGTGCCGCGTTCGGCGCTGTCGCTGGACAGATCGAAGGTCCCGCCGCCAAGGAGGGGCAGGGACAGGTCGGGCGTTTTTTCGCGGGGAATGAGCATTGGTTTGGCCTTTGGTTGGGGGATCAGGTCGTGTGCGCGGTTTCGATCACCGGTCCGGTTCCTAGCGAGCGCATGATGAACGAGATGGCGACGGCGTAAAGCAGCGTCAGTGCGGCAACAGCGGCGGGCGTGCCGTCGAAAATGGGCACTATTAACATTGCGAGAAAACCGCCAGCGATGGTCGAGATTGCACCTATGACGGAGGCGGCCATTCCGGCGAGGTGGCCCATAGGTTCCATCGCCAGTGCGTTCAGGTTGCCGATGGTGAGGCCGATCATGAAGAACACGCTGACCATCCAGACGATGTAGGCGGCGAAATACGCGGGCGCGGGCAGAATGTCGGTGAGGCTGAGCAGCAGAAAGACCCCTGCAATCGCCGCCTGGGCCAGAACGGCGGCGGTGACGACGCGGCGCATCCCCAGTCGCTCGACAATCGCGGCGTTCAGGAACGAGGCGCTTGCGGCGATAACCGCGACCGTTCCGAACCAGTAGGGGAAGCTGTCGGCGCGATCAAAGGTCGATTCGAAGACTTGCTGGGTTGACGAGATCATCAGGAACAGGATGCCGAAAACGAAGCATTGTGCCGCGATGGTCCTCGCGACAAGGCGATTGGACACGACCTCCGCAATGCCGCCGGTGAACGTCTTGAGATTGAGCGGCCGGCGTTGTTTGGGGGCCAGGGTTTCCCTCTGGCGGAGCATGATCCAGATGACGCCGGCGACCGAAAACAGGATGAAGGCGGCGAATATTGCGCGCCATCCGAACACGGCCATGATCCCGGCACCCATTGCCGGGGCGAGCGCGGGAACGAGTGTGAAAACGACCAGAACGAACGACATGATCTTGGCCATCTGCCGTCCGCTGTAGAGATCGCGGATGATCGCGATTGCGGCGATGCGCGGGACCGAGGCGGCGACGCCTTGCAGAAATCGCGCGAACAGAAGCGTTCCAAGCGTCGGCGCGGCCCAGGCGACGGCGGCGGCCAGAACGTAGACGGCGCAACCCGCGACGATGACCGGCTTGCGACCGAACGCATCGACAAGCGCGCCGACGAACAGCGTGCCCGCGCCCATGCCGAGCGCAAAGACCGTGACGATCAGTTGGCCGCGGTTCGGATTTTCGGGCGTCAGTTCGGCGACGATCGACGACATAGCGGGCAACATCGCGTCGATGGAAAATGCGGTTATGGCGACCGTCATCGCGATCATCGCGATGAATTCGGGCCGCGACAGGCGCTCAGGAGGCATCGCTTGGTCCGTCGCTGTCGATTTGCCGGGCGAGATCGTCGAGCACCTGTTGCCAAAGCTCAGGCGGCTGCGCGCCGGGCAGGACGTGTTGATTGGCGAGAACGAACGTCGGCACGCCGGTAACGCCACGGTCGCGGGTGTGGGCATCGCGGGCGCGGATTTCGTCTGCATCCGCGTCGCTGGACAGCAGCCGTTCGGTCATTGCGCGGTCCATGCCGATACCCTCGGCGATGTCGAGCAGGACCGTGTGATCGCCGATGTCGCGGCCTTCCTCGAAATACGCCTTGAACAGCCGCGAGACGGCGGCGGTCTGGCGACCTTCAAGCCCAGCCCAGTGGATAAGGCGGTGCGCGTCGATGGTGTTGGGCGTGGTTTCGATCTTGGCGAAGTCGATCTTGAGCCCGGCCTTTTCGGCAGCCTCGGCGATGCGCGCGTAAACCTTGATCGCGTTGTCCTTGCCGCCGAACTTCGTTTCCAGGTATGCGCGCCGGTCCATGCCGTCCTCTGGCATGTCGGGATTGAGTTGGAACGGGTGCCATTCGATCACGAACGGGTGGTCGGGCCGGGACGCGAGAGCACGGTCGAGGTTGGCCTTGCCGATATAACACCAGGGGCAAATCGGGTCTGAGAGAATGTCGAGCTTGATCATAATGCGCCTTCGTTCGCAGCCCGAAGTCGGGCGCGCAAGGGCTTTCTGACGGGTGCGCGGTAAGTTGAACGTTGCACCCAAGGCCAGTTAAGCGGCGTTTAACTGGCGGCTATGGTGACCGGATTATGGGCGACGCTCGGCACCAGCCAGCCTTCGATAACTTCGCAGGCTTCGGCGCGGGTCAGGTGGTGGACGCGGGCGAGATAGGCCGCGAATTCGTCATAGCTGCCGTTCAGGCGCTTCAGTGTCTCGCGGTCGGTCTCGGGCCAGAGGCCGACAATACGTTCGATGACCAGGGGCCAATTGGTCTGAAAGGCAGTCCAGCGCATTCCGGGGTCCTCCTGTGGTTCGCCGTCTTCGCAAGGTCGCATCGCGGGCCTAACGGTTCGATAAGATCGGCAAGAAACCTGCAAATCATGAACCTAATGCGGCGTTAAGCGGTGAAGTTCCCTCAATCCCGCTCTCAGGTGGCGGATTTATGCCGACGGGCCAGCCGCCCGGCCGCGAGCCAGCTTGCGCCGGACATAAGCGCGGCGGTTGCGAGACAGGCGGGAAGGCCGCCGATCTGGTAGCTGAGACCCGACAGCAGGGTCCCTGCAAGGCGTCCGGCGGCGTTCGACATATAGTAGAAGCCGACGTCCATCGTCACCCGCTCGGTCTTGGCGAACGCGAGGATGAGATACGAGTGCAGCGCCGAGTTGAGGGCGAAAACGACGCCAAACGCCAGCAGGCCAACGACGACGATGGCGACAAGGCCGGGCAGGGCGAGAGCGGCGGCAAGCGCGAGTGCGGCGGGGATCAGCGTGAGGACGCCCGCCCATGTCCGTGTCGCCGCGACGGTCGCAGGAAGGGACAGTGTCCGACTGGCAAGGATGCGCGGAGCGGCGGCCTGAACCGCGCCGTAACCGATGATCCAGAGCGCCATGAAGCTGCCGATCAGGAAGAACGCGGCGCGGTTGCCCTCGGGCGTGCCGTCCGAGAGGACGCCGTAAAAGAAGATCGGGACCCCGACGACAAACCACGTATCGCGCGCGCCGAACAGGAACATGCGGGCCAGCGACAGTCGGTTGATGTCGGGGTCTCGGGAGACAATTGCGGCGAATTTGATGCCCTTGACGCCGCCGGGCAATCCGGGCGGCATGTAAAGTGCTATGGCGACAAGGATGGCGGCCAGGGCGGTTGCCATTGCCAGAAGCGAGGCGACAAACCCCAGAGTGCCCAGCAGCACCGCGCCAATGAGAAAGCCCAGTCCCTTGACCGCGTTCTTCGATCCCGTCAGCCACGACACCCAGCGGAACAGGCCGCCGTCGCCGTCGGGGGCAAGCAGTTTGACGGCGCTTTTCGAGGACATCTTGGCGAGATCCTTGGCGATGCCCGAAAGTCCCTGGATCGCCATGACGAACAGGACCGAAGCGGCGATGGGCCATGCCGGATTCAGAAGGCTGAGCGCGACAAGGGCCGCGATCTGAAGCGCGAGACCGGCATAAAGCGTCGATGTCAGACCAAACCTCGCGGCAAGCCAGCCTGCGGAAAGGTTGGTGACGATGCCCATGAATTCGTAGAGCAGAAACAGATAGGCAAGCTGAACGGGCGAAAAGCCCAGCGTGTGGAAGTGCAGCAGGACCAGCATCCTGAGCGCGCCATCGGTCAGCATGAATGCCCAATACGCCGCTGTAACGGCGATGTAGGCTGAAATGCCCGCCGGTCTGGTCATGACGGCAATCGGGCCGCGACCATGCGCACGATGTCGGCCAAGCGGCAGGCATAGCCCCATTCGTTGTCATACCAGGCGAAGACTTTCACCTGAGTGCCGTTGATGACCATTGTCGAGAGTGCATCGACGATCGAGGATCGGCGGTCGTTCAGGTAATCGGCAGAAACGAGCGGGCGTGTTTCAAAGCCCAGAATGCCTTTGAGCCGACCTTCTGACCATTCCTTGAAGAAGCGGTTGACCTCTGCGGCGGTGGTTTCGCGCTCCATCTCGAACACGCAGTCGGTGAGCGAGGCGTTCAGCAGCGGGACGCGCACGGCGAGGCCGTTGAGGCGGCCTTTGAGTTCGGGATAGATCAGGGTGATCGCCGTGGCCGAACCGGTCGAGGTCGGGATCAGCGAATTCAGGGCCGAACGGGCGCGGCGCGGGTCCTTGTGGGGCTTGTCGACGATGGTCTGGGTGTTGGTCGCGTCGTGGATCGTGGTGATCGAACCGTGACGGATGCCGATTTCTTCGTGGAGAACCTTGACCACGGGCGCGAGGCAATTGGTGGTGCAGGACGCCGCGGTAATGACGGCGTGGCGCTCAGGGTCGTAAAGGTCGTGATTGACGCCGTAGACGAGGTTCAGCGCGTTGCCGTCCCTGACCGGGGCCGAGACGACCACCTTTTTCACGCCATAGTCGAAATAGGGGGCGATTGCGTCCGCGGATTTGAACACTCCGGTGCAGTCGATCGCGATGTCGATGGCCATTTCGGCGAGCGGCAGATCCTCGATCCGGTTGTGGCGCGTGAGGCGGATGGACTGGTCGTTGATCGTCAGCCAGTCCGGATCGTGGGTAATGTCGGCGGGCCAGCGACCGTGGACCGTATCGAATTCAAGCAGCAGCGCGTGCTGTTCAGCGTCGCCGGCAAGGTCGTTGACGAGGACAATCTCGCCACCCGCGCCGGTATCAATCAGGTCGCGCAGGGCAAGTTTGCCGATGCGCCCGAGGCCGTTCAGGGCGATGCGGGTCATGGCACGACGGCTTTCGTGTGGACCGCGCAGATGCGGAGCGGGGCGGGAAGGTTTGGCGGTGCGTCAGGTTCCATGGTGAACGGATAATGGAATCGATGACGCGCCACCAATGAAGGTTTTATGACGCCTTGGCGAAGTTGCCGGACTAGATGGCGCGATCTATGGCGCGCGCGCCCGAAGATATGTCCTGTCCGACGCCGTCAAGCGTGTTGCAGGCGGCAAGCGCCAGAAGGAGTGCTGCGAAGAGCGCGGTTTTCTTCATGTCTCTCTTACCTTTCGAACCACCAGACGTCGGGCTGGAAACCGATCCAGTCGCCATACATCGGTAGCTTTTCCGGATAGCGAAGCTCTTTCACGTGGGCAAGCCTTGCGATCGGAGAGTGCCAGATTGGTACGACATAGCGGCCCGTCGTCAACACTCGGTCAAGCGCGCGGGTGGCTGCGATGAAGTCATCGTTGCTTTCCGAGGTGAGCAGGCGCTGGATCATCGCTTCGGCGGCAGGGCTTTTCATGCCCATCAGGTTGCGGCTGCCTTCGGTATCGGCGGCCTCGGTCCCCCAGTAGAGCATCTGCTCGTTGCCGGGGCTGAGCGACAGGCCACGGGTATACCACGTCATGCCGAAGTCGAAGGTGTTGGTGCGCTCGGTATATTGGGCGCTGTCGGCGGTCGTGACGGTCACCTGCACCCCCATCCGTTGAAGCGCCGACACATAGAGGTCGACGATCTGCTGAGTTTCGGTCGCGCCGGTCTGGAGCAAGATGTCGAAGGCGAACGGCTGGCCGCTGGCGTTCTTCAGCACGCCACCCTGTAGCGTCCATCCGGCCTCTTCCATCAGCGCAAGTGCCTTGCGGATGTTTGTGCGGTTGCGCTCGGTCCCGTCACCGACGGGCAGGGTATAGCCGTCAAGCGCGCCGGGAAGCAGATCGCTTGCGAAGGGTTCGAGGAATTCGCGCACACGGCCTTCGGCGGGACCTTCGCTCATGCCGAGAATTGAGTTGGAATAATACGAATTGATGCGCGGCTGGGGATCGCCGTTGATTGTCTGGTTGATGAATTCAAACGGAAAAGCGGTGATCAGGGCCTCACGCACGCGCCAGTCCTGAAAGACCGGCAGGCGGGTGTTCATCACGAGTCCGGTGATGCCGGTTGGGCGTTGGTGGGGGATGATGGATTTCACGATCTGGCCCGTCGTAACTGCCGGGAAATCGTACTGAGTGTCCCACTTCTGGATGTTGGTTTCGCGCATCACGTTCAGCAAGCCGCCCTTGAACGCCTCGAACATCGCGGTGCCGTCGGTGAAGAATTCCATGCGGATTTCATCGACATTGGCCTGTCCGCGCATGAACGGAACGTCCTTGCCCCAATAATCGGGATTGCGCTTGAGCGATACGAAGCGGCCGGGGTCGAAGTCGTCGATCACATAGGGAGCGGAGGAGATCGGAATGAGGTCGATGCCGGATTCGGCGAAATCGCGACCCTCCCACTGAGCTTTCTTGAGGATCGGGCGCATGCCCATGATAAGCGGCAGTTCATCGTCGCGTTCGCTGAACGTGAAGCGGACCGAGCGGTCGCCGGTCTTTTCGGAGCTGGCGACCTTTTGCCAGGCACCATGGTAGCGGGGATGGCCGTGCGTGCCGAGCGTTTCATACGACCAGATCACATCTTCGACCGTGACTGGGCTGCCATCCGAGAATGCAGCTTCGGGGCGCAGGGTGAATTCGACCCAGGAGCGGTCGTCCGGGACCTCGACCGATTCGGCAAGCAGACCGTAAAGCGTGAACGGTTCGTCGTAGGATCGCCCCATCAAACTTTCGTACGCGAGAAATCGCAATTGCCACGGGGTTGAGCCTTTGAGGATGTGCGGGTTCAGAGAATCGAAGCTGCCGACCTCGCCCTGAACCACTCTGCCACCCTTTGGCGCGTCGGGGTTCGCATAGGGCAGAGACACAAAATCCGGTGGCAGGGCGGGGTCCCCATACATAGCTATGCCGTGTTTCGGCTCGGCGACTGCCATGCTGGCGAGAAGCACCGCGATCCCTGCGGCGGCTCCGAAAAAGTTCATGCGCATTCTGGCGACAATCCTTCTGCTCTGTTGGCCATTTGACGCCAAGCCTATTCGGCGTCCCCAACCTTTTCAAACTTTTAGCTTGGCCCACGGCAAATCGTTGGTTATAAAGGGCTTACTGCTCGATAGGTTTCTTGCCTGTATGAAACCTGCCTCAATAACTTAACGCCCGCCTTGTGCGGGCGTTTTTTTTGGCACATCGCTTATCAGGCAGGGATTGCGCGACGGGGACGGGACATCAAAAGAATCGCCCCGACGATGGTGATGTTCAGAAGGTTCCAGCCGATCCCGTTCAGGAACGCCATCTGGTAGCTGCCGGTCACGTCGTAAATCCAGCCCGACATCCAGCCGCCAATCGCCATTCCGACAATCGTGGCGAACATGACGAGGCCAACGCGGGCGCCGGCTTCGCGTGCTGGCATGAACTCCCGCACGATGATCGCGTAGGCAGGCACAATACCGCCCTGGGCAAGTCCGAATGTCAGCGAAACGATGTAGAGCGACGCAAGGCTGCTGGTCGGCAGATAGAGGAACAGCGCGATGCATTGCAGGACTGACCCGAACAGCAGGATCTTCAAGCCGCCGAACCGGTCGGCCAGAAGTCCCGAGATCAGCCGCGAGACGACGCCGCCCATGAGCATGAGCGACAGCATCTGTGCGCCGACAGCGGTGCCGAACCCGAGGTCCTTGCTGTAAGCGACGATGTGGACCTGTGGCATCGACATCGCGACGCAACACGCAACGCCCGCGAGCGCGAGGAGCCATTGCAGGGCGCGTGGGCTAAGATTGACGCTGCGCGCTCTGAGCGACGCGGCGGCGTCCGAACGGGCGTGCGCCTCGTCCGGGATTCGGCGGCGCAAGAACAGGGACATCGGGATGACCAGGACCGGAACGATCAGGGCGAGGGCATAATAGACGCCGCGCCAGCCGAAATCGACCTGGATGCCCGCCAGCATAACCGGCCAGATCGCGCCTGACAGGTAGTTTCCGCTGGCAGTGATGGCGACGGCGATGCCGCGTTTGCGCAGGAACCAGTGCGAAATGTCCGCGATCAGGGGCGCAAAGCTGGCCGAGGCCCCGAATCCGATCAGGACGTGGATGAGCGAAACGAGAATGACCGAATTGCTGGCGGCGGCGGCGGCGAAACCGGCGCTCATGGTCAGGACGGCGACGGTCAGTGACAGCGAAATGCCCCAGCGATCGACCGCGCGGCCGATCAGCAGGTTGCCGAGTGCAAAGCCGACCATGGTCAGGGTATAGGGCAGCGAGGCGTCGGCGCGATCGACCGCGAACTCGGTCTGGAGCGCCGGCAGAACGACGATTACGGCCCACATTCCGACGTTGCCGACGCAAGCGATGGCGAGCGTCAGGGCAAGTCTGGCCCATGAATAGGGCGTGTCGTGAATTTCGGTCTCGGACATGGCGCGACGCTAGGGAATGTG
>JBBKWG010000260.1:0-3715 GCA_037968835.1 Paracoccaceae bacterium
GCGTCGTCGTGACCGACAAGCTGCGCAGCTACGGCGTGGCAGTCCGGGATCTGTGCCCAAGCGTCGATCACCGCTCGCACAAGGCGTTGAATAACCGTTCCGAGGCGTCGCATCGACACTCACGACGAAGAGAGAAGATCATGGGCCGTTTCAAATCACCACGTCAGGCGCAGCAGTTTCTATCCGTCCACGACCAGACCGCCACCATCTTTCGCCCAAAACGTCACCGCCTTTCCGCAGCATCTTACCGCAACGCCCGGGCTGACGCATTCAGCCTGTGGGTCGACTATGACGCTGAAATGACCGCATGATGGTGACACCTGTCTTGGTCACGCCGCTATAGAACAAGCTGACAAAGCCCTCACGAGACAAGAAGCAGAACCGCCGGTTCCTTCGTGGTGAAGGATCACCTGGCCCCGCTTCGGCGGGGCCGCTTCTTTGATAGCACATCATGCATGTTGCCATCATGTGTGCCATATGATAGCGTTTCTGTAATACTGCCATCATACACCACCGGAGGCCAAAATGGGCGATATGACCGTCAGAAATCTGCCCGACGAAATCCACAACCACTTGCGCGAGCGCGCCGCCCGCAACAATCGCAGTGTTGAGGCCGAGGTGCGCTCGATCCTGACCCACGCCGCAATCGTGGCCAGTGAGGAGGGCTTTGGCCAGCACCTCAGGAAACGGTTTGAAAGTGCCTTTGGCGACGAGCTGACCGTGCAGCGCGACAAAACCGCCGGCGATGCGGCGGTGTTTGAATGATAATTCTGGATACCAACGTCATTTCGGAAACCCAGAAGAAGAACCCCGATCCGAATGTCATGGCGTGGCTCGACGCCCAAGACCCGACGAACCTCTACCTGACCGCAATCACGGTTGGCGAACTGTTGTTCGGCGTGTTCTGTCTGGACCCCGGCGAGAAGATGCAGCGTGTGTCCGAGGCGGTCGCTGCCATCGTAGAGGATGACTTTCGCGGGCGCATTCTGCCCTATGACGCAGGCGCGGCGCAATTTTACGGAATGCGGCTCGCGGCGGCACGGCGACAGGGGATTACAATCGGTCAGGCGGACGGGCAGATCGCGGCCATCGCCCTCCATAACCACATTGCCCCCATCGCCACGCGCGACCGCAAGCCGTTTGAAGCCCTTCACCTCGATGTCATCAGCCCGTGGGAATACCACATCTAGGGTCGGCAGGATTGGCACTTCCGCCGTCAGCGCGACATCCTGCTGACGCGGCAGGAACGGACCACGCGGCTGACACTCGCCCGGCGTCTTCGCAGCAAGAACTCCGACGATACCGCCAGCGCCATCATCGCCGAACTTGGCGGATTGCCGACGCAAGCCCTGCGCACGACCCACGACAACGGCGGTGAGTTCGCTCGGCACGCGACGGTCAGGAAACAGATCGGTCTAACGGCGTACTTCTGTGATCCACACAGCCCGTGGCAGCGTGGTGGAATCGAGAACGGCAACGGCCTTCTACGCCGTGACTTGCCGCGCCACACCAACCTCTCGGATCACGACGACACCGATATCGACGACATCGTCTGGATGCTCAACTCAACGCCGCGAAAATGCCTCGGATTCCAGACGCCGATCGAGGCCTTCGCTCAACAACTCGGTGTCGCACTTGAAATGTGAATCCAGCCCCTACCCGGCTCAGGCTGGTTTTGCTCTGACAGAGCCGATTTGCGGTTGACTCAATCGGGACAAGTCCCTAACTGCAGTCAGTTGGCACTCGGAAGCAATGAGCGCTAACGACCGATTTCAACATAAACCTAGGGAGCGTTCAGAGATGGCATTCACTCCGCTGCATGACCGAGTACTGGTCCGCCGCGTCGAGGGCGACGAGAAGACCAAAGGTGGCCTGATTATCCCCGACAACGCAAAGGAAAAGCCTGCCGAGGGTCTGGTCGTGTCCGTTGGCGCCGGCGCCAAAGACGACGACGGCGACCGGGTTGCGATGGACGTCAAGGCTGGCGACAAGATCTTGTTCGGCAAGTGGTCGGGCACCGAGATCACCCTGGACGACGAAGAGCTGCTGATCATGAAGGAAAGCGACATCCTGGGCATCATCGCCTAAATCTCGCGTCTTTCGATTTCCAATAATCAAGACAACCAGGAGCAAGCAACATGGCTGCTAAGGACGTCAAATTCTCTACCGATGCCCGCAATCGTATGCTGCGCGGCGTCAACATTCTCGCCGATGCCGTCAAGGTGACGCTAGGCCCGAAAGGCCGCAACGTGATCCTCGACAAGTCCTACGGCGCGCCGCGCATCACCAAGGACGGTGTCACGGTCGCCAAGGAAATCGAACTGGAAGACAAGTTCGAGAACATGGGCGCGCAGATGGTGAAGGAAGTCGCTTCCCGCACCAATGACGAAGCCGGCGACGGCACCACCACCGCGACCATTCTGGCAGCAGCAATCATCAAGGAAGGTCTGAAATCTGTTGCCGCGGGCATGAACCCGATGGACCTGAAGCGCGGCATCGACCTGGCGGTCACCAAGGTTGTGCAGCACATCAAGGACGCCTCGCGCCCGGTCTCGGACAGCGACGAAATTGCGCAGGTTGGCACGATTGCCGCCAACGGCGAAGTCGAGATCGGCCGTCAGATCGCGGATGCGATGCAGAAAGTCGGCAACGAAGGTGTCATTACCGTCGAAGAGAACAAGGGCCTGGAGACCGAGACCGACGTGGTCGAGGGCATGCAGTTCGACCGTGGCTACCTCAGCCCCTATTTCGTCACCAATGCCGACAAGATGATCGCCGATCTGGAAGACTGCATGATCCTGCTGCACGAGAAAAAGCTCTCGTCGCTGCAGCCGATGGTGCCGCTGCTTGAGGCGGTCATCCAGAGCCAGAAGCCGCTGCTGATCATTTCCGAGGATGTCGAAGGCGAGGCTCTGGCCACCCTGGTCGTCAACAAGCTGCGCGGCGGTCTGAAAGTCGCTGCTGTCAAGGCCCCCGGCTTTGGCGACAGGCGGAAGGCGATGTTGCAGGACATCGCGATCCTGACCGGCGGTCAGGTGATCAGCGAAGATCTGGGCATGAAGCTGGAGAGCGTCACCATCGACATGCTGGGGTCGGCCAAGAAGATCTCGATCACCAAGGACGAGACCACCATCATCGACGGCCACGGCGTGAAGGCCGAGATCGAGGCGCGCGTCGCCCAGATCCGCGGCCAGATCGAAGAGACCACGTCGGACTATGACAAGGAAAAGCTGCAGGAACGCGTGGCGAAGCTCGCCGGTGGTGTTGCCGTGATCCGCGTCGGTGGCATGACCGAAGTCGAAGTGAAAGAGCGCAAGGACCGTGTCGACGACGCGCTGAACGCGACCCGTGCGGCGGTTCAGGAAGGTATCGTTGTCGGTGGCGGCGTTTGTCTGATCCAGGGGGCCAATGCGCTGAAGGGTCTGAAGGGCGCCAACAGCGACCAGGACGCCGGTATCGCCATCGTGCGTAGGGCTCTGGAATCGCCGCTGCGCCAGATCGCCGAGAACGCCGGTGTCGACAGCTCGGTCGTGGCCGGCAAGGTGCGCGAGTCCAAGGATGCGAAGTTCGGCTTCAACGCCCAGACCGAAGAATATGGCGACATGTTCAAGTTCGGCGTGATCGATCCGGCCAAGGTTGTCCGTACCGCGCTGGAAGACGCCGCATCGGTCGCCGGTCTGCTGATCACCACCGAAGCTATGGTTGCTGACAGGCC
>JBBKWG010000261.1:0-7346 GCA_037968835.1 Paracoccaceae bacterium
GTGACCTTCAGACCCTTGACATCTGCGCCCGGAATCGGCGGAAAATTGACGTTGTAGAAAATCCGGTAATCGCTGTCGTCCCAGATCCCGTGGCGCAGCAACTTGCGCACGATATCGACGCCGTGGTCGACTGCGGCCTCGAAGGGATTATCGAGGGCGACATTCTCAGGGCCATAGAACTGGCTGAGCGCGATAGCCGGCAGACCCTGTAGTGCCGCCTCCATCGTGCCGCCCACCGTCCCGGAATAAAGCACGTTCTCGGCGGCGTTGTTGCCCCGGTTCACACCCGACAGGACCAAATCGGGCGGCGCGTCCTTCATCACCTGATAGAGCCCCGCCAAAACGCAATCCGCTGGCGAACCCTCGGCGGCAAACCGACGCTCGGCAAGCTGGATCAACATGGTCGGATGTGTGTAGCTGATGCAGTGTCCGACGCCCGACTGCTCGAACGCCGGCGCGACCGTCCAGACCTCGCCGTCATCGCCTGCGATCTCGCGCGCGATGTCTTCCATCACACGCAAGCCGGGTGCGTTGATGCCGTCGTCATTGGTGATGAGAATGCGCATGAAGGATCCTGCCTGCCTGACCTTCTGATTAGGCGAGGAACGCCAAGCGGGCAAGGCCGCAGACCACAAGATTTTGTGGTATTGACCAGGATTCTTTCAACAGGGAGGCATCAGAGGGCAGCGAGAAGCCGTTTTGCCTCGTCAGCGGGGCTCGCCAGTCGCGCGCGATCCTCTCCCGGAAAGAACCGGCCTCGGGTCGCGGTCGGCATCGGCTCGGGCTCAAGGATGCGCACTTTCGGTCCGGTATTCACGGTTTCGGCCTGCCAGCTTTTCGCCAGCGCGATCTGTGCCGCCTTGGTGGCACCATAGGCACCGAAGAACTTTTCGCCAGCGCGGGGGTCGTCGAAAAACAGCGCAACACCGTCTTGTGCCGCCACTAAAAGCGGCGTGACCATCTGGATCAACGTCGCCGTCGCCGTGACGTTGGTTGCGACCGATTTCGCCATGTCCCGATCGTCGATATGCGCCGCCGGGGCCAGTGGCGCCGCATGAATCGCTGTGTGCGCCCACAGATCGACATGACCCCACCGATCGAAGAGTCCCCGGCAAAGCTGCGCCATCGCATCGGGCTTGGTCACATCCATCGGCGCCAGAGTGGCCGATCCGCCCGCCGACTTGATCCGGTCGTCCAGTTCTTCCAGTCCACCCACGGTGCGCGCCACGGCAATGATGTGGTGATCGGCGGCCAGCCGCTCGGCCAGCGCCGCTCCCAGACCGCGCGAAGCGCCGGTGATGAGGGCAATTTTCGTCACATCCGCCTGATGAGATCCACCCCGGCGAACGTCAAGCGAAAACTCCCGGTTTCACCCTGTCACAAATACCTTCCGGACACGTCGGGCCTGAATCCACACCAACCGGCAAAGGCTAGATCGACACACCCCTGCGCCCGGCGAGGTCGATGAAGTATTGCCATGCAACCCGCCCCGATCGCGCCCCCCGCGTCGCCTGCCATTCGATAGCCTCGGCGCGCATCGTCTGGTCGTCGATCTCGACGCCATAGGCATCGCAGTAGCCCCGGATCATCGCGAGGTATTCGTCCTGGGCACAGGGATGAAACCCCAGCCACAAACCGAACCGGTCTGACAGCGAGACCTTTTCTTCGACCGCCTCGGACGGGCTGATGGCGCTTGATCGTTCGTTCTCGATCATGTCACGCGGCATGAGGTGGCGACGGTTGGACGTGGCATAAAACACCACATTGTCCGGTCGCCCCTCGATCCCGCCATCCAGCACCGCTTTCAGCGATTTGTAGTGCTGATCGTCGTGCGAGAACGACAGGTCGTCGCAAAAAAGTAGAAACTTTTCAGACGATTGGCGCAAGATATTCAGCAGTCGCCCGACCGACGGCAAATCCTCGCGCTGAACTTCGACGATCTTCAACGCCAACCCTTCCGCCAGCATTGCCGCGTGGATGGCCTTGACGAGGCTCGACTTGCCCATCCCCCGTGCGCCCCACAGAAGTGCGTTATTTGCGGGCAGGCCCCGGGCAAACTGACGGGTGTTCTCCAGCAGCGTATCACGCGCCCGGTCGATGCCGACAAGCAGCGATAGATCGACACGGTTGACGCGCGCGACAGGGTCAAGCCGATCCGGCGAAACGTGCCAGACAAACGCGTCCGCATCCGCAAATTCCGGGGACTTCAGCGGTGCCGGCGACATCCGCTCAAGCGCCGCCGCGATCCGCTCAAGCGGCTCGCTCACCGGACTTCGTCCTCGTCTTCGTCGATGTCGCCATAGAGGTCTTCGTCCTCGTCGAGCACGCCCTCGCGCCGCAATTCGTCGACCCGTTTCTTTTCGACCCATTTCACCAACTGAATCGAGATTTCGTAAAGTCCGTAGACCACTACAAACAGGATCAGTTGGGTGATCACGTCCGGCGGCGTCACCAACGCCGCCAGCACCAGGATCGCGACCATGGCGTATTTGCGTGTGTTGGCCAGCCCACGCGCCGACACCAGACCGGCCTTGCCCATCAGCGTCAGCAGAACTGGCAACTGGAAACAGAGCCCGAAGGCCATGATGAACTTCAGCGTGATATCGAGGCTTTCGTTGACCTTGCCGAAGAACGTGATCCGCACACCGTCGATGGTTTCGGGCACGATCGCGGTATCGGGCGGCAATTCGTCCACGGTGCTGGTCAGAAGGTTGGCAAAGATCGACGAAACGTCCGCGAACCCCAGAAAGAATGCCATCGCGAGCGGCGTGACGACGAAGTGCGCGAAACTCGCACCCAAAAGAAACATCACGGGCGATGCGACGATGAACGGCAGGAACGCGTTCTTTTCGGTCCGATAAAGTCCGGGTGCCACGAACCGCCACAACTGATGCGCAATCACCGGGAATGCCAGCGCGAACCCGAAAACCATAGAGATGCGGAACAGCGTAAACAGGTATTCCTGCGGGCTGGTGTACTGCATCGTCGGCGAAGGGTCGCCAAGCGCGCGCAGAGTTGCTTCGATTGGGACCAGCAGAAATTGCAGGATCGGTTCGGAAACGATGAAGGCCAGAATGATGCCGACAACGAATGCCAGCACCGACCAGATCAGCCGGGTGCGCAACTCGGCCAGATGCTCGATAAGCGGCGCGCTGGAGTCCTCAATGTCGTTGGAATCGGCGCTCATGAAGCCGTCCCGGTCTTTGATGTGTCAGATTTCGACGTGGCCTTGGCCGCCTTAGGCGTAGCTCCCGCGGGTTTGGCCACCTTCGGTTTCGCTGCCGTTGGTTTGGCCGCTTTCGGTTTCGCAGCCTTTGCAGGCGTCGCTTTGGAGGCAGCCTTTGCCGGTGCCGCAGCTTCAACCTTTTTCGCAGCTTCCGCGTCTTTTCTTGCGGTTGCCTTCGCAGCCGTCGCTTCACGGACTTTGCGCGCCGCCTCGGCCCGCTCTTCGCTCAGCTTCTCGGTCTCGGAACCGAATTTCTTGGAAACGCCGCTTGGCTTGTCGGAATCCCACTTGTCGAATTTGCCGACAGTTTCGTTCAGCTTATCCAGACCAAGGTTCTTGGACGAGGTCATCGCGCGCAGATCCTTGGCAGTCTCTTTCATGCCCGTCTCGTCGGCGGCATCCTCCATCGCGCGCTGGAAGTCGCGCGCCATACGTCTGAGCTTGGCAGTGAATTTGCCAAGTTCCCGGAACATCTTGGTGAAATCGCGCGGACCGACAAAGATCAGCGCGAAGACGCCAATGACAAGAATTTCGCCGATACCAAGATCGAACATGCGGGTTCAGTCCGACCGGCGGTCAGACCTTGCCCTTGGTATTAATCTCGGGATCGTTCGGCTTGATGTCGGCATGTTCGGGCGGCGTCACATCGCGTGCCACGGTGGAATCCGCATCTTCGAGTTCCTTTTTGCCGTCATCGACGCCGCGCTTGAATGCAGTGATGCCTTTGCCGACCTCGCCCATCAGGGACGAGATTTTGCCGCGTCCAAACAGGACCAGCACGACAATGGCGATGAGAAGAAGGCCGGGAAGGCCAATGTTGTTCAGCATGGGGTTTCTCCCTGAAATCCAAACGATCATTTAGGCGCTCGCGCAGGCAAGGAAAAGCGGCAAACGCGTTGGAGGCACGGCAATAGCCGATAATACAGGAGAAATTTGAGTGGCCAGAATCCAACTGACAGGTTTATGTCAGTTGGGGAGGTGTATTATCAAGGCTCAATGCAGCCGAATCGGAGCCTCCGGAGGCGAAAAATCGACCGCGGGGAAAAGGGCGTGCACGCTCAGGCCCGGCGACAAATGGAGGAACGCTTGCGCCGCACCGACCGCCTGTTCGAGTTGATCCAGATCCTGCGTGACGGGCGGCTTCATCGTGGCACCGACATGGCCAAACGGCTTGGCGTGTCGCTTCGCACGCTTTACCGCGACATGGACACGCTGGTCGCAAGCGGCATTCCCGTCGAAGGCGAACGCGGACTTGGCTACATGATGACCGCTCCGATAACGCTGCCGCCGTTGAATCTCAGCCTGACCGAACTGGAGGCTCTGCATCTGGGGCTGGCGGTGGTGTCGAAAGCCGGGGACGACGAATTGAAGCGGGCTGCAAAATCGCTTTCCGAAAAAGTCGATGCTGTCCTGCCCGAAGATCGCGCAGCACCCGCCACGGGTTGGGGCTTTGCTGTTTATCCCTTTGCCGAGGCCGCGCGCGGGTTCGTCCACATGGCCCCCCTGCGCGCCGCAATCCGGTCGCGTCGCAAGGTCGAAATCACTTATTCCGCACCGGACCGCGACGAAACCCGCCGTGTCGTCCGTCCGCTCCAGATGGAATACTGGGGCCGCGTCTGGACCCTCACTTCATGGTGCGAATTGCGCGAGGATTTCCGGGTTTTCCGCGTTGACCGTATCCGCACTCTGGACGTGCGTTTCGACACCTTTTCTGAAGAGCCCGGACGCACGCTTGCCGATTATCTGGAGTGGATGGAGGGCGAGCCTTAAAGCGTCGCCAGCGTCGCCAGGGGAATGCGAAGCCGCAACACGTGCCCGGACGTGACATCAGGATACTCCGCCTCGGCATCCAGGGACTGTGCCGCCGCGCCAATGATCTTCGTACCCAGACCGACTCCGGCCGTACCAGCTGACATACCTACGCCGTCATCGGACATATCGAACACCAGTTGGTCGCCTTCGCGCGTCGCCTTTATCATTATTTTACCGGTACTTCGGTCCTCGAAAGCGTATTTTACCGCGTTCGCGACACACTCGTTGATGACGATGGCCATGGGCGTGGCGTGTCGCGTTCCGATCCGAAGCGGCGGAACATCGTGGCTTAGCTCGATACCGTCAGGCAGCACGCTGCGCAGATCATCGACGAGATTTGAGATGTAATCGGACAGGCTGACTTCGCGGTCCACAGCCGATCGGTTCAGTTCGCGGTGAACCGACGCAATCGTGGCCACCCGGCGCTGAGCCACGTCCAGCGCGTCTTTCACCGCCGGTTGGTTGCTTTGCGCAGCCTGAATCCGCAAAAGTGCCGCGACCTGGCTCAAAGAGTTCTTGACCCGGTGGTCGATTTCGTCCCGCAGAATCTCGGTCTGCTTCAGCGCCGCACGCAGACTTATCTGCGTTTCGTGCAATGCCGCGACATTCTCTTCGCTGCGCCTGAGCGTGGTGGACAGTTCAAGCTGAATGACAGCCTGCCGGGCCAGACGCTGAAGTCCGACAAGCTGTTGGCTCGACAAGGTGCGCGGTGCTGTATCGTGTATGCAAAGCGTCCCGTACGGCAGACCAGCGCGACCGATCAGCGGAACACCGGCATAGAATTCCAGCCCGAAACCCTCGCGCACAGCCAGATTGTCGGCGGTCCGGGGGTCGGCGCTCATATCCTCGATCACCAGCGGTCCGGTGCCAAGGATGGTGTGGGCGCAGGTCGACGCCGCAAGTTCAGTTCCGCAGACATCGGTTCCAAAGTGCGATTTGAACCATTGCCGGTCCTCCGCGATCAAGGTGATCAGCGCGATCGGAGCGTCGCAGACTTGCGCGGCAAGTTCTGTCAGGTCGTCAAATCTCAGCTCCGGCTCGGTATCCAGAACGCCAAGTGCGCGCAATTCGCCAATGCGTTCTTCTTCCAGCGGATGTTTTTGCGCGCGCATGTTGTCTTGTCCCTCTTCAACGCGGATTACAGCCTTGCAAAGCCGGTGTCTATCTCACCGGGAATACGAAGCAACGGCCCCGGCGGATCATCAGCCAAAGCGCGGTGCCGGGTTTGGGCAGGAAAACCGATGGCACCGTTGCCTTCAGGATCGAACCATCGTGTTCCATCGCGAATTCGATCAGGCTCTCGCGGCCCATATAGCGCGAGCGCACGACCGTGGCCCGCGCCGGAGTGCCATCCTCGGGCGTCGGATGCGGCCCGCGGCCATCGCGATCGAAATCAATCCGCACATGTTGGGGACGGATCACGATATCGACTTCGGTCCCATCCGGGAAGCCCGGCGCCAGAAACGCACCAAACGGCGTATCGGTCAACGCCCCATGAACGACGCCGCAAATCACATTGATATCACTGAAGAAAGCCGCGGCATCCTTGTCGACGGGCGCGTTGTAGACGTTATACGGCGCGCCCTGTTGCACGATCCGCCCGGCGCGCATCAGCGCAATCTCGTCGGCCATCCGCATTGCCTCGTCAGGTTCATGCGTGACCAGCAAAACTGCGGTATTCGCTTCTTTCAGGATATCCAGCGTTTCGTCGCGGATGCCGTCGCGGAGCCGGTTATCCAGTCCCGAAAAAGGCTCGTCCAGCAGCATGATCTTGGGGCGTGGTGCAATCGCGCGCGCCAGCGCCACCCGCTGCTGCTCGCCGCCGGATAGCTCATGGGGATAAGCGTCAAGAAAGTCCTCTAGATGAACCCTTTCCAGCATCTCTTTGACACGACACGCTTTTTCGGTTCTCGACCCGCTCAACCCAAAGGCCACA
Source organism: Paracoccaceae bacterium (assembly GCA_037968835.1). GTDB lineage: Bacteria > Pseudomonadota > Alphaproteobacteria > Rhodobacterales > Rhodobacteraceae > JBBKWG01. The sequence continues at coordinate 6,975 of JBBKWG010000261.1, forward strand.
TTCTCGGCAACGCTCAGGTGCGGGAATAACGCAAAGTCCTGAAACATCAGGCCGATTTGACGCGCTTCAGGCGGATCATGCTGGATATCGTCGGAAACCACGCGTCCGTCGACCAGAATCCGCCCTCTGTTCTGCCGATCGACACCTGCGATGATCCTGAGCGTCGTCGATTTGCCGCAACCCGATGGGCCGAGCAGACACGTCACTTGACCGGGCCGCACCCTGAGCGAGACGTTCGACACCACGTCGCGACCGCCGAAGCGGCGCGTGATCCCCTGCGCCTCGAACCCTGCCGTGTCGTCGCTCAAACCTGCCTCGCCCTCAATCCCGAGAAAAGCGGTCGGGATTAAGGCGAAATAGCAACCTCAAGCC
>JBBKWG010000262.1:0-6843 GCA_037968835.1 Paracoccaceae bacterium
GTTCATCTTTGCCAAAAACCTGAACATGACCAAACGTTGGGGGACTGCCTTGACCGCTCTCTACATCGCCTATGTCGTCGCCGTGGTGCGGATGTGACCGGGCGGGCGCTTGTCACCGGTGCGGGAAAGCGCCTTGGCCGCGCAATGGCGTTGTCGCTTGCCGAACGCGGCTACGACCTCGCTATCCACTACAATTCCAGTCAGGCCGAAGCCGAATCCGTTGCCGACGAAATTCGCGCGATGGGCCGGTCTGCCGAGGCTGTTCAGGCCGATCTCACGGACGAGGATCAGATGCAGGCGCTGGTGCCTGCGGCGGTCGACGCCCTCGGCGGCGCGCTCAACGTTCTGATCAACAGCGCGTCGATATTCGACTACGACAATATCCGCACGGCGACGCGCAAAAGCTGGGACCGCCACCTGGAAAGCAACCTGCGCGCCCCGTTCGTGCTGACGCAGGCATTCAGCGCCCAGGCCCCGGATCCGACAATCGGCGGCGAATGGAACGAGCCGACAGCCAATGCGCTGATCGTCAACATGATCGACCAGCGCGTGCGCAAGCTGACGCCCGAGTTCATGACCTACACCATCGCCAAGATGGGTCTCTGGGCGCTGACGCAGACCTCGGCCCAGGCGCTTGCGCCCCGCGTCCGTGTCAACGCGATCGGCCCCGGCCCGACCATGAAAGGCGCGCGCCAGACCGATCAGCACTTTGAAAATCAACGCGCCTCGACGATCCTTGAACGCGGTGCCGACCCGTCCGATATTGTTGGCGCACTGAAATACTTCCTCGACGCGCCAGCGGTGACCGGTCAGTTGATTTGCGTCGACGGCGGCCAGCATCTGGGTTGGCAGACGCGGGATATTCAGGGGGTAGAATAGGTCTTATATCGCCGACGCTCGCTCGAACGCGTCTTGACTTTTGCACCGGAGAATTCCCCGCCCACCGATCGTTACAAAATGTTTAATGTTTTCATATGATTGACAGAGTTAATAAAATATATCTCTTGAAATCAATGGCTTGTAAAGGTGCCTAAAAAATAGGCAAGGTCACGAACCTGTCATAATCTAAGGAAAAAATTGCAGCGACTGAAAGTTGTCCCGTCACTTATCCACAGAAAGCGTGGAAAGCTTTTCTCTTGTTCCGCCCACATTGCCGGTGCAGCCATTGGAAGAATCAGACCGAAGCAGCGAAATGCCTGAAAGTAACCAAATACTTCCTGCGACCGGCCCGACGGTGATCCAGTCCTACCTGAAGTCGATCGACGGATCGCCGGGTGTTTACCGGATGCTCGATGGCAAGGGCGCGGTGCTTTACGTCGGCAAGGCGCGAAATCTCAAAGCCCGCGTCTCCAACTACGCACGTCCAACCGGCCACAGCCCGCGCATTGCCCGGATGATCCGCGACACCGCGTCGATGATGTTCCTGACCACCCGGACTGAAACCGAGGCTCTGCTGCTCGAGCAGAACCTGATCAAACAACTCAAACCGCGCTACAACGTGCTTTTGCGCGACGACAAGTCATTCCCCAATATTCTGGTCTCCAAGGAACACGCCTATCCGCAGATCAAGAAGCATCGCGGGGCCAAGAAAGAGAAGGGCGACTATTACGGTCCATTCGCCAGCGCCGGGGCCGTCAACCGCACGCTCAACCAGCTTCAGAAGGTGTTTCTGCTGCGAAGCTGTTCCGATGCGACGTTCGAATCCCGGACCCGACCTTGCCTGCTTTACCAGATCAAGCGGTGCTCTGCGCCCTGCGTAGGGCTGGTCGACGACGCGGCCTATGCCCGGCTTGTGTCCGATGCCGAACGCTTCCTGCAAGGCCGCACGACCGGGGTTCAGGCCAAGCTCGCCGAAGACATGCGGGCCGCGTCCGAGGCTATGGAGTTTGAACGCGCCGCCGCTCTGCGCGACCGTATTCGCGCGCTGACCCATGTGCAGGGAACCCAGGGCATCAACCCTGCCGGTGTCGCCGAAGCCGATGTCATCGCGCTTCATATGGAGGGCGGTCAGGCTTGTGTGCAGGTGTTCTTCATCCGCGCCAACCAGAACTGGGGCAACCGCGACTATTATCCGCGCACGGGGTCGGGTGCCGACGCGGCCGAAGTCATGCAGGCGTTCGTCGGCCAGTTTTACGACAACAAACAGCCACCCCGCATGATCCTGCTGTCGGACGCAATCGAAGACCCCGACCTGATGGCCGAAGCCCTGTGCATCAAGGCGGGCCACAAGGTCGAAATCGCCGTGCCTTTGCGCGGCGTGAAGAAAGAACTCGTGGCCGGCGCGCTCAGGAACGCCCGCGAAAGCCTCGCCCGCAAGATGTCCGAAACCGCAACGCAAGCGCGGCTCCTTCAAGGGCTGGCGGATGCCTTCGATCTGGACGCAGCGCCACAGCGGATCGAGGTCTACGACAACTCGCACATCCAGGGCGCGCACGCGGTCGGCGCAATGATCGCGGCGGGGCCCGAGGGCATGTTGAAAAGTCAGTATCGAAAGTTCAACATCAAGGGCGTGGACCTCACGCCCGGCGACGATTTCGGCATGATGAAAGAGGTGCTGACCCGCCGGTTCAAGCGCCTGCTGAAAGAGGATCCAGACCGTCAGGGCGGCATGTGGCCCGACCTGTTGCTGATCGACGGCGGGGCCGGGCAGGTCAGTGCCGTCAACGGGATCATGGCCGAACTCGGCGTCGAGGATGTGGCAATGATCGGTGTCGCCAAAGGCATCGACCGCGATCTGGGCAAGGAAGAGTTTCACCGTATCGGCAAGCGTCCGATGGCGCTCAGGCGCGGCGATCCGGTGCTCTACTTCATCCAGCGTCTGCGCGACGAAGCCCACCGGTTCGCCATCGGTGCCCACCGCGCCAAGCGGTCCAAGGCCGTCGGGGCAACGCCGCTTGATGATGTCCCGGGCGTCGGAGCCACCCGAAAACGCGCGCTCCTGTCCCACTTCGGTTCCGCGAAAGCGGTCGCGCGGGCAGATCTGTCGGACTTGAAAGCGGTCGACGGGATTTCGGGCGCGATGGCGGAAACGATATACGATTACTTCCACGGCAGTTAGGTTTTCAGCCCGCCGGACGACCCCTAAGTTCCCAGCACCGCCACCACGACAGCGGCATAAAGCACGCCGCTCGCTACCAGCACAAAGACATGCCAGATCGTGTTGTGAAACGGCAGCCGATCCCACAGGTGAAAGACGACACCAATGGTGTAAAGAATGCCACCGGTCGCAACCAGAATGGCGACCTCCACCGGCAGCGCGGCGAAGATGCCCCAACCCGCCAGCGCGCCTACCCAACCCATCGCCAGATACAGCGCCAGCCCGAACATCCGATACCGGTGCGGCGAGACCAGCTTCAGCGACACGCCCGTCAGCGCCGCACCCCAAAGACCGGCCAGAAGCACCAGTCCCTGACCGGAAATGATCGCGAACGGCGTATAGGTGCCGGCGATTTTCAGGTAGATCGCGGAATGGTCCAACCGGCTCAAAAGCCAGACCCAGTCGGGATGCGGAAACATGTTATAAAGCGCCGAACACAGGATCATCAACGCGAAACTGGTGCCATAGACCGCCGCGCTCCAGACCGGAGCGGTGCCCTTGTCGATCATCGTCGCCAGAAAGATCAGCACCGGAACCGCCGCAGCGACCAGCACCAGACCCGCAATATGCACAACCGCGTCAGAGATGAACTCGGCTCGGGAATATATCAGACGACGGGCGGACTCGTTAACCATGAGGTTAAAGTAGTCGCGCGATGTCAAAGGACAATGACGCGCGACACCAAGCCTGCGCGGATTCAGACCCTTTCCCTTTCTCGCGCCGGAGTCTATCTCGTTGGGCATGAATTGGACGATCCCGAATATCCTCACGCTTTTGCGGCTTCTGGCGGCACCCGGTGTCGTTCTGATGTTCCTTTATTTCACTCGTCCCTGGGCCGATTGGTTCGCGCTCGTGCTGTTCGTCGGCGCCGCCATCACCGACTGGTTCGACGGCTATCTCGCCCGGCTCTGGAAGCAGGAATCGAAACTGGGCGCGATGCTGGATCCGATCGCCGACAAGGCGATGGTCGTGATCGCCCTGCTTGTGATCACGGGCTACGCGGGCATGGACCCGTGGATTCTCCTGCCGGCCACGATGATCATTTTTCGCGAGGTTTTCGTTTCCGGCCTCCGCGAATTCCTCGGTGACACCGCCGGCACGCTCAAGGTGACGATACTCGCCAAGTGGAAGACGACCGCCCAGATGATCTCGATTGCGGTTCTGTTCGCGACCGGCATCTTCCAGCACATGCTGATCGAACGCACCTTCGGCATGGATGCCACGACGATCTCGCAAATATTTGAAGGTGGTATCGATCCACTGGGTATCCGCCTGATCCAGCAGTTCCATTGGCTCACGTGGTGGGTCGGTGTGGCCCTGCTCTGGCTCGCTGCGGCTTTGACGTTGTGGACGGGGACGGAGTATCTTTTCAAGGCCATGCCATACCTGAAGGACGAGAAATGATCGACGTGCTTTACTTCTCCTGGTTGCGCGAACGTATCGGTGCCCCGAAAGAGCATATCGAAACTGACGCCGCCACGGTCGCGGATCTTGTCGAAGAATTGCGCTCCCGCAGCGAAGCCCACGCGCTCGCGTTTTCGGATATGGCCTCGGTTCGCGTCGCCGTGGACCAGGATCTCACAGAGATGTCGGCACCGCTTTCGGGTGTGCGCGAAGTCGCGTTCTTCCCGCCGATGACCGGCGGCTGATGGGCGTCCGCGTTCAGTCCGCGCCGTTCGATCCGGGCGATGAACTGCGCGCATTCACGACCTCGGCGCAGGGCGCGGGCGCGATCGTCAGTTTCTCGGGTCTGGTGCGCGACGAGGGTGGCACCCTCACGTCGATGGAGATCGAGCATTATCCCGGCATGACCGAAAGCGCGCTGGAAGCAATCCGACAGACCGCGCTCGATCGCTGGTCGCTGGTCGATGCCCTCGTCATCCACCGCTTTGGCGCGCTAAAGGCGGGCGATCAGATCATGATGGTCGCCACCGCCTCGCGTCACCGCGCCGACGCCTTCGCCGCCGCCGAATTCCTCATGGACTACCTCAAAAGCCGCGCCCCGTTCTGGAAGAAGGAATACGGCGCTGACGGCGCGAAATGGGTCGCCGCCAAGGACGAGGACGAGGCCGCGCTCGGGCGCTGGTGACGCGCAGCATTTGAGCGATGTAACATAAGTTACTGTGAAACAATGCTTAATTGACGCCTTGCTGGCGACAATGGCCTTGACTTGCACTTCCCCTCGCCACATTGCGAACACTCTTCACGGTTCTGTGAGCACTACATAACAACGGAGATATCCATGTACCCCACATTCAAAACCCTCGCATTTTGCGCAATTCCTCTGCTGGCCGCCTGCGGTGGCTCCACCACGACGACCAAGCTTGGTTCGTTCTACGCACCGGTCTACACCGATGGTGAAACGACGGTTTACCAGGCCCTCGTCGCAGACGGCCTCACCGGTTTTGCTGGCGGCTCAGACGGCTCGGTCCACGAGATTCGCGTTCGCTTCGACGAAGCCACCGAGATCGTTTATGTCGCGGTCGATGGCAATCCCGAGATCGTTTACGACACTGTAGATGATTTTGACGAGAACTTTGTGGCAGTCAGCAATGCCGCCGGGCAATGGGCCTACGCGGAATATTATGATGGCGAGCCGGTCTATGTCGAATTCGGCGACAATGCCTTTGACTACAACGAAGGTGCCATCGGTCTCGAAACCGCAGCATTGGCGCTGCCGACCGAGACTGCCACGTACTTCGGCAACTGGAATGGTTACGGCGAAACCGCGACGACCGAAATCTTTGCTGGTGGTAACATCGCGATGGACATTGGTTTCGGCAGCGGTGAAATAACCGGCACAACCTTCGGTGGTTTCAATGCCTCCAACAGCGCAACCGAGACCATGAGTGACGGCTCCCTGGAAGGCACGATCAGCGGTACCGTCACCGGCAGTCGTATCGCCGGAACCATGAGCCTCACTGGCGATGCTACGGGTGAAATGGACTTGATGGGCGCGATCTACGGCGAGGTCGGCGAATACGCCGGGGGCGGTGTCGCGGGTAGCCTGACATCAGATGCTGGCACCCAGTCGCTCGGCGGCGGTTTCTTCCTGCAACAAGGTTGTGGCTTCTGCTGAATTTGACTGCAAGTTACCGACCAAAACGCCCCGGAGTTCCGGGGCGTTTTACTTTGTTTCTCCCGACACATTACCGCGCAATTAACCTTGATGAACGCGCGTTGGTCCCATATCGCGAAACGGCCTGAAAACAGATCGCTCCACCGACGCGATACCGATGCAATACCGACGCGATACCGAAACCCGAAAATCACCCCCGGACCAACCGGGGAAGGTGTTTACGAAGCGCGGCACTCTCCGCAACGCCCACCGTGCGGACGCTGCGTTAACCGTCTTTGCGTCGTTTCGCCCGAAGTGTCGGATCGGCCTGTGTCGGATCTTCGGGCCAGGGGTGTCTCGGATAGCGCCCGCGCATGTCCTTTCTGACGTCCCCGTAAGACGTCGCCCAGAACCCCGGTAAGTCCATCGTCGTCTGCACCCCGCGTCCGGCCGGTGAAAGCAGGGTCACTCTCAGCGGTCGTCCGGCAACGACAGGGTGTCGCGTGACACCGAACATTTCCTGCAATCGCAGGGCAATCTCGGGATCGTCACCGGAATAGTCGATGGCGATCCTGTGCCCCAGTGGCGTCTCGAAATGCGCTGGAGCCTCGCGGTCAACAAGCTGCATCTGATCCCAGTCCAGCATCGCCCTGAGCGCCGGCAAAAGGTCGAACGCCTTCCAATCGGC
>JBBKWG010000263.1:0-23765 GCA_037968835.1 Paracoccaceae bacterium
CTTAAGCAAGGACAGTTGATGCAAGCCTCTTTCGTCATTTCCGGGATTACCGCCGCGACTATGGCGCAGGACAATGGCGGGTATGGGCTGGTCGAGGACGCGGCGGTGGTCGTGTCGGGTGACAAGATTGCTTGGGTCGGCCCCGCGTCGGACTTGCCGTCCGAATTCGCAGGGATCGAGCGCCGGACCTATGAAGGACGGCTTGCCACACCGGCACTGATGGATTGTCACACCCATATCGTTCACGGCGGCAATCGCGCTCGCGAGTTCGAGATGCGGCTGACCGGCGCCACCTACGAAGACATCGCGCGCGCCGGGGGTGGGATCGTTTCAACCGTTGCGGCAACCCGTGCGGCGGCGGAAGCCGACTTGCTCAATTCGGCGTTGACCCGAGTGGATGCCCTGATCGCCCAAGGCGTGGCGACAGTCGAAATCAAATCCGGATATGGGCTCGATCGCGATACAGAACTGAAGATGCTGCGCGTGGCACGTGCCATTCCCGCGCATCGCCCGATCCGCGTCAAAACCAGCTTTCTCGGCGCGCACGCCGTGCCTGCGGGGGCTGACCCAGACACCTATATCGACACGGTTTGCATTCCCACATTGCGGGCCGCCCACGCCGAGGGTCTTGTCGATGCGGTCGACGGGTTCTGCGAGGGAATCGCATTCAATACCACTCAGATTGCGCGCGTATTCGATGTGGCCCGCGAACTTGGTTTGCCGATGAAACTGCACGCCGAGCAATTGAGCCACATTGGCGGCACTCGACTGGCCGCCCGCTACGGTGCCTTGTCTGCGGACCATGTCGAATATGCGACCGAAGCGGATGCGGCTGCGCTGGCGGCTTCGGGAACGGTGGCGGTGGTGCTGCCGGGCGCATTCTACACGATCCACGAAACCAAGGCTCCTCCGGTTCGGGCGTTGCGCGATCATGGTGTGGCGATTGCCGTCGCAACCGATTGGAACCCCGGTTCGTCGCCTTTGGGTTCGATCCTGCTGGCGATGAACATGGCCTGCACGCTGTTCCGTCTGACCCCGGCCGAGGCGTTGGCAGCAACTACGCGGAACGCCGCGAAGGCGCTTGGTCTGACGGACAGTGGCGTAATTGCCCCCGGCCTGCGCGCCGATCTTGCGATTTGGGATGTCAGCGATCCGGCCGAACTGTCTTACGGTATCGGCATCAACCCATTGCATGAACGTCTCTTTGCAGGTGCTCCATGACGCTGATCCTGAAACCCGGTGCCGCCACACTGGCCGACCTTGAAACCATCTGGCGCAGCGACGACCCGGTCCAACTTGATCCAAGCTCGAGCCCGGCGATTGCAGCGTCTGCCGCTGTCATTGCGCAAGCCGCGAAGGGCGACGCGCCGGTCTATGGCGTCAACACCGGATTTGGCAAACTCGCTTCGGTCAGGATCGCGCCGAGAGATACCGAAACCCTCCAACGCAACCTGATCCTGTCGCACTGCTGCGGCGTCGGCGACAATCTCGATGCCGCGACCGTGCGCCTGATGCTGGCGCTGAAACTCTTGTCGCTGGGGCGCGGCGCATCCGGGGTGCGGCCCGACATTTGCACTATGATCGAAGCGATGCTGGCCAAAGGCGTCCTGCCTGTCATACCAGTTCAGGGTTCGGTCGGAGCATCGGGCGATCTGGCGCCGCTCGCACACATGGCAGCGGTGATGATCGGCGAGGGGCAGGCGACTTATGGCGGCGAAACCATGTCGGGCGGTGCCGCATTGTCGAAGGCGGGTCTCGATCCAGTCACCCTTGGCCCCAAAGAGGGGCTGGCGCTGATCAATGGCACGCAGTTCTCGACCGCCTGCGCATTGGCCGCCCTGTTCGATGGTTGGCGACTGGCGCGTGCCGCAATCGTCACGTCTGCCATGTCCACCGACGCGATCATGGGCTCCACGGCACCGCTCAATCCCGCGATCCATGCGCTCAGGGGGCATCGCGGTCAGATTGATGTCGCGGGCGCGATGTCGAAGTTGCTTGAAGGCAGCGCGATCCGGGAAAGCCACCGCGATGGCGACACCCGCGTGCAGGACCCGTATTGCATCCGCTGTCAGCCACAGGTGACCGGCGCGGCCATCGACCTTTTGCGCTTTGCCGGTCGCACGCTGGAGATCGAAGCAAACGCGGTGACTGATAATCCGCTGGTGATCGCCGAGACGGGCGAGATCCTTTCGGGCGGGAATTTCCACGCTGAGCCGGTCGCCTTTGCCGCCGATCAGATCGCCATTGCACTGGCCGAGATCGGAGCAATCGCGCAGCGTCGCGTTGCGTTGATGGTCGATCCCACTTTGTCGTTCGATCTGCCGCCATTCCTGACCCCCGCGCCGGGCCTGAACTCTGGCATGATGATCGCCGAAGTCACCACCGCGGCGCTGATGAGCGAGAACAAGCACCTCGCCAATCCCTGTTCCACTGACAGCACGCCGACATCTGCCAATCAGGAGGATCACGTCAGCATGGCGGCGCATGGTGCGCGACGGTTGCGCAGGATGACGGCAAACCTGTCGGTCATTCTGGGGATCGAGGCGATGTGCGCCGCGCAGGGTATCGAATTTCGCGGCCCGCTGGTCACTTCCGGTCCGCTGAAGTCGGTGCTCGCGACACTGAGGAAGACGGTACCGACACTGAAACACGATCGCTACCTTGCCGACGATATCGGACGCGCCGCCGCCGTGGCGCTCGACGACAGTCTTTCAAAGGCTGCCGGAATGGATCTGGCTCTGTGAGCCTGATCGAAGTCACACAAGGCGATGGCCCGCTGGTCCTTGGTCTGCCCCACACCGGCACCGACATTCCCGACGATTGCTTGTCTCGGCTGAATGATACCGGTCGCGCGCTGGCTGATACCGATTGGAACATCGACCGTCTCTACGCCGACCTCGCGGGGCAGGTCACGACCGTGCGCACGCCGGTCCACCGCTATGTGATCGACGTCAATCGCGACCCTACCGACCAAAGCCTGTATCCCGGTCAGAATACCACATCTCTGTGCCCACTCACCGATTTCGACGGCCTGCCTCTTTATCGCATGGGTCTGGAACCCGATGAAGCCGAGATCGCTCGGCGGCTGGGAGGCTTTCACGCTCCCTATCATGCGGCGCTGGCGGCTGAGTTGGTGCGCGTCCGGGCCAGACACGGCTTTGCGCTGCTGTTCGACTGCCATTCGATCCGGTCACGGATTCCGTTTTTGTTCGACGGCAAGCTGCCCGATTTCAATATCGGGACAGCAGGTGGCACGTCTTGCGCGCGCGACATCGAAACCCTGGTTCTCCGGATATGCGAAGCGGCCGACGGCTATTCCAGCGTGTTGAACGGGCGCTTCAAGGGCGGCTGGACAACGCGCCATTACGGACAGCCCGGTCGCGCTGTTCACGCGCTCCAGATGGAACTCGCCCAATCCACTTATATGCTCGAAAGCCCGCCGTGGACCTATGATGACACCGGCGCGGACCGCCTGCGCCCACACCTTAGAAGCATTCTTGAATCCCTGTCCGAATGGAGACCGCAATGAGCGACCCGCGCAAGAATACCCGCGACATCTATCCCCCGACCGGGACCAAGCTGAACGCGAAAAGCTGGCAGACCGAAGCGCCTTTGCGGATGCTCATGAACAACCTGCATCCCGACGTTGCCGAAAACCCGCACGAGTTGGTGGTTTATGGCGGCATCGGGCGCGCTGCGCGAACTTGGCAGGACTTCGATGTTATCGTCGACAGTCTCAAAGACCTCGAGGCGGACGAAACACTTGTCGTGCAGTCGGGCAAACCCATTGCGATCGTCAAAACCCACGTCGATGCGCCGCGCGTTCTGATCGCCAATTCCAACCTGGTGCCGCATTGGGCAACCTGGGACCATTTCAACGAACTCGATAAAAAGGGTCTGGCAATGTACGGCCAGATGACCGCCGGATCGTGGATTTACATCGGCAGCCAGGGCATCGTTCAGGGCACCTTTGAAACCTTTGCCGAAGCCGGTCGCCAGCATTATGGCGGCGACCTGACGGGCAAGTGGATTCTGACAGGTGGTCTGGGTGGGATGGGCGGCGCGCAACCGCTTGCCGCCGTTATGGCCGGGGCCTGTTGTCTGGCCGTGGAATGTAACTCCGACAGCATCGATTTCCGCCTGCGCACCCGCTACGTCGATGAGCGCGCCGAGACGTTGGACGAGGCGCTGGCGATGATCGAGCGCTGGACGGCAGCCGGCGAGGCGAAATCGGTCGGTCTGCTGGGCAACGCTGCTGACATTTTCCCCGAACTTTACCGGCGCGGAGTCCGCCCTGATATAGTGACCGATCAGACCAGCGCCCATGACCCGATTAACGGCTATTTGCCGCAAGGCTGGACGATGGCGGAATGGAAAGCCAAACGCGAAAGCGACCCCAAGGCTGTCGAAAAAGCCGCCCGCGCCAGCATGAAGGTGCATGTCGCCGCGATGGTGGATTTCTGGAATGCCGGTGTGCCGACATTGGATTATGGCAATAATATCAGGCAGGTGGCGCTGGACGAGGGGCTTGAGAACGCCTTTGCCTTTCCCGGTTTCGTGCCGGCCTACATTCGTCCGCTGTTTTGTCGCGGAATAGGCCCGTTTCGTTGGTGCGCATTGTCGGGAGATCCCGAGGACATCTATAAGACCGACGCCAAGATGAAAGAGTTGTTCCCTGACAACGTCCACCTGCACACCTGGCTCGACATGGCGCGCGACCGTATCGCGTTTCAGGGATTGCCTGCGAGGATTTGCTGGATTGGCCTCGGAGATCGGCACCGCGCAGGGCTTGCCTTCAACGAGATGGTCGCCAGCGGAGAACTCAAGGCTCCCGTCGTGATCGGTCGCGATCATCTGGACAGCGGCTCGGTGGCGTCACCCAACAGAGAGACCGAGGCGATGCTGGATGGCTCGGACGCGGTCAGCGACTGGCCGCTGCTGAACGCTCTGGTCAACACCGCTTCGGGTGCGACATGGGTCAGCATTCATCACGGCGGAGGCGTCGGCATGGGCTTCAGCCAACACTCCGGAGTTGTGATCTGCGCCGACGGAACACCCGAGGCCGCCAAGCGGATCGAGCGGGTCCTGTGGAACGATCCGGCCTCCGGCGTCTGGCGCCACGCCGACGCGGGCTACCCCGAGGCTATCGACTGCGCCCGCGAACACGGGCTGCGGCTGCCCCGTATTCTGGGGAACTGATACGACATGCATTTCAATCCTAACACCGATGAATGCCCGCTGCCGTATTCGCCTTTCAAAAGTTGCACGGTGCCGCGGCCCATCGGCTGGCTTTCAACGATCAGCCAAGGCGGTGTTCACAACCTTGCGCCATATAGTCAGTGGCAGAACCTGACTTTTGACCCGCCAATGGTGATGTTCGCGGCGAATAACTATCCGGATGGACGGCGCAAGGACACGGTGATCAACGCCGAGGAAACAGGGTGGTTCGTGTGGAACATGGCCACCTTCGCCCTGCGCGAAGCGGTCAACATTTCCGCAATGGCGCTGGACCCCGACGAGGACGAGTTCGACCGCGCGGGTGTGACAAAGGCAGGCTGTATCGACGCACCCGGCGCGCGCGTGGCCGAAAGCCCCTGTCATTTCGAGTGCCGCTACCTGTCCACACATCGGCTGCCGGGCAACAGCCCTGTCGGAACGGTCGATGTCGTTTACGGCCAGGTGATGCGCATTCATGTGGCAGACGAGGTCATCTTGCCGAGCGGCAAGATCGACATCTCCCAAATTCAGCCCATCGCCCGAATGGGATACTACGACTACGCCCGCATCAGCGAGGTGTTCGAAATGCGCATACCCGGCGCATCAGGGGCCGCAAATGACGGCTTGGAAGGCAAACCCACCAAACCCAAAAGCAACATGGAGCTATGACAATGGACAGACGAAATTTCTTGGCCGCTGGCGGCGTCGGCATCGCCGCCTCGACGTTGGCCGCACCGGCCATCGCGCAGGATGTGCGCAATTGGAAACTGGTATCGGCATGGCCGAAAAACCTGCCCGGACCGGGCGTCGCCGCGCAGACGCTGGCCGACCGGATCACCACTCTTTCGGGCGGGCGGATCAACGTGACGCTCTATGCCGCCGGCGAGATCGTTCCCGGCAACGGTGTTTTCGATGCCGTGTCCGAAGGCACCGCCGAGCTTTATCACGCCGTTCCCGCCTATTGGGGCTCCAAGTCCAAGGGCATCCTGCTGTTCGGGTCTCAGCCCTTCGGCCTGCGTGCGGACGAGCAATTCGGGTGGATGTATCATGGTGGCGGTCAGGCGCTTTATGACGAGATGTATGGTCGGTTCGGCATCAAGCCGTTCCTGTGTGGAAACTCGGGTCCGCAATGGGCCGGTTGGTTCAAGAACGAGATCAATTCCGTCGAGGACCTCAAGGGTCTGAAGTTCCGCACAACCGGTATCGCGTCTGAAATGGCTGCGAAACTTGGGATGGCCGCCGAAGCGATGAGCGGCCCGGCGATGTTCCAGGCGTTACAGACCGGTGCATTGGATGCGGGCGAATTCATCGGTCCGTGGACGGATTCCGCGCTTGGCTATTACCAGGTCGCACCGTTCTACTACTGGCCCGGCGTCGGCGAGCCATCATCGGCCGAGGAATGCGGCGTGAACGCGAATGTCTTTGCCGAATTGCCAGATGATCTGAAGGAAGTCGTGACGCAGGCCTGTCTGGGTCTCTATAACCCGGTCTGGACGGAATACATGACCAAACACGCGCAATCGCTCAAGACACTGGTGGATGAACACGGAGTTCAGGTCCGCAAACTGCCTGACGATGTGATTGCGGCCATGGGCGTCGCTGCGGGCGAGATCATGGAAGAGCTGCGCGGCGATGATGACGAATTGGTCGGCCGAATCACCGAGAGCTTTATCGCTTACCGCGATCTTGTCGGCGGTTACATGACCTATGCCGACAACGGTCAGATGAACGCCCGCGCAGGTGTTTTGGGTTACTGAAAACCGGTCGGTGCGCGGCAAATGTCGCGCACCGAAAAAATTCATCGACCGGGGAGGGTCCGATGCTGCGTTTCGCCGACACGATTGACCAGATGAACCGTTCGATCGCCAGCATCATCCGATGGCTCGCGCTGATCATGGTCCTTGTCCAGTTCTGCATCGTCATTGGCCGGTACGTCTTTGGCGTCAATTCAATCGCCGCGCAGGAAAGCGTGCTCTACATGCACGCGACGCTGTTCATGCTTGGGGCGGGGTTCACGCTGCTGGTCGACAAACACGTCCGCGTCGATGTGTTCTACGCCAAGGTCAGCGACCAGACCCGGCGTCGCATCGACATCTTCGGACATCTGTTCCTGCTGCTGCCCTCGATGATCGCGCTGCTCTACTGGTCGTGGCCGTCGGTGCGCAATTCGTGGAGAATCCTCGAAGGACCAATCTCGGTTGGCGGAATCGAAGCGGTGTTTCTGCTTAAATCGCTGATACCGGCCTTCTGTATCCTGATCCTTCTCCAATCACTTTCGCTTCTTGTGCGACTGTTCAACGAAAGTGACGCGACATGACCGCCTATCTCGATCTGATCATGTTCGCCGTGTTGATGGCAGCTATCCTTTCGGGGTTTCCGGTGTCGTTCAGCATCGCAGGCGTCGCCGTCGCGTTCGCCTATCTGGGATGGATGCTGGGCGTGATGGACGTCTCGCTGCTGGGAGCTTTGGGCCAGCGGGCTTACGGGCTGATAGGCAACCAGGTGCTGATCGCCATTCCCGTCTTCGTGCTGATGGGCGCGATTCTGGAAAAGAGCAAGATCGCCGAAGAGCTTCTCGACACCATGGGGCGCAGCTTTGGTCAATTGCGCGGGGGGCTTGGCATTTCGGTGGTCCTGGTCGGCGCTCTGCTTGCCGCGTCGACAGGTATCGTCGGGGCCACGGTGGTTGCGATGGGCATGATTGCGCTGCCGACGATGCTGCGAGCCGGATACAACCCAAGCGTCGCTGCGGGAATAGTCTGCACCGCCGGCACGCTGGGTCAGATCATACCGCCCTCGACTCTGCTGATCATTTTGGCGGACGTGATGTCCAACGCCTATCAACAGGCGCAGTACGAACAGGGCAAGTTCTCGGTCGAGGCATTGTCAGTCGGTCAATTCTTCGCCGCCGCGATCATACCCGGTCTGCTGCTGGTCGTGCTCTATCTTCTTTACATCCTCATCCGCGGAGCCTTGCGCCCGCAAGACATGCCGCCAGCCGAGATCGGACTGGAGCGCCCGGACAGGCGCGAGGTAATGGCAGCGATCGTTCCGCCGGTTCTACTGATATTCGCTGTGCTCGGGGCAATCCTCGGCGGGGTGGCAACGCCGACCGAAGCCGCCTCGGTTGGTGCGATAGGGGCGCTTTTGATGGCGGGTCGCAAGATAGGTCTGAACCCCAGGCTGATATTGATCGGTGCCGCCGCCCTGATCGCCCTCGGGGTGCTTGCCGGGATGTTTCCGGTCCGGCTTCAGCGCAATGACAGCGGCGCGTTCGAGTGGATGATCGGCGCGTTTTATGGTCTGCTCGCCATCGTCGGACTTGCCGCGATTGCGCTGGCCCTGCGTGCCTCGATCCGTGAAAAGACCATTCATGACGCGCTGAATTCGACGCTGACAATGACGGCGATGATCTTTGCCACCATCCTTGCCGCCGGCTTTTTCTCGCTGGTTTTCATCGGACTGGGCGGCGAAGAACGCGTCGCGCATCTGCTGTCGAACCTGCCCGGCGGCCCAAGCGGCGCGCTTTTGTTCGTGATGCTGTTCGTGTTTGTTCTGGGCTTCTTTCTGGACTTCGTGGAAATCTCGGTGATCGTGCTGCCGCTGGTGGCGCCGACGCTGATCATCATGGGGCATGACCCGATCTGGCTTGGGGTGCTTCTGGCGATCAATCTGCAAACCAGTTTTCTGACGCCGCCGTTCGGGTTTTCACTGTTCTACCTCCGGGCCGCCGCCCCCAAGGAAATTACGACCGGTCATATCTATACCGGCGTGGTGCCGTTTATCGGGTTGCAGGCGGTCGGGATCCTTCTGGTTTGGGCGCTGCCGTTCCTGGCCACTTGGCTGCCTAACGCGATCTTCTAGCCGGCGACGCGTGGGCGTTCAGTCTTTTGCGGTCGTCAGGATGTCCGCGAACTGATCGCGCAGGATATTCTTCTGGACCTTGCCCATCGTGTTTCGCGGCAGTGCGTCCAGCACGACAAGCCTTTTCGGCTGCTTGAAACGCGCCAGCGAGTTGTCCAAGTGCGCCATGATCTCATCAGTCGAAGGTGTCTCACCGTCTTTGGCCACAAGCACGCCAACCACGCCTTCACCGAAATCGGGATGTGGGACACCGATGACCGCGCTTTCCAGAACGCCGGGCTGTTCATCCAGCACAAGCTCGATTTCCTTGGGATAGATGTTGTAGCCGCCCGAAATGATCAGGTCCTTGTTGCGTCCCACGATCTGCACATAGCCCTGATCGTCGATCAGTCCGAGGTCACCGGTGATGAAGAACCCGTCGGCGCGCAATTCTTCGGCGGTTTTCTCCGGCATTTGCCAATAGCCCATGAAGACGTTGGGGCCGCGCACCTCGATCTGTCCGATCTCGCCCTGGGAAACTTCCTCGCCGGTCGCCGGATCGGTAATCTTCAGCTCGACCCCGGGCAGCGGAAACCCGACGGTTCCGGCACGCCTTTCGCCGTCATAGGGGTTGGACGTGTTCATGTTGGTCTCGGTCATCCCGTAGCGCTCAAGGATGCGGTGGCCGGTGCGTTTTTCGAAACGGACGTGAGTTTCGGCCAGCAGCGGCGCGGAGCCCGAGACGAAAATCCGGATATGGCGGGTCAGATCGGCGGTAAAGCAGGGATCGTCCAAAAGCCGGGTGTAGAAGGTCGGGACGCCCATCATCGCGGTGGCGCGCGGCATCTGCGCGATCATCTCGTCTGGATCAAACTTCGGCAGGAAAATCATAGACCCGCCTGCGATCAGGGTGATGTTGCAGGCCACGAACAGCCCATGCGTATGGAAGATCGGCAATGCGTGGAGCAATACGTCGGTGTCGCTGAAGCGCCAGAAATCAGCCAGCGTCTGTGCGTTCGACAGAAGGTTCGTTTGCGTCAGCATCGCGCCTTTCGAGCGGCCCGTTGTGCCGGAGGTATAAAGAAACGCCGCAAGATCGTCGCCACTCCGCGCGACGGTTTCAAAGGTTTCGGGTTGGCCTTTGGCGTCATCGGCAAAGCTCCCAGAACCATCGGGGTTCAGCGTTCGCAGCACTGCACCGTGCGCAGAAGTAACGGGTGCAAGACTGGTTTCGCTGCGATCGGATCCCAGCACCAATTTCGCCCCCGAATTACCGATGAAATAATCGAGTTCGGTCGCCGTGTAACCGGTGTTGAGCGGCAGGAAAACAACGCCGGTCTGCGCACAGGCAGCATAGATCGCAAGCGCTTCCGGCGATTTCTCGATCTGCGCCGCCAGTCGGTCACCCGCTTCAAGTCCGTGGCCGGTGATGGCGTGGGCGAAGCGGGCGGTCATGGTCAGAAAGGCGTCATGCGTGATCGTTTCGCCGTTGAGCAAATGCAGGAACGGCGTCGTCTTTCCGAGGTGGCGTCCGAAAAGGGTATCGTAAAGCGGATTGGCCATGGATCGTTCCCGAGTTTCAGGCGTGAGTCGGAAGTGCCTTGCGTGAAAGCGTGCGCATTGCAGGCGCGGCCACGACTTTCTTGTTGGTCGCAAAGTTCTCGTGGTTTTCAGTGATACGCGCGAGATCATAGAGGTAATTGACCATTGCGCCGCCCGATTGTGCCAGTCCGTTGGGCGACAGATCGGCGCGCGCGTGCACATCGTGAACCGATGCGCCGTTCTTCAGATGGAACCGCGCCACCGGGTCTCGGGGAAGCCCGTCCTTACGCTTTGCCTCCAGCAGGTAATGGGCAGCAAGCGCGCGCAATGTGTCGGGATTGCCTTCCACCGCTTCAAGCTTGTTTTCGCGCAGCCAGTCCATCAGGCCGGGAATCGGAGAGAGCGTCACGAAGGTTTTCAACTGCGGCAGGGCATGGCTCAGATCTCCCGCAACCTGCTTGATGAGCGAATTGCCGAAAGAGATACCCGCCAGCCCGGCCTGACAGTTCGAGATCGAATAGAATACGGCCGTATCTGCATCCTCGGCAGGCAGTTCGCCGCGTTCTTTGCCCAGCAATTCATGGATCGAACCGGGGATGCCGTGGGTCAGCGCAACCTCGACAAAGATCAGCGGCTCGTCGGGCATCGCGGGGTGAAAGAAGCCGAAGCAGCGGCGGTCGGTCGGTTGCAGGCGGCGGCGCAGGTCGTCCCAACTGTCGATGGCGTGGACAGCCTCGTAGGCGATTATCTTCTCGAGCACATGCGCCGGGCTTTGCCAGTTGATTGGCCGCAGTACCAGAAAACCACGGTTGAACCAGCTTGAAAGCAGGTGCCGCAGATCGGTGTCAAGCTTGGCAAGGGCGGGATCTGATTTCAGGAAACGCAGAAGATCCTTGCGCATCGCAACCAATCGCCCAGTGGCCCCCGGCACCTGATTGAGACGCCGCGCGAGTTCCTGGCGATCGGGCTCGGCTGCGACCATCAGATTGCGATAATTTGCCACTGATCCGTCTGCGGCATAGGCAGCGGCGGCTTCTGACACGGCGGCGGTGTCGAGATCCATGTCGTCGTTGAGATAGGAAAAGAACGCGTGTTTCGCGGCGTCGTCCAAAGCTTCGTAAAGGTCGAGAATATGCCGCGCGAGTGCATAACCCGAGACCTCGCCGCTGTTGCCGATCAGCGCGCGACACAGCGCCTCGATCGGGCGTCCGTCCTGACGTGGCGCGCCGAAGCTCGGCAACCGGCGGTCGATCAGCGTCGAGAGAAGATCTGCGAGAAGGCTCACAACGCCGGGCCCATCAGGTAGTCCGGCAACCAGGTGGCGAGGCTTGGAAAGACCGACAGGATCACGATGGCCAGTACCATGCAGCCGACGAAGGGCAGGGAACCAACGAGGATTTTCTTCAACGAGATATCCGGCGCGATGCCGTTGATAACGTAGAGGTTCAGACCCACCGGCGGCGTGATCAGGCCGATCTCCATGTTGATCGTCAGCACTACGGCGAACCAGATCGGATCGAAGCCCGCAGATGTGATGATCGGCAACAGGATCGGTGCGGACATCAGGATCACGGCGACAGGGGGCAAAAAGAATCCTGCGACCAAGAGGAAAATGTTGATGATCCCCATCAGGACCCAGCGATTGACGTCCAGTTCCGCGATCCAGCCTGCCACGGATTGGGTGACGAAAAGCGAGGATAACATGAAGGAAAAGACCCCCGCGGCACCGATAATGAAAAGGATCATCACCGATTCACGGGTCGAATCCCGCAGCACCGCCCAAAGCGCCTTTGGCTGATACATGCGGTAGATGATCATCGCCACGATGATGCACAGAAGTGCCCCGACCGCTGCTGTTTCCGACGGCGTGGCGATCCCACCATAAAGTGCATAAAGCACGCCGATGATGATCGCCAGAAACGGCAGGACGCGGGGCAGTATCTCGAATTTCTGGGTCCAGCTATAGGTCACACCGGACAGCGCGACGCCCGCGGCTCCACGCCGCCATGTGTCGAAGATCGCCCAGGCGATGAACAACGATACCAGCAAAAGGCCGGGGATTACGCCGGCAAGAAACAACCGCCCGATACTCGTCTCGGTGGCGATTCCATAGACGATCATCGTCACCGAAGGCGGTATGAGGATGCCCAGCGTGCCGCCCGCGGCAATCGACCCGGCGGCGACCTCGTCCGGGTAGCCACGCTTGCGCATCTCGGGGATGCCCATCTTGCCGATCGCCGCGCAGGTGGCCGGGCTTGATCCCGACATCGCGGCAAACAGCGCACAAGCGCCGAGGTTGGAGACCACAAGTCCACCGGGAACTCGGGTCAGCCAGCGCTCCAGCGCCTCGTAAAGATCGGGTCCCGCACGGGTTGACGAGATTGCCGAGCCCATGATGATGAACATCGGGATCGACAGCAGCGCGAAGCTGTTCAATTCGCCGTAAAACAGCTCTGGCAACGCGACCAGCGACCGCGCCCCGTCGAAGACTAGCAAGAACCCCGTGGCGACGATCAGCAGACCAGTGCCGACCGAAACGCCGGAAAAAAGCACCATCACCGTGGAAATGGCCACCAGCGCACCAACGACAAGCGGATCCATCAGTGCCTCCGATCTTCGGCGGCGACCGGCGCCGCGATGTCTTCGCTGATCACGACCATCCAGAGGTCAGCGACGAGTTGAAGCAGGAACAGGCCAAAGCCGACCGGAATCGACAGATAGGGGATCCACAGCGGCACAGCCCAGACGGTTTCCGATTTCCAGCCGCGTGCCCAGGCAAAGTGCCACATATCGTAGGCGTAGTAGAACATCAGGGCGATCATGCAGCCCGTTGCGATCAGCGTCAGGATTGCAAGGATACGACGGCCGTTTCTACCCAAGAGGGACGGGACGAGATCAACGCCGACATGGCCCTTGAGCTTTTGCACATAGGGCAAGCCCAGCAACGTCGCGCCGATCATCAAATAAATAACCGCCTCGGTCTGCCAGATCGTCGATTTTCCCAGCACGGCGCGGATGAAGATCATCTGGCAAGTGATGAGAACCGACGCGAGGATCATGAACGAGGCTATGACGCCGCACACCGTCGATATCTGCCCGATCAGGCGCACGACAAGCGGGGGCGGATAAGTGCTCTGGTCCACGGATGGTCCTTCTCAGCCGGTATGGATGCGCCCGCCGGAATCCGATCCGGCGGGCTGCTGTTCAGGTCACTCGACGGATAGCGCCATGTCGAGCAGCTTCTGTCCGTCCGGGGTTTCAGCCACGAAGGCTGGATAGGACGATTCCGCTGCGACATCGCGCCATGCGTTGAAGTCGGCTTCCGTCATCTCGGCCAGTTCGACGCCAGCATCTCCAAACGCTTTCGCGGCGACTTCGTCACCTTTTTTGGCTTCCTCCAGATAGAAAGCCTGCGCTTTTTCGGAGGCGGCGGTCAGTGCCGCCTGCTGTTCGGCGCTCAATCCATCAAAGGTCGTTTTATTCATGATCAGAGGCTGATACATGAACCAAAGCGCATAATCGCCCGCAGGTGTATAGCAGTCCAACTGTTCGTAAAGCCGGTAGCTTACGAAGCTTTCCGACGAGGTGTTGGCGGCGTCCAGAACGCCAGTCTGAAGTGCTGGATAGATTTCCGACGAAGCCATCGAAGAGATCGACGCACCGGCGGCGGCGAGCATCTGCTCGAATGACTTGCCCGCAGCGCGGATCGAAACGCCCTGGACGTCATCCGGCTTGGTGATGCAGCCCTTGTTGGAACCAAATCCACCGGCGAGATAGCCGTGAACCAGAACCATCACGTCGTCGCCCTCCATGATGTTTTCGATTTCTTCCATGAACGGCGAATTCGACAGCCGGTCGCCGTGGTCGTGGTTCTTCACGAGACCCGGCATCAACGTCAGGTTATAAGCGGGCTGCTGGCCCCCGGCATACGACAAGGGAAGAACCGTCATATCCAACTGGCCACGGCTCAGCGGCGTGTATTGCTCGCGTGCTTTGAACAGAGTCTGGTTGGGGAAGATCTGGATAGTCAGATCAACTCCGGCCGCAGCGACATCTTCGGCGACCATTTGCGCGACCTGGTGGCGAACGTCACCCTCGGACCATTGATGAGACAGGCGCAACTCCGCGCTAAAAGCGGTGCCTGTGGTGATGGCGAGTGCCGCAGCGGCGGCAAAAAGCGTGGTTTTCATATCATCCTCCCAAATGATGCCAGACCGAGGAATCCCCCGGCGGCTAATCGTGGCACTATCCCGATCGCTGGATGCACTGTCAATATTTTTGTATACAATAACTTCATTCTTGCATTTTTAAGGATGGCGACCGATAGTCCAGTGCATGGATGTCCGTCGATCAGATCATATCATAGACGATCTGGAACAGATGATTGTCACTGGAAATTTCGCTGATGGCGAAAGACTGGATGAAATCCGCCTTGCCGAACGGTTCGGCGTTTCGCGGACTCCTATTCGCGAGGCCCTGCAAAAACTTGCCGCCTCCGGGCTGGTCGAGCAGATACCGCGCAGGGGTGTATTCGTCCGCGAACCCGGCCCGATAGAGCTTATCGAGATGTTCGAAGCCATGGCCGAACTGGAAGCTGCCTGCGGTCGCCTTGCTGCGATGCGCATTTCCGATCCGGCGCTGGTGGAGTTGCGCGAGGCGCATGAAGCGTGTCTGGCGGCGACGGAATCGGGCGATGCCGACCATTATTACCGCCAGAATGAACGGTTTCATCACCTTATCTATGCAGCGTGCGAGAACCGGTATCTGGAGGAACAGGCGAAAAAGTTGCAAAAACGGCTGAAAGCCTACCGCCGAATGCAGCTTCGTGTGCGTGGACGGCTGGCACAGTCGGTCGCCGAGCACGGTGTTATCGTCGAGGCGATATCACAGGGCGATGGTCTTGCGGCCGCCAACGCCCTTCGCACCCATGTCGCAGTCCAAGGCGAGAAGTTTCACCATCTGCTGACCCACCTCAAATCCTAGGCGGTCGCAGACTGACGCGGCAAAGCGTTCCCGCCCGCAATGGTCAGGCGACCAGCTTCTTCTGCTTGGCAAACGGGCTCAATCCCAGCCACAGGTGCATTGTCGAAGCGACATCCCTTGAACCGAGCAATTCCAACTTGTCGCTTTGGCTTTCGATCGTGCTCAGACCCATCCAGATGGCGGTCATCGTCCTTAGGTCGGTGGTGACGTATAGATCAATCTCGAACCCCGGATCGGACCAGCACAGATCGACTTCGCCGTCCGGTTCGATGACCAGCCACCAATGGCTTTTTGATGAAGGAAGATCGGAGTACAGGAACTGAACCACCGTGCGCTCCTTGGGCAGAGGCGTCGGGTTCAGGTTTCGACGCATGTCCCACATCAGAAGCGATGGGTCCAGATTCTTCAATGAAAGCGAAGATTCGATCCATTTCTGACCCCACGTGCCAAGCGCCTCGATAACCGGATAAAGGTCCTTCCCCGCATCGGTGAGGTGATATTCAAAGACGCCTTTCTCGGTCCGCAACGGCCTCCGCTCAAGAACGCCGTCCTCCTCAAGCTCTTTCAGTCGGGTTGACAGCAAGGCGGGCGACATCTTGGGGACGCCGCGCCGCAGGTCGTTGAAACGCGTGGTTCCGGCAACCATTTCGCGCAACAGCACAATGGTCCAGCGCGTGCAGAGAATTTCCGCGGCCATCGCGACCGGGCAGAACTGTTTGTATCCGGCGTGTGCCACTTGATGCTCCTGGGTTGGGTGTCTGCGATGCTAAGCCCTGGGATCGCACGCGGCCAGTACAGAAACTGAATCTGCTGGTTCAGTCCGGTAACTAGCTGCGTTGGCGGAAGACGTCGCACCCTCGGGGACGACTTCGGGAAATGACTTCCGAGGAACATGAGGAGTAGCGCCGTGAGTGTTTTCTTAATAGCGGATATCAAGGTCACCGACGACGGCTGGGTTCCCGAATATGCAGCGAACGTCCACAATCTGATTGGCAAGCACGGCGGCAAATACCTGTCGCGCAGTGGAAATATCGAAACGCTGGAAGGCTCCGACAAGGACTCCACGCTGATTGCGATCATCGAGTTCCCGACGCGAGCGGCGTTGCAGGGCATTCTCGACGACCCGGAATATGCGCCCTACGGTCAGGCCCGGCAGGCCGGCAGCGTCAGCAATTTCCATGTGATCGACGACACCGATATTGCCGGCGCGATCCCTTATCTGAAAGCAGCTCATTAGCGTCTGGATTGTGCGTGCCGCAGCGTAAAAGCGTTGCGGCACTCGCGCTGCTCACGCCGCTTGCGTTGAGATCAATTCCAGCGCGTGTCCAACATTCATCGTGCGCCCTTCGCCAAGCGCGGAAGTGAACGCGGTGTCTCCCAACGCCAGTCGGGCGTCTGCGACCATCGGCGTGTAAAGCCTGTCTTCCATCGGCAACAACGGAACGCTGACGGTTTCCCGCAACCGCTGTGCCATTCCCCATAAGCGTGCAGCGTTCGCGTGTTGCCCCCGCATTTCAGCCACCGCGAACAGACCTTCAAGGGATGATGCGGTCAAATTGGGATTGTCGGTGGTTCGCGCAAACTTGAAGCCTTCGGAGAAATGACCCGCCGCCAGATCGGGCTCGCGCCGAATTAGTCTGATTGTCGCCAGGGAAATAAGAGCAAACGCTGCGATGCTCGGATCTCCCACGGCAAGTTGTCGTGACTGGGCCTGTTCGGCAAACTCTAGAGCCTTATCATAGGCACCTATAGAAACTTCGAGCCTGGCCAAATTCGCCAGTATATACGGGATAATCCAATCCATTCTCGAGGATTCAGCCAGCGCAAGGCTTTCGTTCAGTGCCGTGCGCACCCGCGCTGGCTGCGACAGTCCGGACGCAGCGAAGGCTTCGGTCACGTGTGCAAAGATCCGCATCTCGCTCTCGTTCATTTCGCACAAAATCGGCAGAGATTGCTCGACATAATCCAGCGACTTTTCATGCTGCCCTTGCCGACCAAGCATCACCGAAGCGGCCAGCAGGATGCGCGCCTTGCTGAACCGGCTATGCGCTCCGGCCAGGGCACGCTCCATCCACGCAAGTCCTTCGGACGTGTGACCGCGCACATACCAGAAATACCAGAGAGCCGAGCCAAAACGGGAAACGGTTTCCAGATCGCCCTTGTTCAATAACCAGTCAATTGCGCCGCGAATGTTTGTGTAGTCGCGCTCCACGACCGACAACCAATGAAGTTGGTCGGAGCCATGCATCAGGACACTGGCCTTTTCTACCAGCGACAGAAAATGATCGGCGTGTTTTTGTCGAAGTTCATTTTCGTGACCACGAGCAACCAGTTTTTCGCCCGCAAACTCGCGCACGGTCTCCAGCATTCCGAACCGTTGATCATCGTCCGAGAGTGTTACCAGGCTCTTGTCGGCCAACGACTGAATCAGTTCGAATACGTCGTCGTCGGATTTATCAGCGCAGACCGCCTTTACCGCTTCCAGACTGAATCCCCCAACGAAGACACCAAGACAGATGAAGAACTGGCGTTCGTCGGGCGTCAGAAGATTGAAGCTCCAGTCGATGGTATCGCGCAACGTGCGCTGACGCTGAGGCAGATCCGAATAGCCGCCAGTCAAAAGATCCAGCCGGTTTTCCAGGCGCGCAAGAAGTGTCGGTGCTGACATCACACGCATCCGTGCCGCCGCAAGTTCGATGGCCAGCGGCAGTCCCTCGAGGCGCCAGGTTATCGCGGCGATGTCTGCGGCGTTTTCCTGGGTCAACGCGAAATCCGGTCTGACGGAACGGGCGCGCGCGACGAACAGATTGACCGCTTCGAATGCACTCAACGCAGGCAGCGACGTCGTGGCGTCCCGGTTGGGCAACGACAGGGGTGGGATCGGATAGTCCCACTCGCCGGACAGGTTCAGCGGCGTCCGGCTGGTCACGAGCACCTTCAAAGCCGGTAATGCAGCAAGGAGTTCCGCAATCACCGATGTAGCGCCAAGCACCTGTTCAAAATTGTCGAGCACCAGCAACGCCCGCTGTTCACGCAACGCGGCCTTGCATGCATCCAGCGCCGAACGTCCCTCGACTTCGAATGCGCCAATAGATCGGGCCACGGTATTGGCCACCAGATCGGGATCGCTGATCGCGGCGAGTGCAACGAAATAGACGCCATCGGCAAACTCACCCTTCAATCTGTGGGCGAGGTCCAGCGCCAGGCGCGTTTTGCCAATGCCGCCGGTCCCGGTCAGCGTGACCAGGCGCACGTCTGCGCGCAGGATAAGCCGGACCAGGTTGTCGCGGTCATGCTCGCGACCGATCATTGGCGTCGGAGGCCAGGGCAGCTCGTCCCTTGACGCCGCATGTGGCTTTTCGGGCGGTGGTGCGTTGCGGACAGTAAATCGCTCGCTCAGCAGCAGCGCCAGATCGTTCTTCAGCAGCGCCCGCAATTCGCGAACGCTGGCGAAGGTCTTGTAGCTGACATGATCGTCGTCCCTGATCCGCTCTAGAAGTCCTTTCAGCCTTTCGTCGCGGTCTTTCGCTTTTTTCACGTAGATCAGCTTCGGGAGATCTCCGGACAACTGATATTCGTCCTCGAGTCCGGAAACAGCCTCGTCAGGTGCGATCCAGCCATAGTTTTGCCAGTACAGTCCGACAAAAACGTGGCTCTGGGCCAAATATGCGCGATACAATTGGCGGGGCGGATAGGGGCGGGCGCCCTGTTCGAACATCACCGGCGCCAGTCCAAGCGCCTCGATCCCGGATCGAACGGCTATCCGTTCGTCCAACAATTCCTGAAGGGTCGAACTGACGAAGACCCGCAGTCGTTGGTCCGGCGTCAGAATGACCGCCGCATCACCACCGTCCTGAATCTCCAGATTCATCGCCAAACCCCAAATTGACGATCACCCAAGTCCGAATATACGGAAGAAAGTTAGACCTTTTCGCTCGAAATCGGAAGTCCCAAACAGCACGACCGGGTCGGCGCGCACCACCAGAGACTCTGCCGCACGGTCGATCGCGGAGGATCTTCGACCAGATCAACGCCTATGTGACGGCGCTTCGATCAACATCATCAACCCATCCGTCCTGAGTTGAACAATCGCTCGGCAAGCGGCGCGCCGAGGATCACGACGAAAATCCGCAAGACATGGTGCGCGATGACGAAGGCCATGTCGGCCCCGACGATCAGCGCCAGCACGGTCATTTCCGCCTGTCCACCGGGCGCGAATGCAAGCAAAGTCTCAAGCGGTGGGGCGAGTTGGGCAAGATGGATGAATTCGGCGAAGATTATCGTCAGGACAATGAGGATCAGACAGAACCCAATCGCCGCGGTGATGTCCTTGCGAACCTCCTGCATGGTGACGCCCACATACTTTGTACCCACTGTCATGCCGATAAAGAATTGCGCCATCCAGATCGCCTCGGCTGGTGGGCGGTGTTGCAGAATGCCAAGCAGCGCCATGATCCCCGCCAGGATCAACGGTCCTAGTATCGACGCGCCGAACATTCCCACCGCCAGGGCCAGACGCCACCCGGCGATGCCGCAGAACGCCATTAACAATAGCTGACTTGGCGCGATGGACGCGGCGGATTCGCCGGGCGGGTTGCTAAGGTCGGCATCCCAGACGCCCTGCAATATGAAGGGAAGCGCGGCCACGATCACCATCACCCGCGTTGCGTGGATCAGCGACAGCGCGCGGACATCCCCACCCGCTTCTTCGCCAAAGGCCAGCATGTCCTGCAAACCGCCCGGCATCGCGGAATAGTAGCTGGTCGCAAAGTCGAAGCCACAGATGCGCTGGAAATAGGGGACACCGATCAGGCCGATGCACGCCACCATGACAGGGATCAGCAACAGGGTAGGCCAGATCGCGGCCATCGAGATCAGCAGCGAAACCGTAAATGTCGCCCCGACGGCGACGCCAAGAACGGACCGCATCGCGTCGTTGATCAGATTGTTGCCACGCAGCGGCGCACCCGCCATCGCCGCAATCAGGCAGGCAAAGATCGGCCCAAGAAGCCACGGCAGGGGCATGTTCAACTGCTGGAAGACAACGACTCCGACAGCGGCCACAGCATAGGTCAACGCCAACTGGATCATCCGCGCATCACCATCAGCCTGTGGCGCAGCGAGGATTGCAGATGAGCCTCGGCCGAAGCTCCGGCGGCATCGGAATCGCGGTTGCGGATCGCGTCGATGATATCCTGGTGCTGACTGCAAACCGTCGTGATCCTGGCTTCGTCCGCGAGCGTCGTCGGCCCAAGCAGCATCAGCGCATTGTTGAGCGCGCGCGCGGATTCGAGCAGGAACCGATTGCGGGTCGCCAGATAGATGCGGCGATGAAATTGCTGGTTGATTGCTGACGCCTTTTGCGGGTCGGCAACGGCAAGACCTATCGCCGCATTCATTTCTTCCAGCTCGTCGATCTCGGCGCTCACAGCGTGTCTCGCGGCCATTTCGGCGGCAGTCCGTTCCAGGACAACGCGCATTTCATAAAGCTCCACCACTTCGGTGTGATGCAGCGTGCGGATCACCGCGCCGAGCCGTGGTTTATGCTCGACAATTCCGTCGGCCTCCAGCTTGCGCAATGCCTCGCGAATGGGCGTGCGCGACAGCTTCAGGCGTTCGGCGACTTCGACCTCGCGCAGACGATCGCCGGGTTGAAATGCACCATCTTCGATGGCCCGAAGCAGCTTTGCATAGGCCAAACTTCCGTGTGACATGTCGGCGAGGATCGCATCGGACATTTTTTCTCGCATTCCATATTGTATCCGCTTGGATACAGGCCAGCGAATAGCCGAGGATACAAGTCATGTCAAAGAAGATGAACGCCCCTCAGCGCGTGGCTGAACGTCACGACGAAAGGAGCGCAGAGTCTAATCCGTCACCGCCAGCTCCGTCGCGAAGTTCCCGAAACCGTCACGGCCTCTATTCGTGGGGTCCGAGTTTGTTGTGAAGACGTGCGTCGTGGCGCGAAAAATGCCCGGTGAACCACTCGCCCAGTACAGCCACCAATTGTTCCGCCGATTGCTCGGCCGGGACAGGGCTGGCGTCCATGATGTCGCGCAATGAGTCGATAAGGCGCTCGTGATCGGCTTTGTGGATTTGCATCTGATCGTACGATGCCGCCCGCATCTGACGCTCCTCGTGCGCGAAATGTGACGATATCCCGTGCAGCAAATCGCCAAAACACTTGTCGATCTCGACCGCGGAACTGTCGCTCTGGATTGCGCCTGCTGTGGCATTCACCAGGTCGATCAATTCGCGATGTTCGTGATCGACTGCCGGATCGCCGACGCTGAACTCCGGTCGCCATTCCAAAATGACCATGTTGGTTGTCCTTTCTCAATGAACGAAGAACCCTACAGGTTCGGCACCGTAGTCGATGACGAGGCTCTGCGAAGGCGTCAGGTGTATTTGTCTGGTCGCGGTGCTGGTAAATCCTTCAAGAGCCGGGTCATCGCGCAGTCGCAAAGTTACATCGTAAGTCCCGGCAGGAAGCTCAAACCGCTGATAAATCCGCGACGGACCGCTGCCTGACAGGCCGTCCGGTGGCAGGTTTTCGGCAAATAGCGTTTCGCCATTCAATTCCATTTCCAAGTAGACGGGCGCGCGGCTTCTGTCGCAGACCTGCAACTGCCGCATGTTGCGTGCCAGCGCCGCCAGTTCCTCGGGCGTTCGGTCACGGCAGTTGCGCACGCCGCCATGCGTGAAACTCACCCGCAACAAAGCGTAATCGCCTGGCAGGCTTTGCCAGAATGGCCACGCCGAAAAGACGGCAGTCAATGAGACGACGATGACAGTGATCAGTCCGCCCAAAAGAAAATGGCGCCAGCGTCCGGTCATTCCGCCACGCTCCTGATCTCGGCTTTGCGTCTGGCTTCGTCTTTTTCCTCGGGCGTGATCTGACGGGTGTTTTCATAGGGCGACATCGCGTTCAGTCGCTCGGCAAATGCCGCCAGTTCCGCCGTCAGTCGACGGTTTTCGGTTGGCCCGGCCCAGATCGTCAGTATCCGGTCGCGCGGCACGCGGTCGCGAAGATAGGGGTCGCGTTCACGGGCAAAGCGCGCCTTGGTCCAGGCTGCGCCCTGTCGGTTGAAACAATCGCGTTCGGCGCATCCGGCGATGCAGACGCCATCAGAAAGTCCGCGGCTGATGATGAAGTCGATCAAGGACGGCGGTGCCATCGCGACGCAGGGCAGAATGACCCGCCCGGCGGTCGGCAGGTCGCCGGCCCCGTGTGCGCAAGCCAGGGTCAGCACCCTGTTGTTGCCGCTCAGTGTCTCGGAAGCATCGACCACGTCGGCGCGCAGTCGCGCCAGCGAATACTCCGGCAGGTCGATCCCGGTTATCAAATCCCCCGAGCGTCTGAACGGTGACGAGGAGGGACACGACCCCATGCAAATGCCACAGGCAACGCACCGGTCCTCGTCCACCGCAACCTCGAAACGGAACGGCGCGCCGTCACTGCGTGGCTCAAGCGTGATGGCCGTATAGGGGCAGTCGGCAACGCAGCGCGCACAGCCGTTGCAGAAATCCAGAAACACCTGCGCGGCGGGGTCGTCGGCTTTCGAGGGCAACCAGGGCATGCCCGCGATCAGCAACGTGAACAGGACCGCACCGCCCCAGATCACTCCCGACGGAACCGATTCAATCACCGGGTATAGGCCAAGATAGAACCAGTCCAACCCGACGGACTGGGGAACCCGTGCCAGATCCGCCTGACCCTGAAGCGGTGCGGGAAAGATCAGCGATCCGGCGACCAATCCCAGCACCGTAATGATTGCCAGACCCCGCGGCGGACGCGTTCGCGGTTCGGAAATGCGCTGGATGTGGATCCACATCAAAAGCAGGAGCAAAAGCGGGATGGCGATGTGGAGAAAGACCATCAACGTAAAGAACCGACCGGAAAGCATGTCGGGGCTGAGAAAATTCCGCGCGATCGGTTCGCCGAAGATGCCAAGCGTATCCAGCAATTCGGTGGTGTTGATGGCCACGTATTGCGCCAGTTGATCCCACACCAGCCAGTAACCCGTGATCCCGGACAGGTAGACGAACCAGATCACCGGAACGCCTGTCAGCCACGAAAACCAACGCGCCCCGCGGTAACGGTCCATTGCGAATTCGCGAACCAGATGGGTGAACATCACGACGATCATCAAATCCGATGCATAGCGGTGCAGGCTGCG
>JBBKWG010000264.1:0-20274 GCA_037968835.1 Paracoccaceae bacterium
CACATTGATGGACATCGTACCGACCGATCATCTTCTGGATAACTGGACCTATGCGACCGCGAAGGCGTATTTCCACTGGTCCTTCCTTGCCCAGCCCGCGCCATTCCCCGAGCACATGATCGGCGCCGATCCGGATCATTTCTACGAGGCGTGTCTGCTTGGGTGGGGCGGCGCGAAACTGAGCGATTTCAAGGAATTAAACGCATATCGTGAAGCGTGGCGCGACCCTGACTGCATTGCAGGCATGACAAACGACTACCGCGCGGCGGTGACGATAGATCAGGTGCACGACCGCCTCGACAAGTCGCGAATCCTGCCGGGGCCCGCACTCGTGCTCTATGGCGAGGACGGCGTGATGGCGCGCCATTTCGATATTCCGGGTATCTGGGCCGGCAGGTTCCACGAGATGAGTGCCGAAGCGATTTCAGGCGGTCATTTCTTCGTCGACCAGAACCCCGGCGACGTCAGCAACGCGCTTCTACCATTTCTGCAAGCCCACTCCTATGCATCCTGACAATCGTCAGCGCGTCAAGGCATCCAATACCCGCGCCCAGCTTCTGATCCCCTTGTGGAACGATCTGAGGTCGTATTTTTCATTCGGCGAATGAATAAGATCATCGTCAATCCCGAACCCGATCAGCATCGAATCCAGACCGAGGATCGACTTGAAATACCCCGCGATCGGGATCGACCCGCCACCGCCGATAAACGCCGCCTCGTTCGGCCACTCGTCGGACAGGGCCAGACGCGCCTTTTCGAATGCCGGATCCTGCGTCGACATCACCGACGCCGGAGACGCCCCGTGACCTTCAAACTCAACCGAGCAATCTTCGGGCATTGCCGCTTCGACCATGGCCCGGAAACTCTTTCGAAGTGCAAGCGGATCCTGATCTCCGACCAGGCGGAAACTGATCTTGGCCGATGCCTTCGAGGGCAGCACCGTCTTGAACCCATCGCCGGTGTAACCGCCCGAGATGCCATTCACCTCGCACGTCGGGCGCGACCAGATCATCTCGAGAACAGACCTGTCCCGCTCTCCGGCCGGAACCTTGAGCCCGACATCGCCAAGGAAGCCCTCGGCATCGAAACCAAGTGCCTCCCATTGCGACTTCAGGTCATCGGACAACTCCGGCACACCGTCGTAGAACCCCGGCACCGTGACGCGGCCGTTCTCATCATGCAGGCTGGCGATGATGCGGGCCAGAACCCGGATCGGGTTGATCGCAGGACCGCCATACATCCCCGAGTGAAGGTCCATCGCCGGCCCGGTGATCGTCACCACTTCCTGCAGCATCCCCCGCAGCATCGTGGTGATCGACGGCGTGTCGCGGTCGAACATCCCCGTGTCACAGATCAGCGCGATATCAGGCGCGGAAAGCTCCCCTGCATTGTCTTTCAGGAACGGCACCAGCGACGGCGAGCCGGATTCTTCTTCGCCCTCGAAAAGGAAAGTGATCTGACACGGCCATGCGCCGGTCACCGCGTTCCACGCGCGGCAAGCCTCGACAAAGGTCATCAACTGCCCCTTGTCGTCCGCGGAGCCGCGCCCGCGAATGACTTTGCCGTTGGCAGTTTCCTCGATGGCGGGATCGAAAGGATCGCGTGTCCACAAGCTCAATGGATCGACTGGCTGGACATCATAGTGTCCGTAAAACAGAAGATGCGGTCCGCTGTCCCCGACATGCCCGACGACCATCGGATGCCCCGGCGTCGCCCGCAACTCGGCAGCGACGCCAAGCGCTTCAAGGTCGGCAACCAGCCAGTCCGCCGCCTTCCGACAGTTTGCCTTGTATTCGCGATCCGTCGAGATCGACGGAATCCTTAGGAATTCCATCAGTCGATTGGTTGAGTCGTCAAGATCTTCGTCGATCCGGTTCAGTATCGCGTCAAGGGACATCAATGGCTCCGTCAGTTTTGCCGCGACGTTATCAGCCCGGCTGTCCGCGTCCAGTGTAGGTCTGGAATCAAATCGGCGAGGCGAGTAGACTTTGCGGAATGGTGAGGGGGGAAACTATGGGATTACTGAAGGCGGCATTGGCATTCTGTCTGATTGCAACCGCTGCACAAGCGCAAGTTCTGGATCAGAACACGGCGCGCAAGATGCTGTTTTCAACACGCGGCCATACTATCCAGGTTTCCGGCGGGTTGTCTGAAACCGACGCCAAGACCATCCGCGCATTGATACCGTTCATGGCGGAACAAATGCGCCAGCCGGTCAAGTATTTCACCTCGATAGCATGGTCTCCGGACGATGGTCTGGTCAGCGACGCCTTGCAGGGTGCTGTCAACTTTCATTCGACGGAAGCATCGGACTCGGCAGCCATCGCCGCCTGCAACAAGGCCAGATCGGCAGGCGCGCGTGGCTGCGAACTGGCGGCCAGGGTCGTGCCGAAGGGGTATAAACCGCAATTCCTGACGCTTTCGTCTGATGCAACGGAAGGATTCAATCGGGCCTATCGAAGGGCGAGATCGCCCAAGGCACTTGCAATTTCACGCGCGACCGGGGCATGGGGCATCGGCGCGGGCGATGCCTCCGCCATTGCGTCTTGTGCAGGTGACGCGCGTGGGGCTGGGGACTGCACTGTGGTGATTCGGGATTGATCGGTTTGATCGCGGCAATTTGTTCCCTGTTTTCTTGTCGGGATATGCCGTAGATGACTTTATAAGTGAGAAGGAGACGATTGGTGGATTATAACGCGCGGCTGGATGCTGCTCTTCAAAGCCTGCACGATGAAGGTCGCTATCGGACTTTCATCGATATCGAGCGCAAGAAGGGCCACTTCCCTCACGCGATCTGGCGGCGTCCTGACGGAACTCAGCGTCCTGTCACAGTCTGGTGCGGCAACGATTATCTGGGAATGGGTCAGCACCCGGAGGTCCTTGACGCCATGCACGAGGCGTTGGACGCAACCGGCGCAGGTTCCGGCGGCACGCGCAACATTTCCGGGACTACCGTCTACCATAAGCGCCTTGAAGCCGAACTCGCGGACCTACACGGAAGCGAATCAGCGCTGCTTTTCACATCGGCCTACATCGCCAATGACGCCACGCTTTCGACTTTGCCCAAGCTGTTTCCGGGACTGATCATCTATTCCGACTCATTGAACCATGCCTCGATGATCGAAGGCATTCGCCGTAACGGCGGCGCCAAGCGGATCTTTCGTCATAACGACGTCGCGCACCTTCGCGCACTTTTGGCCGCCGACGATCCGGACGCGCCCAAATTGATCGCATTCGAATCAATTTATTCCATGGACGGGGATTTCGCGCCGCTCGAAGAAATTTGCGAACTGGCCAACGAGTTCGGCGCCTTGACCTATCTCGATGAGGTCCACGCCGTTGGAATGTACGGACAACGCGGTGGCGGGGTCGCTGAGCGCGACGGACTTATGGACCGGATCGACATCATCAACGGGACGCTGGCCAAAGCCTTTGGCGTCATGGGTGGCTACATCGCCTCGTCCGCGAAAATGTGTGATGCGATAAGGTCTTACGCGCCGGGGTTCATCTTCACCACGTCGCTTCCACCAGCCGTTGCTGCCGGAGCGGCGGCCAGTGTGAAGATCCTGAAAAGCGACCAGGAACGCAGGGTGAAGCATCAACAACAGGCTGCGGTCTTGAAACTGCGCTTGAAGGGCCTGGGTTTGCCTCTGATCGACCACGGCAGCCACATTGTGCCGGTGATCGTCGGCGATCCGGTCCACACCAAGGCGCTGAGCGATATGTTGCTGGAAAACCACGGCATCTACGTTCAGCCCATCAATTACCCGACTGTTCCAAGAGGGACGGAACGACTGCGATTCACACCGTCGCCAGTGCATGGCCCGCGTGAAATCGACGCTCTCGTGGCTGCAATGGACGCACTTTGGTCGCATTGCGCGCTCAATCGTGCCGATCTTTCAGCTTAGTAGTTATCCACAAGTGACCATCCCGAAGGGCTGTGTTAACCTCTAACCCATTATGTTCGGGACCGATTCTGCCGGGTCCGGGCACGGGGACAGCGGTGAGTTGCATGGGGCAGGATATATGATCAGGCGTCCCGAGACGTCCAGTGAAGAGGAAGCGGCGAATCTGAAAGGATTCGACGATTTCGATTTGGTGCTCGGCGACATCATGCGCGGCGAGCGGGCCACGCTTGGAAAATCGCTTCTGGATGTTCAGCGCGAGCTGAAAATCAAGGCGACCTACATCTCTGCGATCGAGAATACTGACCCCTCCGCCTTTGAAACGCCGGGCTTCATTGCGGGCTATGTCCGCTCATACGCTCGTTACCTTGGCCTTGATCCGGAATGGGCGTTCAAGACTTTTTGCGACGAAGGCAACTTCACCGTCGCGCACGGCATGTCGGCCGACGCTTCCGTGCGACGGACACCCAAGGCCGCATCGAAAGCCGCCAAGACAGATACAAGCGGCAAGAAACCCGCGCATTTGCGCGACCCCTTCACCGAACCAAGCGTCAGTTACCTGCCCAAGGGCGAAGCGGTCTTTTCGGGGTTCGAACCGCGCGCCATCGGGTCGATAATGGTCCTGGTTCTGCTGATCGGCGGCATCGGCTATGGCGGATGGTCAGTCCTTCAGGAAGTCCAGAAGGTCAGGTTCACGCCTGTCGAGCAAACGCCGGAAGTTCTGGCACAGCTTGACCCACTGGCGCCTGCAGCGGTTGCGCCGGAAACCAGCGGCACGGAAACCGCCGATATTTCGCTGGCTCCGACGACCGAAAGCTTTGACCGTCTCTACCGACCAGAGGCACTTGAATTGCCGGTGATGGTGGCGCGGGATGGTCCGATAGCCGCCATTGACCCCAAGACCGTTGGCTCGATTGCTCAAACGAGGGTCGAGGATCCAAGGAACATGCGTCCAGATTCACTTCCCTTCGCGATCCCCGGCGAAGTCGAATCGGCGCGCTCGATGGCCGAATTGGACACCGAGAACCTGTTGCCGCCCGTCCAGGTGGTCGCGGCATCCTCGCCAAGCATATCGCTGTTCGCGGTGCGTCCGTCCTGGGTTCGCGTGCGCGCCGCCGACGGCACCGTCGTGTTCGAGAAAATCCTCGATGCCGGCGAATCCTTCGATGTGCCGCTGACGGAAACCCCTCCGACCTTGCGCGCGGGCAATGCCGGGTCGCTGTATTTCGCGGTGAATGGTCAGACCTACGGGCCAGCAGGTAACGGCCCTTCGGTTGTCAAAGGCATCGTTCTGGATGCCGACGCACTGACCGGAAGCTACAAGGTCGCCGATGTGTCGGGCGATTCCGATCTGGCCCGGTTCGTTGCCGTGGCCGAGGCGCAAACGCCCGCGTCGGAGTGACCGCCCGAACGCTGGAATTGCTTCGCGGCGACCGCTGACCTATCTAAACCAGAACTGATCTAATCAAGGCGCAGCACCTCCATGTCGCTCAATCACATCCGTCCGTGGCGCAACATTCACCGGCGCACGTCGCGGAAAATCCATGTCGGCTCTGTTCCCGTTGGCGGCGACGCCCCGATTACGGTTCAGACGATGACGAACACCGACACGTCCGATGTGGCTGCGACCGTCGATCAAATCCAGCGCGCTGTGGACGCGGGCGCGGACATCGTGCGGGTCTCGACACCGGACGAAGCAAGCACGCGGGCGCTTCGTGAGATCGTGCGCGAAAGCCCGGTTCCGATCGTGGCAGACATTCATTTTCACTACAAACGCGCGATAGAGGCAGCCGAGGCCGGTGCTGCGTGTCTGAGGATCAACCCCGGAAACATCGGCAGCCAGGCGCGCATCAAGGAAGTCATAAAGGCCGCTCGCGATAACGGCTGCGCAATCCGGATCGGTGTCAACGCAGGTTCGCTGGAGCGGCACCTGCTGGAAAAGTATGGCGAGCCGTGCCCGGACGCGATGGTGGAAAGCGGCCTCGATCATATCAAGATCCTGCAGGACAACGACTTTCATGAGTTCAAGATCAGTTGCAAGGCATCCGATGTGTTCATGGCGGCTGCCGCCTATCAGGCGCTGGCCGAAGCGACGGACGCCCCTATACACCTTGGAATAACCGAGGCGGGCGGTTTCGTTTCGGGCACGATCAAGTCCGCTATCGGCCTTGGAAATCTCTTGTGGATGGGCATTGGCGACACCATTCGTGTCAGCCTGAGTGCTGATCCCGTCGAAGAGGTGAAAGTCGGTTTCGAGATCCTGAAATCACTCGGGCTGCGCCATCGCGGAGTAAATATCATCTCTTGTCCGTCGTGCGCCCGGCAGGGCTTTGACGTGATCAAGACGGTCGAGGCGCTGGAAAAGCGGCTGGAGCATATCAAGACACCC
Organism: Paracoccaceae bacterium; assembly: GCA_037968835.1. Lineage (GTDB taxonomy): Bacteria > Pseudomonadota > Alphaproteobacteria > Rhodobacterales > Rhodobacteraceae > JBBKWG01. Next base: position 6,295 of record JBBKWG010000264.1, read on the forward strand.
ATGAGCCTTTCCATAATAGGCTGTGTCGTGAACGGGCCTGGCGAGGCGCTTATGACCGACGTCGGCTTTACCGGCGGCGGGGCAGGGCATGGGATGGTTTATCTTGCCGGCAAGCAAAGCCACAAACTGTCGAACGAGCAGATGATTGACCACATAGTCGAACAGGTGGAAACCAAGGCCGAGCAGATCGAAGCCGCTACGGCCTTGGAAGCCGCTGAATAATCAGCCCTGTTCGGATCGAATACTTTCGACGATCTGGCGCATCTGATTAAGATCGACGTATCCACGCACGAAATTGTCACCCATGATGAACGTCGGGGTGCCCTGTATCTGAAGCGTCCGACCCAATGCCTGGTTTGACGCGATGATCGCGCTGACGTCGTCATCGTTCATGCGCGCGGTGATCGCATCATGATCGAGTTCGAGATCCTTGGATATCCGCGCGATGGACCCCTCGGTCAGCGCGCCGCCAAGCAGCATCAGCATGTCATGGATGTCCTTATAGGCTTCGTCCCCTTCGACCATCTTTGCCGCGATCGCATAGCGCGACCCCAGGACTGAATCCTCGCCGAGTATTGGGAACTCTTTGACAATGAAGCGAATATTTCCGTCGCTGGCGATCAGTTCTTCAACTTCGGGAAACGCGCGTTTGCAGAAGCTGCACCGATAATCGAGAAATTCGACAATGGTGACATCGCCATCCGGGTTGCCACCGACAAAGCTGTAGCCGTCGTTGAAAATAGCGTCGCGATTGTCTTCCAGCATCGAGTATTCTGCGGCAACGGCTTCCTGATTGCGGCGCGCTTCCAGAGACTGGATTGCCTCCATAAGAACTTCTGGGTTTTCAAGAAGATAGTCCCGAATTTCGGATCGAAAGATCGACCTTTCCTGGTCCGACATTTCAGTGATGTCGAAGGCGGCTGCTGGTGCGGCTAATGCCGACATCAACGCAATGGACGCAATTGTGGTACGCAACATGTAAATTACTCCGATCCAAGTTCGCCGCGCAGAATGACAGAGATCATCCGTCACGCAACCACCTCACCAATAATTGTAGCCCGCCATGCCATTGACGCCACAGCGTGTGCAAGGCAGGCAATCCTTATCCGAGGAGGGTATATCATGCGCCTGTCGAGCCGTTCCGATGTCGACCCGTTCATTGTGATGGACGTGATGGAAGCCGCCGCGCGGGCCGAAGCATCGGGTCGCCACATTATCCACATGGAAGTCGGTCAGCCGGGAACGCCAGCCCCCCTTGGCGCGCGCAACGCCTTGGTTACCGCGATGGAAAGCGGCTCGCTTGGCTACACAGTGTCGCTTGGCCTGCCGGACTTGCGAGCGCGCATTTCCCGGCTTTATCGCGACCGGCACGGGCTCGAGGTTTCGCCCGAGCGCGTTGTCATCACCAGCGGATCGTCGGCGGGATTTCTTCTGGCGTTCACGGCGCTGTTCGATCCCGGCGATCGCGTTGCACTTGGCGCGCCGGGCTATCCGTCCTATCGCCAGATCCTGCGGGCCCTCAGCCTGCACCCGGTCGACATCGAAACGCGACTGCAAGCACGCTACCAGCCGGAACCTGACCGACTACCCGACGATATCGCCGGGCTGATCGTGGCCTCGCCAGCAAATCCATCAGGCACGATGCTGGACCGGGATGCGCTTGGCGGACTGGTGAAAGCAACTCAGGCTTGCGGCGCGTCGTTCGTTTCCGACGAGATCTATCATGGTCTTGAATACGGCCAACCGGCGGTCAGTGCGCTGGAAATCAGCGACGACGTCTACGTGATAAATTCGTTCTCGAAATATTTTTCGATGACTGGATGGCGGGTGGGTTGGATGGTCGTCCCCCAGACCCACGTTCGCGCAATAGAGAGATTGGCGCAGAACATGTTCATCTGCGCGCCCCACGCATCTCAGATCGCAGCGTTGGCGGCATTGGATTGTGACGATGAATTGCAAGAAAACATTGCGGTCTATAGATTCAACCGAGCGCTGATGATGGAAGGGTTGGCAGCGGCAGGGATCACCCGGATCGCACCGCCGGATGGCGCGTTCTACGTCTATGCGGATGTGTCGGACCTGACCACCGACAGCGTGGCTTTCGCAGCGGATATCCTCGAGGCCGCAGGCGTGGCTGTGACGCCGGGATTGGATTTCGACAAGGCCAGAGGTCACCAAACACTGCGGTTCTCCTATGCGCGTTCAACTGCCGACATTGTCGATGGACTGTCACGCTTGAAGGAATTCATGCGCCTGCGTGACCGTATCGGCTGAAAACCGCTTTCCCCAACCGGGGTTCGTCGAGTAAGCTCCGACATCGACCAAACTGGCAAAGACCGGGGCATTGAGCAGGCTAGCGACATTTCTAAGCGCCTTTCTGGCGTTTTCCCTTGCTGTGACGGCAATGGCGGCGGACCTTTCGGGTTCGGTCGCTCATCTTGGCGATGACGGTGCGCGCATTCAAGACAAGGGCGGCGCCGTTCTTTTCACAGTGGATCTGTCCAAGCCAATCCCGTGGAAAGTCCATACGCTCGGACAACCTGCACGCCTTATCGTCGATTTCGCCCAACTCGAATGGAGCAAGCCGCCGATCATTGCATCCAACACGATCGGCGAAGTCCGCACAGGTATTTACAGGCCGGGCTGGTCGCGTTTTGTCGCCATTCTGCGTGAACCACTGAACATCGACACTGCGGAAATGGCGACGCAGGAAGATGGCACCGCCGTCTTGTCCATAGTGCTCAGACCAACGACGGCAGAGAATTTTCGCGCGACGGTTGGCGCGGCTGCCACCGAAATTGATGATTCTGGCAGAACCTCTCCGCCATTGCCCAGCGACGACGGGCGGCTTCGCATCGTTCTGGACCCGGGTCACGGCGGAATTGATCCCGGTGCCGAAGCCGATGGGCTTGTCGAAGCGGACTTGATGCTGTCATTCGCGCGCGACCTGAAGGAAACATTGCTGAGAACCGAACGCTTTGACGTGGTTCTGACCCGCAACGAGGATGTCTTTGTGCCGCTTGAAGAGCGGTTGACGATTGCGCGGACCGCTGGCGCGGACGTTTTCCTGTCCCTTCACGCCGATGCACTGGAGGCAGACGCCGGACCGGCTTCCGGGATGACAGTTTATACTCTGTCGGATGAAGTGACCGACCGCGCAGCTTTGCGTCTGGCCGAGCGGCATGCCCAGAATGACATTCTCGCAGGCGTCGATCTAAGCGGCACCGAAGACGAGGTCGCTTTCATCCTGCTGGACATAGCGCGACGCGATACCACGCCGCGCTCGGAAGCGTTGGCGGGTTTCGTCGTCAGCAGCGTTTTGAGTGCTGGATTGCCTGCCAATTCGCGGCCGCACAGATACGGGGGGTTTTCGGTTCTGAAATCGGCCGAAGTTCCCTCGGCGCTGATCGAGCTTGGTTTCCTGTCCAGCGTCGATGACCGCATCCGACTTTCATCCGACGAATGGAGAATCGAGGCCAGTCTTGCCCTGCGCGATGCCTTGTTGCGCTGGTGGGATGAAGACAAGCTGCGCTCTCAGTCGCTCAAGCGGTGAAGCGCGCCAACCAGACAGTGTGACCCGCGCACGTCGGATCTTCCGGAACAAAGTGGAGAACCTTGAACCCGTTCTGCTGCAAAAAATCCTCGTATTCGTCCTGATCGAAACTCGAATGATAGACGCTGCGACCGTGAACCTCGCCGATGGCGACACCGGCTTTGTGCCCGGTGGTGAACAGCAAGACCGCCTTGTCGTTCGCATGGTCTGCGAATGTGGCGAACATCTCTCGCTGATCGTCCGGATTTAGATGAAAGAAAGAATCCCACGCGACGATTCCGTCGAATTTCCGGCCGAGATCCAACCCGCGCATGTCGGCGTGTATGATTTCTGCGTCAGGCAGGTTCTGTGTGAATAGCTCGGTCATCGTTTGCGAGCCGTCGACACCGGTGATTTGGCAGCTTCGTTCTGCGAGGTAGGCGGCAATCGGACGTCCTGCCCCACATCCCAGATCGAGAATCTTGCGGCCGGGTGCGTGTGCCAGAAACCGATCCAGCCAACTGCGCTCGAAAAGCGACCTGTCGCGCTTCGCGTCCCAGTCCGGCGCGACCGCTTCGTAGGTGTCGAGAATGTCCTCGGGTCTCATCCGCCCGAGATGATAGGTCCCGATGAAAACCGCAAGCGCCCAATTCTCGACTGGCCGGTTCTGGCCCAACTGACGTTCAGTGTGTTTTGACGCTGGCACCGCGCTTGCCTATATCAGAGGCAGGTAATGAGAGGCGCCAAGTGACTCGTTTCATCTTTTCGATCTTCGGAGGCATCTTCAGCACGATCACCCTGGGGTTGGTGATGGTCGCGCTGACGGTGGGTGCCGTGTTCTGGGTCTATGGTCGCGATCTGCCCGATCACGAGCAACTTGCGCAATATCTGCCGCCGACTATCAGCCGGATTTATTCAACTGAAGGCCAGATTATTGATGAATTCGCCGAAGAACGGCGCATTTACGCGCCCGCCGACGAAATCCCGGATCTGGTGAAGCATGCGTTCATTTCCGCCGAGGACAAGAACTTCTACACACACCAGGGCTTCGACCTCAGAAGTATTGCGGCAGCGCTCTATGAAGCCGTCGAGACGCGCGGAGAATCGGTTCGCGGCGCGTCGACGATTCCTCAGCAGGTGGCCAAGATCAGTTTTCTTGGTGGCGAGCGCACGATTGACCGGAAGATCAAAGAGGTCATCCTGGCAAACCGGATGGTCAATTCGCTCGAACGCGACAAGATCCTCGAAATCTATCTCAACGAGATCGACCTTGGCTTCCGGTCATTCGGTGTCGCGGCATCGGCGCAGACGTATTTCAACAAGACCTTGAGCGAACTCAATCCCGAAGAAGCGGCGTACCTGGCGGCACTTCCGAAGGCACCTTACGACTATCATCCCGTTTTACAGGAAGAGCGTGCCATCACACGGCGCAACTTCGTTCTGACGGAGATGTGGCAGAACGGCTATCTGTCGGACGCGGAATACGAGGAGGCGCGGGTTGCTCCGCTATTGACCGTTCAGGCCGGTGATTTCGAGGCTTTCCGCAAGAAACTTCCCCCGCGCGACTATTTCACGGACGAGATCAGACGCCAGCTTAGCCGCGATTTCGGCGACGCCGGGTTCAAGAGCGCCGGGCTGACCGTGCGCGCAACGGTCGATCCGGAGATGCAGGAGATCGCCGCCGCAGCCTTGCGGGAAGCGCTTGAGGAATACGACCGAACCCAAGGCAAGTGGCGCGGCCCGGCCGACGAACTGGATCCCGCGAGTCTGGAAGGCGACGTGGACGGACAGCCCGCCTGGCGCGTGGCGCTGGCGGACGCAAAAGCCGCGCGCGACATCGAGAAATGGTTTCCGGCCGTCGTGTTGGAACTGCGCGACAGTGCCGCCCGCATCGGGGTCGAAGGCTGGGCCGATGGCAGGGACGGTCACTGGATCACACCTGACGATTTGCGCTGGTTGCGCGGTGCCAACCGTGCCGGCGACATCATGTCGGTTGGCGACGTCATCTATGTCCGCCACGAGGGCGGAGACAGCGACGATCCGGTGTTCACCCTTCGCCAAATCCCGGGAATTCAGGGCGCATTCACGGCGATGGACGTCCACACCGGTCGGGTCATCGCAATGCAAGGCGGGTTCTCGTATCAGGATTCGGTCTTCAACCGTGCCACTCAGGCTACGCGACAGCCCGGCTCCGCGTTCAAGCCGTTCGTTTATGCTGCCGCTTTGGACAGTGGGTTCACTCCGGCAACGATCATCATTGATGCACCGATCGAAGTCGACGTCGGCGGCGGTCGGGTCTGGCGGCCCAGAAACGCTTCGAACCAGTATTACGGCCCGACGCCGCTCAGAACCGGGATCGAACGATCGCGCAACCTGATGACCGTGCGACTGGCCGAAGAAGTCGGAATGGACACGGTGGCGGCTTATGCAGAGCGATTTGGCGTCTACGACCGGATGGGCCGATTTTTGGCCAATGCCTTGGGGTCCGAGGAAACCACGCTTTACCGCATGGTGACCGCCTATTCGATGTTCGCGAACGGCGGCGAGCGCGTCGCGCCGACCCTCGTCGATCGGGTGCAGGACCGCTGGGGCACGACCGTCTATCGCCACGACACGCGAATTTGCGAGGAGTGTCAGGTCGCCTCGCTGACACCCGGCGACTTGCCGACCATCCGCTCGAACCGGCAGCGGGTCATGGACCCGGTCACGGCCTACCAGCTGACGTCGATGATGCGCGGTGTGGTCGAGCGTGGAACGGCCGCTGGTGCGGTCAATCTGCCGGTCCCGACCGCCGGAAAGACAGGAACGACCAACGATGCGCGCGACGTCTGGTTCGTTGGCTTCACGTCTAACATCGCGGCGGGCTGCTACATGGGCTACGACCTTCCCGAGCCGCTTGGTCGCGGTGCTTCAGGTGGGCAAATGTGCGCACCTGTGTTCCAGAAATTCATGGAGAAGGCCGTCGCCAAATACGGTGGCGGGCGTTTCGAGATCCCGCCGGGTGGCCATTTCATTAAGATCGACCGTGTCACCGGCGCAAGGCTTCCCGACGATGCCTCTGGCGAATATGTCGTGGCAGAATATTTCCGCGACGGCGAAGAGCCGGTCTTCGGCATCACCTTCGATGGCGGTTTTGCGATGGGTGCGAACCTGCCACTTTTCACCGACGAGCAGCTTGGACGCAGCGGTCGCACAGTTGAAACCGCGACTGGCGAAACGATTGTGATACCAGGGCAGGCGACTGCGGGCGAAATTTCGTCCGGCGGCCTCTATTGAGGTTGACTTGAAGGCCGCCACGCCGATTGGTATCACCGCGCCCTGAACCCCGTTCTCCGGAGAGACTTATGCGAGCCGACGCCGAAAACGCGGTTGCCGCGATCGAGAAATCGCTGAACCTGCTCCGCCAGCGGATGGACTGGGAAACCGCCGGGCATCGACTGGAAGAATTCAACGCGATGACCGAGGATCCGAACCTCTGGAACGATCCTGAACGCGCGCAAAAGCTGATGCGTGATCGGCAGGTGCTTGTTGATGCCATGGATCGCTATCGCACGATGAGCCAGGAGCTGTCGGACAATGTCGAACTGATCGAATTGGGCGAAATCGAAGACGATTCCGAGATCGTGAAAGAAGCCGAAACGGCTTTGAAAAAACTTCGGGATCGCGCTGCGCAGGCCGAACTCGAGGCGTTGCTGGACGGCGAAGCCGACGGAAACGATACTTTTCTCGAGATTAACTCGGGCGCGGGCGGCACTGAAAGCTGCGATTGGGCGTCGATGCTGGCGCGCATGTATGTCCGCTGGGCCGAAAAGCAGGGCTACAAGGTCGAACTTCAGTCGGAGACGGCGGGTGAAGAGGCCGGTATCAAGTCGGCGGCATTCAAGATCAGCGGGCCGAACGCCTATGGCTGGCTGAAGTCAGAATCCGGAGTCCATCGTCTGGTTCGGATCAGCCCCTATGATTCCGCAGCGCGGCGGCACACGTCTTTCTCGTCGGTCTGGGTCTATCCGGTTGTCGACGACGACATCGACATCGAGGTAAATCCGTCTGATATCCGACTGGATACGTATCGCTCGTCGGGTGCGGGAGGTCAGCACGTGAACACGACGGATTCGGCGGTGAGGATCACCCACATTCCGACCGGTATCGTGGTTACAAGCTCGGAAAAATCGCAGCATCAGAACCGGGATATCGCGATGAAGGCGCTAAAGTCGCGGCTTTACCAGATGGAACTGGACCGACGGAACGCGGCGATCAACGAGGCGCACGAAAACAAGGGTGACGCGGGGTGGGGCAACCAGATCAGATCCTACGTGCTTCAACCCTATCAGATGGTGAAGGACCTGCGGACCGGTTTTGAAACATCCGATACGCAGGGCGTTCTGGACGGCGATCTTGATGCACTGATGGCGGCGACGCTGGCGATGGGTGTCAGCGGCATGAAGCGTAGCGAGGCGCAGGCCGAGGATTGAGCCTCCAGGGGTTGGCTGTGGCGTGATCTTCGGCGAAGGCGACATGCGTGTGCTATAGTGGACTCCACAGCGATCCGCCAAAGGCGCAAATGATGCCAGCCTCTCGTCCGATCCCGGAAAGCACGATTACCTGTCCCGAGTGCGGGCATTCCAGGACGGAAATCATGCCGACTGACGCCTGCTTGTGGTTTTACGAGTGCACATCGTGCAAGGTCGTCCTCACGCCAAAAAAAGGCGATTGCTGCGTTTTCTGTTCGTATGCGACCGTGCCTTGCCCGCCGATTCAAGCCGGTGAGGAATGCTGTCAATAATTCAATTGGGGTCGATCAACGCATTCCAATGGCTTTTGATCTTGTTGACGCAAGTCAAAGCCGGTCCAAAGCAATGGCTTCAGGTTGTGGTCAACAGGAGTTTCCTTTGAAAGAACACGTCGCGAAGCCATCGCCGACGCCTGAAGTCGGTCACATGACGCTGCATGAACTGTGGAGCGCCCTGAAAGACGGACTGTGGGATTTCCGCACAGCGCCGCTTTTCGGTCTGGCGTTCAGCGCGGTCTATGTCGTCGGCGGGCTTTTTCTGCTGTGGATTGGCGCGGGCACGTTCGTGTGGACGCTGGCACTTTCGCTGGGCTTCCCGCTGGTTGCGCCGTTCGCCGCGGTGGGCCTTTACGAAGTCAGTCGCCGGATCGAGGCGGACGAGCCATTGCTCTGGAGGGACGTGATTGGCGTTGTTTGGCAGGAACGTCGACGCCAACTGCCCTGGATCGGCGTTCTGCTGCTTCTGATCTTCCTGTTCTGGAGCTTCTTCGCCCACATGACCTTCGCCGCGTTCATGGGAACGTCGAACCTTACCAACATCAGCACGTCGTGGGAGGTGCTCTGGACGCCAAGAGGTATCACGATGCTGGCGTTTCAGGCGGTCGTCGGAGCGGGCGTGGCATTTCTGACGTTTGGTCTGACGGTCGTGTCCCTGCCACTGCTGGTCGACAGAGAGATCGACTTTGTGACGGCCATGCTGATCAGCCTGCGGACCGTCGCGGCGAACAAGACCGTCATGGGGGTCTGGGCAGTCGTCATTGCCGCGTCGGTGTTTCTGGCGATGTTCCCGGTGTTTCTCGGGCTATTCGTCGTCCTCCCTGTGCTTGGGCATTCGACGTGGCACATTTACCGCCGTGCACTTTATCATCCGCTTGCGAACTGAAAAGGGCGCCGCGGATGCGCGACGCCCTTGAGTCTCGAACGGCTTCGAGAAAATCAGCTTTTGGCTTCAGCCGGTTTCGGAGCACCGGGATTGAGGGGCGCGCCCTTGTTGCCGCTCAGCGGGTCTTCCTGACGCTGGACCGACCCTTCGAAATGCGCGCCGGATTCGATCGCGATTGTCTTGTGGATGATGTCGCCTTCAACTCGCGCAGTCGAGGTCAGGCGAACTTTCAGCCCGCGTACCTTGCCGACGACACGGCCGTTCACCACGACATCATCGGCAATGCACTCGCCCTTGACGGTGGCACCCTCGCCGACTGTCAGCAAATGGGCGCGGATGTCACCTTCTACTGTGCCTTCGATGTTGATATCGCCGGTTGTCTTGATGTTGCCGGTGATATTCAGATCAGCAGACAGCACCGACGCTGGCGGCTTTGCCTTGGGCGTGGTGGGGGTGAAATCGTTGCCGGATTTGGGTTGGTTCATGTCTGGTGCCTTCGCAGTCTCTGCCTCTGCGCCCTGTTTGGGCCCTGGCTCGTTGATTTTGCTCTTAGAAAACATCTCTCGCAGCCTTGATATAGGTCATCGGGTTGACGGCTTTCCCGTCGACGCGCACCTCGTAGTGAAGGTGAGTTCCGGTCGACCGGCCAGTGTTTCCCATATCACCGATCCTTTCGCCGCGCGAGACCCTTTGGCCCTCCGTGACCCGGATTTTCGACATGTGCGCGTATCGTGTCTCGAAACCGAAGGCGTGTTTGATCTTCACGAGGTTCCCGTAGCCGCTTGATCGAGCGGCAAACGTGACGACGCCATCGCCGGTGGTATAGATCGGCGTCCCGGTCGCACCGGCGAAATCGGAACCCTCGTGCGCGCGCCCCCACCGGCGACCAAAGCCGCTTGTGAACCGATAGGCGCCCTTCAGCGGCATCGCGAACGGCGTCTTTTCAGCAGCGATCCGATAAAGGTTCAGTTCATCCAGACGCAGCAGAACCTCGTTCGCGCGCATCGTAAGCGGGTCGATTTCCTGATCGCCGGAGGTCGAGAAATTGAGTGGTGTCAGCGGCCCACCCTGACCGGAATAGGAACGGCGGATCTGCTCAATGATACTGTCGGTTGGAAGCCCGACGCTTGAAAACATCTCGTCGATCGGTTCAAGCGAGGTCGCCACGGCGTCTTCGATCTGAGTGAAGATGCGTTCGTTGCGTTCGGCCTCAAGACGGGAATCCATCGCGACGCGGTCCAGCTGGATTTCCGCATCGGAGACGAACGTCTGCATTTCGTCGCGCTCGCTGGAGACATCCGACAGAGCTGCGGTGACGAAATCCAGCGTCGTCGCGATATCGGCCATGCGGGATGTGTCGGGGCTGGTCGCTTCGGATTCTGCCAGCCGGGCAAGCAGGGTATCGCTTTGTCCGCGAACTGTGTCGCGCTCCTGCATGGTGTCGCGAAGCGTGGTCTGAATGACGTCGATGCCGGTTTCCAATTCGCGACGCCGATCCTCGGACGAAAGCAGTCGCGACTGCATGGCCGACACTTCCGACAATGCGATCGAGAAGCGCTGCTGCGCGTCGGATGCTTCCATCGCGCGCTGATCGCGTTCTGCCGCAAGGTCGTTCAGTCGTCCCTCGTAAATTGTCTGATCGCGCAGGGCCTGCTGGCGCAGATCACCCGCGCCGAGACTGTGCATCAGTAGAATCGCGGACGAGATGATCGTCCAGCCGATCAGAAGTGCGCTGCCGGTCAGACCCACGAATTGGGTCATCGGACTTAAGCGGATGAAACGGGTTTCGGTATCGGAACGAAGAAATAAGCGCTGTTCGGGAAATGTGCGTTCAAATGACGCACGCAATTTTGTCGCGAAGTTTTGACGCACGTACACTGTCCCGTTGTTTGTCCCGTTTGGTGCTGCGCGCTCCTGTCCCGAGGCACCGTGCACATGCCCTGTTAGCCAATCGCGCTTTTTCAGGCAACCTGATGGATTGAATTGTGGCGAAATTGGCCGAATTTCCATAGGTTTGGGCGGATTTCCGCCAATTATCCACAGGCGTCAGACGTCGTCTGTCAGGGGCCAGTAAAAGTCCGGTGGCAGACCGGCTTCGGCGCGCTTTTCTTCGTTGAAGGGTGGTTTCAGCGCGCCGTGGAAATAGCGGCGCACAAGAGCGTGGAAAAGCGGTTTAGGATCAAGGTTGTCGCGCCCGCAAAGGAAGTGAAACCATTTCGATCCATAGGCAACGTGGGCGACTTCCTCGGCGTAGATCGTTTCAAGCGCCGCAACCGCGCGGGGATCATCGGCCTTGCGGAACACCTCGATCATACCGGGTGTAACGTCCAGTCCGCGGGCCTCCAGAACCATAGGAACGACGGCGAGACGTCCCATGAAGTCCTCGGAAGTATCCTCGGCTGCGCGCCACATACCCGCATGCGCGGGCAACGCCCCGTAATGGCTGCCGCTCGCTTCAAGACAATCGCTCATGAGGTTGAAATGTTTTGATTCTTCGTCGGCTGCCTTGACCCAGTCGTCATAGAATCCGGGGGGCATCGGGACGTGGGCAAAACGGGCGATCAGGTCCCAGTGCAGGTCGACAGCATTGAGTTCGATATGCGCGACTGCATGGAGAAGCGCGACGCGGCCATCGGTCGTACCCGGTCGCCGACGCGGCACGTCGCGCGGAGAAAGCAGTTCCGGCTTGTCGGGTCGCGAAGGATAGTCTGGCGGCGTCGCTGTCCCCACGTCGATATTATCGCCGTCAGCCCTTGTCGAAGCCCACCTGGCTGCATGGGCGCGACTAAGGGCGGTCTTGGCGCGTCCGTCGGAAGTCCCAAGCACCTCGACCGCCATTTCGCAGAGTGTTTTCATGCGCCTTGCGTCGCTTCCAGAACCGACGCGACGTGACCGGGCACTTTCACCTTGCGCCATTCCCGCAAGACCGTTCCGTCCAATCCGATCAGGAATGTTGCGCGGTCTATGCCCATGTATTTCTTGCCGTACATGCTTTTCTCGACCCATGTGCCATAGCGTTCGCAGACATCGCTATCTGCGTCCGAGGCCAAGATGACGCTAAGATCGTACTTGGCGACGAACTTGTCATGCTTGGCGACGGGGTCCTTGGAAACGCCGACAATAACCGCCCCGGCGCGCGCGAATGCGTCTTTCGCCTCTGTGAAGGATAGCGCTTCTTTCGTGCAACCCGAGGTGTCGTCCTTTGGGTAAAAGTATAGAACAACTTTCGAAGGGCGCAGGGCCGACAATATGATCTCGCCCCCACCGTCGCGCGGAAGGGCGAAATCGGGGGCTGTTTTGCCTTCAAGACTCATTGGGCGGCTCCGTTGCTGACGTGCGGCATAAATGCTTGTTGGGTTTTAGGGCTAATCGGCAGAGAATAAACCCCGGATGAGGAAGGGCGCTTAAAAGAGCGATGGCAGGCAAGAGCGATACCGGCAACGACCGGCCACTTCCGCGACGGATTCGTCACGGCCGGATCGGACTTGGCATGTTGTCGAGTCTGACGCTTGCAGCAGTCATCCTGAGTTTCGCTGCATTGTCGCTATCAGGTCAGTCCGTGCCAGCCCCGGCGTGGATGCTGGCGAGACTCGAGAATTCAATCAGCGAGCGATTGCCCGAAGGTCGCATCGGGATCGGTGGTGCCGAGATGATGATCGGTCGCGACGGCGTGCCACAGGTTATCCTGAAAAACGTGCGGATCGGCGATGCGGCGGGCGGCGGCGTTGCCGAACTCAATGCCTTGCGGACCAGACTTTCACCCGGCGCGCTTTTCAGCGGAAACCTTGCCGCGTCGAGCATCGTACTGAGCGGGGCCCAGATCACGCTCCGGCGCAACGCCGACGGCAGTTTTGCGTTGCAGGCCGGCGCGCCGACCCAAGGCGGTCTCAGCTTTGCCGCAATTCTGAAAAGCCTCGACGCCGCTCTGGCAGTCGAGCCGTTGTCGTCCATACGCGAGATCCTCGCGACCGGGGTGGTGCTGTCGCTTGAAGACGCACGTTCAGGCCAAATCTGGCAGGCGACCAACGCGTCACTGACGCTTCGCCGGACAAATGACGGATTGTCGATCTCGCTCACGTCAGACGTCTTCAACGGGACCGACGATCTGGCATCCGTTCAGTTTTCTCTAACATATGCGCAGGCGACCCGTTCGACGTCGATCGGCGTCGCCATGACGGACGTGCCCGCCTCTGACATTGCCGTGCAGACCCCTGCGTTGGCCTGGCTTGGCGTGCTCGACGCTCCCATTTCGGGATCCGTCCGCGCGTCGTTGGACAACGCGGGCGGTTTGTCGTCGCTGGCCGGAACGCTGGACATCGCGGGCGGTGTTCTGCGCCCGACCGAGGCGACCGATCCGGTGAGCTTTGACGATGCCCGTGCATATTTCAGCTTCGACCCCACACGACAGCGCATTGATTTCACCGAGATCGCGGTCAGTGCCGACGAAGGGCGGATTCTGGCGTCGGGCCACACTTATCTGAGCGAGACGACTGGCGGATGGCCGGCGGCCTATCTCGGTCAATTCGTCGTGTCGGAAGCGAAATTCGATGGCGGCGGATTCTTTGAAGGGCCGGTTGCTCTCAGCGATGTGCGAGCGGATATGCGACTGCGACTGGCGCCATTTTCAGTCGAGATTCCGCAGATCGCATTGGACAACGCCGGAACGCCGGTGCGGGCCAGCGGCCGGGTGTCGGCGGAGTCGGATGGATGGCACGTGTCCGTCGATGCGCGAACCGAATCCATCCAGCCGAAAACCGTCGTCGAATTCTGGCCGAC
>JBBKWG010000265.1:0-7402 GCA_037968835.1 Paracoccaceae bacterium
GAATGTGGGGGTGGCGTAGTCAAAGTCGAGGGTGATGATGTCGGTCGGGAGGCCGGATCGGCGGTTGCGTCTTTTACCCGATACCTGTGTGCGATAGAACCACCCGTTTTGGGCCTTGAGTTCGACTTGCTGTTTGTCGGGGAGATTTAGGTATTGTGAAAACCTTTCGGTAGTAATTAAAGGTTTCCGAAACCTGTCTTTGAATTGCTTATAATTACTTGTTTGGTTTTTCGCTCTCCCGAAACTGAGACCTGTTCCGGTAGAATAATGTATAGTCAACTTGTCGTGGTTAGACATCGTAACCCCACGTTAATTCATTCAGCTAAACGCTGTTGTTGAGAGACCTGTGGGGTAGCCAAACGACCCGGAGGCTCGCGTTACTCAGGGTAGACGAAGCGGTGGATTTATACTGGGCGAAGGTCTCGCGGGTGACGAGCGGTTTTGCTAGAGAAGTCGCGTATTTCCGGAAGCTCTCTTCCTTGTTTTTCGCATCGCCGAGGTTTATTCCGTCCCCATCTGCGTAGCGGACTGTCGTCGTCGGTAATACGGATTCTGCGGACAGCTGGCGCATGGAGACCTCTTCCTCTTCGGACCGCTGCGCCTTGCGATTATCGAAGAACGTGACCGGGACGAGACGGTCCAGTGCCGCCCGCAGATTGTCTTGTGCCGTGGTGTCGTTTGGGGTATCCATATACCGCATCCTCTTCTTCAAACCTGATGCAATTCGAGCCCCTCGCCGTTGGTTCCGGCGGGGGCGTTTTTTGTTTTGCGGAGATAGAAGTGACCACTCCGCCAGTTGGCGATTTTCACCTAACCCATTGACGTATAAAGGGCCGATTCAAGCCCGGTTGGGGAGAAAACCGTTTGTTTGCAACGGAACGGCTCGGACTCCAAAACCGTAGGTCGTGGGTTCGAGTCCCTCCGCCCCTGCCAGGCCCGTCGAATGGAGGCTGGATCCACGGACAACTCCGCTTACTGAACCCGCGAGAACGCATATTCAGTAGACAAGGCCGCTTCCTGCCTGACCAGATCGCCCGGCTTTTGACGCTTGCATGGTGGGACTGGCCGATCGACCGCATCCTCTCCTCACGAGGCCGAAATCTGCAGTGGTGATGTCGATGCGCTTGAGAAGGCCGTCAGTCAGGGTTGAAACGGTTCCGCGAAGCGCGTATCTGCGCAGCGTTCATATGAGGAATGAAAATGGCCATCACCAACCCGCTTACGTTCATTCAGCAGGTCCGCGCGGAAATTGCGAAGGTCGTCTGGCCGGCTCGCCGCGAGGTCGTGCTGACATCGGTCATGGTATTTGTTCTGTCCATGGTGACGGCGGCATTCTTTTTCCTCGTCGATTTTTTGATTCGCCAGGGTCTTCAGGGCGTCCTGACATTGTTTGGCTGACGTCGGCCGGGGCAATTGAAAAGCCCGCCAAGAACCTATGCCTGGGGTCTTGAAACTGTAGGCTGACCGGTGTATCTGCGCGTCAACGAAGGGCGTGCAGCGATAAAGTTGCACGCCGCTTTTATTTCCGGGACTACCGGACAGACGAAACAAGGACGGACAGACAGATGGCGAAACGCTGGTATTCGGTGAGCGTGCTCTCGAACTTCGAAAAGAAGATCGCCGAGCAGATTCGCCACTCCGTTTCGGACGCGAGTCTGGAAGATCAGATCGACGAAGTGCTGGTTCCGACCGAAGAAGTGATCGAAATTCGTCGCGGCAAGAAAGTGACTGCAGAGCGTCGGTTCATGCCCGGCTATGTGCTGGTGCACATGGAAATGACGGATGAAGGCTATCACCTGATCAACTCGATCAACCGCGTCACCGGCTTTCTGGGGCCGCAGGGCCGACCGATGCCGATGCGCGACGCCGAGGTTCAGTCGATCCTTGGCCGCGTCGAGGAAGGCGAGGCCGCTCCGCGCACGCTGATCTCGTTCGATGTCGGCGAAAAGGTCAAGGTCAACGACGGCCCGTTCGAGGATTTCGACGGCATGGTCGAGGAAGTCGACGAAGACAACCAGCGCCTGAAGGTGACGGTTTCGATCTTTGGCCGGGCAACCCCGGTCGAACTGGAATTCACTCAGGTCTCCAAGCAGGGCTGAGTGACGGCCGCCTTCGGGCGGTCATTCGTGTGGGAGGCGAGGCGGTCGCGATCGTCGGACCGGACCACATCAACCTGATCCCGAGGGACGCGTCCCGAGGGAGTTGAGAAAAGGAGATGGCCAATGGCCAAGAAAGTTATGGGGCACCTGAAGCTCCAAGTGAAAGCCGGACAAGCAAACCCGTCGCCGCCGGTCGGACCAGCACTCGGTCAGCGCGGAATCAACATCATGGAATTCTGCAAGTCGTTCAATGCCCGCACGCAGGAAATGGAGCCCGGTGCGCCGTGCCCGACCGTGATCACCTATTATCAGGACAAGTCGTTCTCGATGGAAATCAAGACGCCACCAGCGTCGTATTTCCTCAAGAAAGCCGCCAAGGTGAAATCCGGCGCAAAGACCCCCTCGCGCGAGATGGTCGGCAGCGTCACCACCAAGCAGCTTCGCGAGATCGCCGAAGCCAAAATGAAGGACCTGAACGCCAACACCGTCGAACAGGCGATGAAAATCATCCTCGGCTCTGCGCGGTCGATGGGTATCGAGGTGAAAGGGTAAATCATGGCAAAGCTAGGAAAACGCGCTCGCAGCGCACGCGAAGCCTTCGCCGGAAACGAGAAAGTTTCCGTCGCCGAGGCAGTCAAACTTA
Source organism: Paracoccaceae bacterium (assembly GCA_037968835.1). GTDB lineage: Bacteria > Pseudomonadota > Alphaproteobacteria > Rhodobacterales > Rhodobacteraceae > JBBKWG01. The sequence goes on from JBBKWG010000265.1 coordinate 2,743, forward strand.
TTAAGGCCAACGCCAACGCCAAATTCGACGAGACCGTCGAAATTGCGATGAACCTGGGCGTTGACCCGCGCCACGCTGACCAGATGGTCCGTGGTTCGGTCACGCTTCCAAATGGCACCGGCAAGACTGTACGCGTGGCGGTTTTTGCCCGTGGCGCGAAAGCGGAAGAGGCCGAGAAGGCTGGCGCGGATATCGTCGGCGCCGAGGACCTCATGGAAACCGTTCAAAGCGGCAAGATCGACTTCGATCGTTGCATTGCAACTCCTGACATGATGCCGATCGTTGGTCGTCTGGGCAAAGTCCTCGGACCTCGCAACCTGATGCCGAACCCGCGTGTCGGCACGGTGACGATGGACATCAAGGAAGCCGTCGAAGCTGCAAAAGGCGGTCAGGTTACCTTCAAGGCCGAGAAAGCCGGCGTCGTTCACGCTGGAGTCGGCAAGGCTTCGTTCGACGAAAAGCAACTGGTCGAGAACATTCTCGCCTTTGTCGATGCCGTTAACAAAGCCAAGCCGTCAGGCTCGAAAGGCACCTACATGAAAAAGGTCGCGCTTAGTTCGACCATGGGTCCCGGCGTAACTGTCGACATCATGTCGGCAACCGGCAACTAAGTCGGCGCTACACCGCTATCCGGAAAGGGCAGGCCGCAAAGTCTGCCCTTTTTCTTGCGATACGCACATATCCGCCCGTCGTATTTCTGCCATTGTTTTGTCTCAATTCGCCGACTACCAAGCTTTATAAGCGCCGATGAAGGCGATGACGGGGCGATCAAGGCGGACAGGCAGTGAGTTACAACGTTGGCGACATAAAGTGGGGCGAACCCACATTGGGCACTCCGAGCGGCACGATCTACTGGTCGGAGGACGTTCTGGACGGGTTGAAATACACCGGCGGCAATCCAGATTTGATTACCGACACGCTGGCTTCGGCCTTTGATGCCTGGGAGGAAGTTGCCTCCATAAATTTCGAGTACACCAGCAATTATTCGTCCGCCGATGTGCGGGTTTTGACCGGGGACACCGACGGCTCCGCCGGTTTCGCCAGCTATAGTTTCGACGGTAATCCGGGCCTGAGCAGCATTTTCTCGGGAACGATCACTTTCAGCGATGCTCTCACATGGTCGCCCGACGGCAGTGGCGGGACGAATTTCCACTCTGTCGCGCTGCACGAGATTGGACACGTACTCGGCCTGGGCCATGTCAACGATTCCAGCGAAATCATGAACCCGGTCATCTCGGTCGACGTGCTAGGCGACGGCGATATCCTCGGCGCGCAGATACTTTACGGCACGGGCGAATCGGAGTCGCCGCCAACACCTCTGCCGCCGACCGATGAAACCCCGCCCGAAGAAGAAACGCCACGCGAACCAACCGAGCCCACCAGTGATAGTGGCGGCGATAGCGGTGGCGGAGGCGCGATCGGTATGATCGTCGGCTTGCTCGCGGCTGTCGTGGCGATGATATTCGGTGGTGGTGGCGGCGCGGTTGTCGCACTGGCAGCCGGGAACGTCCCGGACGAAGATCCCGAAGATCCGAGCGACACTTTCGCGGACAGCAATGCCGGGAATGATGCCGGCGTACTTCTGAGCGACCTCTTGCCGCCACTCGAAGTCGACAACCTTGACCACGACCACGGCTTCCACGAGGACGAGGACGAGGAAGAACTGTTCCTGTTCTGACGCGGGTGTCTCAGTCGAATATACCGGCGACCCGTCCCAGCAGCATGAACGCCCGCGCCGTGCGCGTTTCAGACAGTTCAACGATCTCCTGATCGGTCAGATCACCGGCGATCTGCGCAAACGTCTGGTCGAAGGTGCGCAGGAAATGGTGCGCCGCATCGCGAAAGATCGATTCCCGCCGCAACCGCGCCGAGGTGAGTGCCAGCGAGGATCGGTCGCGGATGCCGCCAAGTCCCGCAATCGTTCGGCCACGCTCGCCACCGGCAAACCGCCGCCAGATCTCGGGCCGCGCGCGGTCGGGCGACAGGTCGTCCATGTAAATGCCGTCCTGACTGAGCAACGTCAAAACGTCCTGGCTGGCCTGGATCAGACGCGCCGCCCGGCGGTCCGCCAGAGCACGGCGCAGGGATTCGAACCCGGCGCGGTCGTCGGCTGTCTCGGGGAAATTCATCGCGACGATGAAGTCTTCGGTCGATACCGGGGTTCCCAGTGCCTCAGCCGGTGTGCCGAGTGCCAGGTCGGGTTGATGTTCCGCCTGCGACACGGTTTGCGGCGCGGAACTGGCTACTGGACGCGTGCGGGACGGTTCGTGGGCAGGACGGGTCGAAACGAAACTGGCGAGGGCGGATTCAGCGCGCTTCTGACCCTTCACGATCTCGTCGATCTTGCGCTCGACATTCGGCCCCATAGTCGTCGCGGCCATCTGGGCCTGCGTAATGTAAATCTGCCGCATCGCATCCATGGACGCCTGAAGCCGTTCGCTTTCCTCGCGCACGATACGGGCGCTCTTGGTGGCAATCGCGGCGATCCACACAAGGGCGACCGGCAGAAGGATTGCAAGGATCACGATCAGAAACCTGAGCGGACCAAGTCCCGGCGCATCACCCAGACCGACGAAGCTCAGGAACATGACGCACAGAACTATCCAAATGGCGGACACGCCAATGGCGATCTTGTCGGCGGGATCAAGTCCATCGCTGGCGGTGACCCGGCTGTAGATTCCTAAATCGACCGGTGGCTTGGGGCGGCTGTCGGACATGGGTGGATGGGTCTCGGTTCAGGAGAAGACGATTTTCAGAATTTCATAAGCGCGATCACCGCCGGGGGTGCGTACTTCGACGCTGTCGCCTTCGTCCTTGCCGATCAAGGCCCGGGCCAGCGGCGATTTGATGTTCAGCTTGCCGGACTCGATATCCGCCTCGGGTTCACCGACGATCTGATAGGTCTTTTCCTCGTCGGTGTCCTCGTCCACCAGCGTGACTATCGCGCCGAATTTGACCGTTCCCGACAGTCTGGATGTGTCGATGATATCGGCCAGTCCCAGAATGCCTTCCAGTTCTTTGACGCGCCCCTCGATGAAGCTCTGCTTCTCGCGCGCGGCATGATATTCGGCGTTCTCGCTCAGGTCGCCATGTTCGCGTGCCTCGGCAATCGCGCGGATGACTGCCGGGCGCTCGACGGACTTGAGCAATTTCAATTCATCATTGAGCGCAGTATGGCCCGCGCGTGTAAGCGGTATCTTGTCCATGAAAACCAACGTTCGTGAAATATGAGTCTATGCGTTCTAACGCTTTCGGGCAGGGGAGAGTCAAGAGAGCCGTCCAGCATCGGAACAACGCTACCATACCTTTAACGTTCCGTTGCAATTGACCAACGATGCGGTTCGCGGCTAGGCAAGAACCCGAACCGGGTACGACCGAAAATGAGGAACGATATGGCCGAGATCGAGCGCGAAAGCATGGAATATGACGTCGTGATCGTGGGTGCCGGGCCAGCGGGTCTGTCCGCAGCGATCCGTCTGAAACAGCTCGATTCCGATCTGAGCGTCGTCGTTCTGGAAAAGGGGTCAGAGGTCGGCGCGCACATCCTGTCGGGTGCGGTTCTTGATCCGGTCGGTCTTGACGCGTTGATCCCCGATTGGAAGACCAAGGGTGCGCCGCTGAACGTGCCGGTCGTCGAAGACAATTTTTATCTGCTGGGCGAAGCCGGCAAGGTCAGGATTCCGAACTGGCCGATGCCGCCCCTTATGAACAACCACGGCAACTACGTCGTCTCCATGGGAAACGTCTGCCGCTGGATGGCCGAACAGGCCGAGGAACTCGGTGTCGAGATTTTCCCGGGTTTCGCGGCATCGGAACTGATTTACGGTGAAAACGACGAAGTTCGGGGCGTCGTCGCGGGCGAGATGGGCAAGGCCGCCGACGGCACGCCGGGTCCGAACTACGAACCCGGGATGCAACTTCTGGGCAAGTACGTTTTTCTTGGCGAGGGCGTTCGCGGCTCGCTGTCAAAACAGGTCATCGCGAAATACGAACTCGACAAGAATGCCGAGCCACAAAAATATGGCCTCGGGATGAAGGAAATCTGGGAGATCGCGCCCGAGAAACACAAGCCCGGGACCGTTACGCACACAATGGGCTGGCCGCTTGGTAAGAACGCCGGTGGCGGTAGCTTCATCTATCACCTTGAAAATAATCAGGTCTACGTCGGGTTCGTCGTCCACCTGAACTACGAGAACCCGTATCTCTATCCCTACATGGAGTTCCAGCGCTTCAAACATCACCCGATGATTGCCAAACTCCTCGAAGGCGGCAAACGCGTCGCCTATGGTGCCCGCGCCATCACCGAAGGCGGCTATCAGTCGATGCCTGAGGCGGCGTTCCCCGGTGGCGCGCTGCTCGGCTGTTCGGTCGGGCTGGTCAATGTGCCGCGCATCAAGGGCAACCATAACGCCATGCTGTCGGGCAAGGCGGCGGCGGAGCATGCGTTTAAGGCCATCCAGCAGGGCCGCTCGGGCGACACGTTGGAAGGATACTCAGGCGAGTTGAAGGATGGCCCGGTCGGGCAGGACCTGAAAAAGGTGCGGAACGTCAAACCACTGTGGTCAAAGCGCGGCCTCTGGACGTCGCTCACGCTTGGCGGCTTCGATATGTGGACCAACACGCTTGGTTTTTCGCTACTTGGCACGATCGGCCACGGCAA
>JBBKWG010000266.1:0-21136 GCA_037968835.1 Paracoccaceae bacterium
TACGTCTTGTCACGGTCCGGGGCCCAGATCTTGCCACCGCTATAGCTGCCGGAACCCTCCGCTTTCATGTCCCAGAGCATCCGCTTGCCGATGTTCTTGGACGGGACTTCAGCGCCCGATGGGTCGAAAGCGCGCCGGATCACGCCGCAAATCGCGCCATCGCAGTCGTACAATTCGACATAGCCGAACTTGCCATCGTCGCCCGGTTGGGTCTTGTAGGTCCCGAGAACCGGATCGGCGGCAAGTGCTGGCGTTGCAAGCGCAACGGCGAGAGCCGCGAGTGTCATCTTGAATTTCATGGTCGTCCTCCCTTAATTCGGCGCGATCAATTAACGCTCGCACACTACTTCGCAAGCGTGACGTTGGGTCCAGAGCGACGGCGCGCTCCCCTTGCCCCTGCCGCCGCGCTTGGGCATGAGTGGCGCGCGACAAAAAGGAACCCGACGCCATGATCCTCTATCCAGCGATTGATCTCAAAGACGGTCAATGCGTCCGGTTGCTGAAGGGCGAGATGTCGGAGGCGACGGTGTTCAATGACGATCCCGCAAGCCAGGCAGCCGCATTTGAGGCGGCGGGCGCGGAGTGGGTGCATCTTGTCGATCTGAACGGCGCGTTTGCCGGGCGTCCCGTGAACGGCAGCGCGGTCGAAGCGATATTGGCGCGGATCACGGTCGCGGCGCAGCTTGGCGGCGGCATCCGCGATATGGCGACAATCGAGGCGTGGCTGGAAAAAGGGCTGTCGCGGGTCATCCTGGGCACCGTCGCGGTCGAGAACCCCGACCTTGTGCGCGAAGCCGCACGCGCCTTTCCGGGACGCATCGCCGTCGGATTGGACGCGCGCGGCGGACTTGTCGCGACGCGTGGCTGGGCACAAGAGACCGACATGCTGGTAGTAGATCTGGCCCGCGCGTTCGAGGACGCTGGCATCGCGGCAATCATTTATACCGACATTGACAGAGACGGCGCCATGGGTGGGCCGAACGTCGCTGCGACCGAGGCTCTGGCCCGCGCTGTCGAGGTCCCGGTGATCGCATCGGGCGGTGTGTCGTCGATGGCCGACCTTGTCGCCTTGCGCGACACCGGTGTTATCGCGGGGGCGATTTCGGGACGGGCGCTCTATGACGGGGCAATTGATCTTGGCGCGGCGCTGGCGGCGCTTCGGGACTGAATCTCGTCCCGAAACGCCGTTTGCGGTTCAATCCGCCGCTGCTCTCGCGAAGTTCGCCAGCGCGGTTTCCATCTTTTCGACGAACTCGGAATCATCGTCGATATCAAAGTCCTCGAACATATCCTCGACCTCCTCGTAGGCGATCCAAGTCTGGCCGTCGTTGTCGGTGTAGACAAGCATCCTCAGCGGCAAAACGAGACCGGCCAGGATGTCCTGCTGCAAAGCCGGCGTTCCAAGCTGAGGATTGCCGAAGATCAGCAATTCGGCGTCGTTCAGTTGCATGTCGACGCTCTTTGCGCCCTCTGAATGTGGCACGCGCGCGAAAATCGTTGCGCCTGCCTCCGAGACGGCAAGTTCCAGTTCGTGCATGACTTCCATCAAATCGCCCGTTGCTTCGACACGGACGATGTCGGCCATTGCCGGTACTGCGGCGAGTGCGAGGGCAGCACTGAGTGTTAGGTTGCGGATCATTTCGGTCTCCTTTGCGGTTCTGCCCTTCAAACGCGCCGTCGGGCCGAAAGGTCCCGAGAGATCTGGAACTGGCAGCAACTTGCCGTTACCAAGTGCCCATGCTGAAGACCCGCATCATCCCCTGTCTGGACGTCGCCGACGGGCGCGTCGTCAAGGGCGTGAACTTCGTCGATCTCATCGACGCGGGCGATCCAGTCGCGGCGGCGATCGCCTATGATGCCGCCGGGGCCGACGAGCTTTGCTTTCTGGACATCAACGCGACCCACGAGAACCGCGGCACGATGCACGATCTGGCTCGGCGCACGGCAGAGCATTGCTTCATGCCGTTGACGGTGGGCGGCGGTGTCAGGACGGTGGACGATGTGCGCGCGTTGCTTCTGGCCGGGGCCGACAAGGTAAGTTTCAATTCTGCCGCGGTTGCCGATCCCGACGTCGTTGCGCGGGCCGCTGACCACTTCGGCAGCCAATGCATTGTCGTGGCGATCGACGCCAAGACGGTTTCGCCGGGTCGCTGGGAGATCTTCACGCATGGCGGGCGCAAACCGACGGGGATCGACGCAGTGGAGTTTGCAAGGACAGTGGTGGCAAAGGGCGCGGGCGAGATTCTGTTGACCTCGATGGACCGCGACGGGACGCGGGCGGGCTTCAATCTGCCGCTCACCCGCGCGATTTCGGATGCGGTGTCGGTGCCGGTGATCGCGTCGGGCGGTGTCGGGACGCTGGATCATCTGGTCGAAGGCGTGCGCGAGGGTCATGCCAGCGCGGTTCTAGCAGCGTCGATATTTCACTTCGGCGATTTCACCATCGGTCAGGCCAAGGCACATATGGCTGCGGCCGGCATACCTATGAGGCTGGCATGAACGCGCTCGATCGTCTGGCCCGGACTATCGCCGCGCGCAAGGGCGCGGATCCCGGCACATCGTGGACGGCGAAACTGTTGTCGGCCGGGCCCGAGAAGGCGGCGGAGAAATTCGGCGAGGAAGCCATTGAGGCCGTCATCGAAGCCGTGCGCGGGGATCGCGACCGGCTCACCGCCGAAGCCGCCGACGTGCTCTATCATCTGCTGGTCATGCTGGCGTCGCGCGATCTGACGCTCGACGATGTGTTGAGCGAGTTGGAACGTCGCGAGGGTACGTCGGGGATTGCCGAAAAGGCGTCCCGCTAGACGGCAAGTTCACGCGAAATCAGGCGCTTGTGTTCGATCAAAAGGCATTTGTCCTCGATCACGTCCAAACCGTGCGCCCTTGCGAGAATGCGGGCAGCGTCGTTACGAATGCCAAGTTGCATCCACACGAATTTCAGTCCCGGCAAAGCAGAAATCGCCGCCTCGACCATCGGCAGAACCTGATCGGGGCGGCGGAAGATATTCAGCATGTCGACAGGTTCTTCGATTTCCGACAGGTGCGCGGCCACCGTTTCACCGAACAATTCCTTGCCAGAATGACCGGGATTGACGGGAAAAACCCGATATCCCACATCGTCCAAATACGTTCCGACCCGAAAACTCGGGCGGTCAGGCTTTATCGACGCGCCGACCATCGCGATGGTGCGGGTCTGAAGCAGGATACGTGCCATTTGTTCGTCTGACGGAGTCATAACGCGAGCGGCCCCTTCAAAAAAAGGACGCCCGATGCAAATGCCCGGGCGTCAGTCACGGAACGAGGGACAGTGAAATGGCACCGGGTGTTCCGAACCCGGGCCATGACCTAAAGATGGGGTCGCGGTGGCATTCTGCAAAGAGGTGTCGCAAATTTGTGATCACCTCAGGCGTTGAGCACACCGGGCCAGTTTGCGTCTGCCGCCGCGATGTTTCCCGGTATGTCCTGTCGCCAGATATCGCGAACCCCGGTTGAAAAATTGAGATAAAGCCTGTTTTCGTGGATCGACCAGGCGAATGGGTCGGTCGTCGCGGTCGCGCCCTTGGACACGGCATAGGCGCAGTAGCCGCCGTATTTCGGTGCAAAGGCGTCAGGATCAGAATCAAACGTCGCTTTATTGTCGGCGCTGGCAAACCGCAATTCTGCGCCCTGCCAGTCAGATATGAATTCGGGCGAGCCTTCGACCGGTTTTCCCTCGGTGAAGTACGCAACGGGGTCATAGCCGTGGATGGCAATTCCATTCGTAGAAAAGACCGGATCGGTCGCGGCCCACGCGGGTGCGCTGAGGATTCGAACGAGCGGCAATGTTGCGGCGGCGGCGAGGACGTGGCGGCGGCTGATCATGGCGGTCTCCATGGATGTATGATGTCTGAGACCAAGATGGCGCAGGAATCGGGGCGAAGATAGGGGGCCTCAACGCTGTGTGATGGCCCGCTCAATTCGCGTGACAATTGTTACAGTTGTCGCAAGTCACGTCTGCACGGCATGCTCAGTCGAAGATTTCCTCGAACACATCCTCGACCCTGTCGAACACTTCTTCCATGAAGCGACGCGAGAGGCTTTTGCGCGATCGGTATTTGCGCGGCTTTGTGATTTTGCGCGATTTTCGGACGCCACGCCGGTCCCGTTCGGCAACAGGTCGCACGCGGTTTCGGTCGCTGATGGCATCGCTGCGCAACATCTTCAGATCGTGGAGTGGTGCGCCGCAATTTGCACAAGCCAGCTCATGCCGGTCTCTACCGCGCAGGATCAGCGCCGCACGGGTTCCGCAATAACAGCAGGTGGCGATTTTCGTTCCGTTCGACATCAACCCTCCGTCAAGCGCGATGCGCGGCATATAGGGCGATGGCGGCGGCGTTCGAGACATTGAGCGATCCGAACGCGTCGGCGAACGGGATTCGCGCCAGAAGATCGCAGGTCTCCTTGGTCTTGTCCCGCAACCCCGGACCCTCGGCGCCAAGGACAAGCGCGACCGGTCGGTCGGAAAACTTTGCCAATGCAGCGTCGATCGTGGTGTCTGCGTCGCCGTCCAGACCGATCAGGGAAAAGCCCATGTTTCGCAGGCTTTCCATCGCGCCGGACAGGTTCTTGACCCGCAGATACGGCTGACGTTCAAGCGCGCCCGAAGCGGACTTCGCGAGCGCGCCGGTTTCCGGCGCAGCATGGCGGGCGGGCGCGATGACGGCCCGTGCGCCGAAAACCTCGGCGGAGCGCAGGATCGCGCCGACATTGTGAGGATCGGTCACGCGGTCAAGACAAAGCACAAGCGCCCGGCCCTCGCCTGTTGTTGCCAGCGCGTCGAGCGTGCCCCAGTCCAGCGGCATCACTTCCAACGCCGCGCCCTGATGAACCGAGCCGGGATCGAGCGGTGCGGGAAACTTGCGCGGATCAGCGATTTCAGGGGTCAGACCCGAGTTGGCGACGGCTTCGCCTAGCCTGTCGGCGGCGTTCCGTGTCACGACCAGCCGCAGTTTCTCGCGCGCCGGATTTTCGAGCGCATCGCGCACGGCATGGAGACCGAACAGCCAGAGCGTCGTCTGACCCTCGTCGCGACGGGTTTTCTCCTTTTCGATCACCCACTTCGGCTTCTTCATGCGAGACGTCCTCTATTGCGGTGCGCCAGCCCTATCGCCCCCGCCCCCGGCTGCCAAGTCTGCACGCGCCGAAGAGGACGTTTTGCGGTTGACCGTGCACGCGCCCGTAGTTATCTCACGCTCCGTGCCGGGCCTCGGTTTGGTGCACGTGGGCGACAGGCCGCAAGGTGTGGCAGGGGACTGTAACTCCCTCGCGGAGACGCACGCCTGGTTCGATTCCAGGGTCGCCCACCATTTTCAGCAAAACGAGTTCATGGCTCGGATAATGGATCAGCTTCCCAGATAGGTCTGAATGGCTGTTTCTGTTCCTTGATCCCAAATCAGGCGAAGCCAGCGGTCGAAACTAGTGGAAAAGCGCTGATTGTGGCCCAGTTCGCCGTAGAACTGGTCCTGCGCGAGCCACTTGGACGGGTCATCCTTAGCCACCGTCGCCTGCGCCACCAAGGTATCCCAGAACGGGTCATTTGGTTCAATGACGCTGCCGTCTTCGCGCGTGCCGGCACACATTCTTGCCCAGAGCGCCTCGACAAGTGCCAGCCCGTCGATTGGTGCCCCAGCCTTCAGCGCATCACGGATGATCGGGTGCAGGAAGCCCGGATGGCGCGAAGAGCCGTCGAATGCGACCCGACGCGTAGTGTCGCGGATCTCAGGGTTGGCAAAGCGCCGTTCGACCAGATCGACGTAGTCGAGCGGTGCCATGCTCGGCACGGCGGTCACATGCGGCACGATCTCTTGGGTTTCGACTTTACGGAACAGACCCCCGATCAAAGGATGCGCCATTGTGTCGGCAATCGTATCGACCGAAAGCAACTCGCCGGGTGTCGCGATGATTTGATGCCCGGCGTTGAGCAGGCGCAGCTTCATCGCCTCGAAGGCATGAACGTCATCGGTGAAGGTCGCGCCGACATTGTCCCAATCGGGACGCCCGGCGCAGAATTTGTCTTCGATAACCCATTGGCGGAAGTTCTCGTGCGTTACGGGAACATTATCCTCGACGCCAAATTCGCGAACCAACGCCATTTCGGACGGACCCGTTGCCGGGACGATGCAATCGACCATCGAATTGGGGAACGTGACGTTCTGATCAATCCATTTCGCAAGATCGGGATCAGACAATTCTGCAAGGTTTAGAATAGTCTGCCGCAGAATATCGCCGTTCCCTTGCAGGTTGTCGCAGCTTTGACAGGTGAACGGACCAGCGCCATTCGCGCGGCGCAGCTTCAGCGCAGCAATCATTGCGCCAAACGCGGTCTTGGGCGTCTCGAGGTGGGCCGCATCATGTTGAATGTCAGCATGATCGGTATCGAGCATGCCTGCGGCAGTCTGGTAGTAACCACCCTCTGTCACAGTCAGAGAAACGATCCTGACCGACGCATCTGCCATATGCGCGATCAACGGCGCGTTATCGGCAGCCACCGGAACATAGCCGATCATCGCGCCGGTGATTTCGGCAGATTTGCCGGAGGGGTCGAGTTCGATCAGGGTGCTCAGACAATCTTGCGCAAGCATCTTGGTGCGCTGTATCGCATCCGCAGGACGCACGCCCGCCCCGAGAATTGCCCAGTCGTGGGCCAGCCCCTGGTTCATGAGTCGGTGCAAATACCACGCCTGATGCGCGCGGTGGAAATTGCCCAGACCGATGTGCACGATGCCGGCCGACAGGTCAGCGCGATCATAGGTCGGACCGCTCACACCGTCGGGCAGGTTGGCCAAGTTCTCTAGATTGAGGATCATCAGCTCATCCACTGGCCGCCGTCGACGTTATACGTCTGCGACAGAATGTAATTGGCTTCGGACGACGCCAGGAACACTGCCATGCCGGTCAGATCGGCTGGCACCGCAAATCTTCCGGCAGGCACGCTTGCCTCGACTTCGGCCTTTTTCTGGCCGGGCTTTTTGCCCTCCAGCTTGGCGAACATCGCGTCCACATGCACCCAGTGTTCGCCGTCGACGACACCGGGGGCGATGGAGTTCACATTGATCCCGTGTTTGATCAGGTTCAGACCGGCGGATTGCGTCATCGAAATGACCGCCGCCTTGGTCGAGCAATACACCAGCACAAGGCTCTCGCCCCGCCTGCCAGCCTGTGACGCCATGTTGATGATCTTGCCACCGTGACCTTGAGCGATCATCTGCTTTGCGGCCGCCTGCATCGTAAACAGAGTGCCTGCGACGTTAACGGAATAGAGCTTTTCATAGCTTGCGCGGGAAATATCGACCGTTTCGGCGGCATCAAAAAGTGCAGCGTTATTGATCAGAATATCCAGCTTACCCGCATGTGCGACGACCGACGCAATTGCCGCTTCAATGCTGTCCTGGTCACTGACGTCAATCTGCACGGCATATGCGGCGTCACCCAGTTCGGTTGCCGTTTGCTTGGCCGCTTCAAGATCAATATCGGCAATCGCGACAGTCGCGCCTTCAGCGATATATCTTTCCGCGAAACCACGCCCGATACCGCGCGCAGCTCCTGTGATCAGCGCCGACTTTCCGTCCAGTCGTTTCATGCGATGCGAAGCCCTTTCGCGTCGAAGCGATGAATTTGATCCGCAAGGGGTGTCAGATAAATCGTGTCTTTGTGCCGCGCCTCGATATCGCCGGTGACGCGCACAGTCATCATGTCCATCAGCCCTGTGTCATGCACGTGGAGAAAGGTGTCAGAGCCGAGATGCTCAGCAACGCCAACGACGCCCTTCCAAGCGCCTTCGGTCTTGGAGACGGTCAAATGCTCGGGACGGATGCCAATCGTCGTGGCATCATGCTTTTTGGCTTCGGCTCCTTCGATCAGGTTCATTTTGGGGGAACCGATAAAGCCCGCGACGAACTTGTTTCGCGGTGCGTGGTATAGTTCGAGCGGGCTACCTACCTGCTCGATCACGCCAGCCTGCAGCACCACGATCTTGTCCGCCATTGTCATGGCTTCGACCTGATCATGGGTCACGTAGATCATGGTCGTCGCCAGCTTTTCGTGAAGCTCCATGATCTCCAGACGCATCCCGACACGCAGCGCTGCATCTAGGTTGGAGAGTGGTTCATCGAACAGGAACGCCGCAGGTTCGCGCACAATCGCGCGGCCAATGGCAACCCGTTGCCGCTGACCACCCGATAGCTGCCCCGGCTTACGGTCGAGATAATCTGTGAGGTTCAGGGCTTTGGCGGCTGCCTCGATCTTGGCATTCTGCGTTGCCTCGTCCAGCTTCGCCATCCGCAGCGGAAACGCGATGTTCTTGCGGACCGACATATGCGGATAAAGAGCGTAGGATTGAAACACCATCGCCAGACCTCGCTTGGACGGGGGCAACTCGGTGGCGTCTCTGCCATCAATGCTGATGTTGCCAGAGGTCGTGTCTTCCAAGCCGGCGATCAGGCGTAGCAGGGTGGACTTGCCGCATCCCGAGGGTCCAACAAAGACGACAAACTCGCCTTCGTTGATCTCAAGATCGAGCGGTGGGATGACTTGCACCTCGCCAAAACTCTTGGTGACCTGGTGAAGAGTAATCTGTCCCATTACGTGAGTTCTCCCGTTCTGCGGGGGAGGCGTGCGACCCGAATGGGGTCGAGCGCCTCCGCTTTGATTTTTTTACGTCTCTGGTAACTCACTTTACGGCTCCGAATGTGAGGCCCCGGACGAGCTGTTTCTGTGAGAACCAACCCATGACGAGGATTGGCGCGATGGCCATTATCGAAGCGGCCGAAAGCTTGGCATAGAACAAACCCTCAGGCGCTGAGAAACTTGCGATGAAGGCGGTCAGGGGTGCGGCGTTCACTGTCGTCAGCAGGATGGTCCAGAAAGCTTCGTTCCAGGCAAGGATGATGTTCAGAAGGATCGTGGACGCGATGCCTGGCAATGCCATCGGAGTGAGAACATAGAGAATTTCCGAGCGCAGGTCCGCTCCGTCCATACGGGATGCTTCAAGGATTTCTCCGGGAATTTCCTTGAAGTAGGTATACAGCATCCAGACAATGATCGGCAGGTTGATCAGCATCAAAACCACGATCAGCAACAAGCGGCTGTCCATGACTCCCAGCCATTTCGCCAAAAGCACAAGCGGATAGAGAACGCCGACAGCCGGCAGCATTTTTGTCGACAGCATCCACAACAGAATGTCTTTCGTTCGCTTGCCGGGAACAAAGGCCATCGACCACGCGGCCGGCACGGCAATTAGAATTCCGAGCAACGTCGATCCAACCGCGATGGTGATCGAATTCATCAACGCCTTTGGATAATTCGACCGCTCTTGCACGACCGAATAGTTCTCCATCGTCCAATCGAAGAAGAACCAAACCGGCGGGTCGGCAATTGCTGTCGCTTCGGTCTTGAACGACGTCAGGAACGTCCACATGATTGGAAAGAACATCAGCAGTCCGAAGGCCCAAGCAAGGACGCTCCACATGACTTTTTGTTTGGTTGTGATGGCCCGGGCCATTTGTCTCTCTCCCCTCAGCTATCGAGGTTCTTACCGACGATCCGCATAAGGAAGATCGCGATGATGTTGGCAAGGATGACGGCAACGATGCCACCTGCTGACCCCAGTCCGACGTTCTGGCTTTCCAGCACACGCTGGTAGACTAGATAGGTCAGGGTCCGCGTTCCGAATGCGCCGTTGGTGGTGACAAAGATCTCGGCGAATATCGACAACAGGAAAATCGTTTGGATCAGGATCACAACCGTAATGGCGCGGCTCAGGTGTGGAAGGATGATGAACCGGAACCGCGAAAGCGCCGGAGCTCCATCCATTTCCGAGGCCTCAAGCTGCTCGCTGTCCAAAGATTGAACTGCGGTCAGTAAGATCAGCGTCGAAAAGGGCAGCCATTGCCAAGCGACCATTACCACGATTGAGAACAACGGTGCCTGGCTGAGAAAATCGTACGGTTGAAGGCCGAGGAATTTGTAAAGATACGAAAACAACCCGTTGTCCACGTTGAAGAACATGTTTTTCCACACCAGCGCGGACACCGTCGGCATGACGAAAAAGGGTGCGATTACGAGAATGCGCACGATGCCTTGCCCGAAAATCGGCCGATCCAACAGAAGCGCCATAAGCACGCCTCCGATGATCGTGATCGCAAGTATGCCACCGACCATCCACAGGGTTGTGCCAACCGCCGCCAGAAATGAAGATGAGCTGACGAAACTCACATAGTTATCGAACCCGATCCAGGCATCGAAGATCCCTCGCAACGGGCGATAGTCAGCGAATGAGAAGTAAAGTGTCATGCACAGCGGGATCAGCATCCATACCAGCAGGACGAATACGGCGGGCGCGATCATGAAGCGGGCCGCAGATCTTGAATGTGCTGTCGCCATTACAACGCTCCTGACGTGAGGTGGGGCCAGACGGGGCCGAAGCTTACGAGAATTCAATCGGAACTCGCGAAAGGGCCGGTCGTCAAGGATTGCGCGGTATGCAGGCGGCGCGGGTTAACGCGCCGCCTGCCGAAAACTTTGGCTTCTTAGTAGCCTGCCGCTTCCATTTCGTCCGTTGTCAGCTCTTGGGCGTTGGCAAGCGCCTCTTCTGCGGTCTGACCGCCAGCAAGAGCATTGGAGAACTGCTGACCCACCTGGTTGGCAATTCCCGCGAACTCGGGGATCGCGACAAACTGAACACCGGTATAGGGAACGGGATCAATCGTCGGGTTGGTTGGATCGGCCGAGTTGATGCTTTGCAGGGTCATTTCCGCAAATGGTGCCGCATCAAGATACGCCTGGTTCTCATAAAGCGAAGTGCGCGTGCCCGGAGGAACATTCGCCCAGCCTTCGTTGGCAGCGACCAGTTCGGTGTAGCCTTTGCCGGTCGCCCAGCTAATGAACGTCTTTGCAGCTTCCTGCTTTTCAGAAGACGTCGGGATGGCCAGCGACCATGCCCAGAGCCAGTTACCGCGCTTGCCCAGACCGTTGTCGGGTGCCAGCGCAAAGCCAACTTGGTCAGCAACCGTCGAGTCCGCGCCGGTCACGAAGGACGCAGCAACGGTGGCGTCGATCCACATGCCGCACTTGCCCTGTTGGAACAATGTCAGGTTCTCGTTGAAGCCGTTGTTGGCGGCACCAGCGGGGCCCGACTCGTTCATCATGCCAAGGTAGAAGTTCAGCGTGTCGGCCCAAGGCTGGGTGTCGAACTGTGCATTCCATTCCTCATCGAACCAGCGCGCGCCAAAGGAGTTGGACATCGCGGTTATGAACGCCGCATTTTCGCCCCAACCAGCTTTGCCGCGCAGACAGATGCCGTTGATGTCGTTGTCACGGTCGGTCATCGCCGCAGCGGCTTCGCGGATGAAGTCCCACGTCGGCGCGTCCGGCATTTCCAAACCGGCTTTTTCCATCAGGTCGGTGCGATACATGACCATAGAGGATTCGCCGTAGAACGGTGCCGCGTAAAGATTTCCGTCGACGGTCAGTCCGCCAGCGATGGCAGGCAGCAGATCGCCAGCATCCCAATCGTCAGCCATGCCGTCGCTCAGCGAAACGAGCCAGTCGTTGTTGGCCCAGATCGGCACTTCGTAGGTACCGATCGTAATTACATCATATGCACCACCGCCGGTGGAAATATCGGTTGTCACGTTCTGGCGAAGGACGTTCTCTTCCAGCGTCACCCACTCCAACACGATGTCGGGATGCGCCTCGCTGAAGTCGTCCGTGAGTCCTTGCATGCGGATCATGTCGCCATTGTTCACGGTCGCGATAGTGATTGTTGTTGTGTGGGCAGCGGCATAAGCGCCTGACGCCGCGATAAAAACAAGCGCAGTTGCGCCGAACATTGCATTCCTCAGTTTCATCCGATTTCCTCCCTGGATGCGAATTACTGTACCCTAATCACTATCTTTTCCCGGCCTCGAGTCAATAAAATATTTTCCGCGCGTAAAGTTTTGGAAGTTCTCCATCAACTACAGTCGCTTGCCAGTTACGCCGAGGACCGCAAAACCAGCTGGCCATCAAACAACTTAACTTCTCTCGATTCGCTTTTTGTTCCAGAATTGACCAAAGCAAACAATTTCTCGACGCTGCTATCGACGATGGCAGTATAGTTCTGGCTAACGGTCGTCAGCGGCGGGCAGGTAAACTGCGACCAGGGATGATCGTCATGCCCGGCTATTCGTATCGCACACCCCTGCCCGCGCCCGACCCGAAGACCCATCTGATAGGCTGCGGCAAGCAGCCCTATGGCGATGCGGTCATTGCTGCAAAGGACGGTGTTCGTAGGTAGTTTTCGTTCCGAGATCAGGCGCTTGCCCTCTTCCAGACCCATCTTCTCGAACTCCCAGGACTGACCGCCGACGCGGATGATCTCGGGGGTTTGGCCAAACCGCTCCATCGCTTCGATATAAGCCGCGCGCCGCTTCAAGGCATTGGGGTTCACAGGAGGCATCTCAAAGAAGCACGGCGGCTCGCCTGTGCGGCACAAGTAGTCCACAATTAGCGCTATGCTTTGAAAATTGTCCGATCCTACAAAGGCATCGCCGATATCCTGATTGCTGTCAAAGGCGACCGTGGGCACATCGTCAGCGAACTTTCGCAAGGCCTCGAGGTCGGAAGCGCGCCCAAGCGGCGCGATCAGGGCACCTGCGGGCTTAAGCGATCGAAGCGTCTCAAGCGCGTTGATTTCCATCTGCCGCTGACCGTGCGAACTGAACAAGATCGGCCAATAGCCAGCGTCGATGCAGCGCCGTTCGATCAAGCGGGCCATCTCGGCAAAGAACGGATCGGCCAGATAGGGTACAATGACGCCGATATTCTTGGTTTGCCTGCGGTTCTGGTTCACTGCAAACAGGTTGGGCGTGTAATTGAACTTGGCCAGGGCCAGTTCGATCCGCTCGCGAGTCGAACTGCGCACGCTGTCAGGGTCGTTGAAATACTTCGAAACGGTTGGACGGGAAATTCCGCTAGCCGACGCGAAGTCCTCCATCGTCTGAACCTTCTGCTCACTCATTTTCAGTTCCCTCTGTCACGTCGGGATTTCAGCGCAAGCAATCACTTCACTCACGAATGAGATTAGAGGACAACTTAACGCGCGTAAAGTTTTTTCTTTACGAACGGTAAAGGTGTGTCTGGGTGAACGGGTGAGAAACGGTTGAGTTGGGAGGGCGGCAGAGCACAACGCTGCAGCGAGTAGGCTTGGCCAACGCAGAAAACGTCTGCAATTGATCCACAGAAAGCACTGTTTTGGGCAGTTCCTGATTAATTGTCCGTATCGCGCCCGACTTGCGTTCGACTACGCAATGGAGGAGTTTGCCTGGCCACAGCTTAAGGAAACTGCCCCTTGATCATTTATGGACTGAATACTTGTGCGGACTGCCAGAAAGCCCGGATTGCATTGCAAGCCGCTGGTAAGAATTTTGATTTTCGCGATGTGCGGGCAGAGCCTCTGAGTCCAACAGAGCTAGCTGAACTCATTGCAGAATTTGGCGACCGGTTGGTCGATCGAACGTCGAATGATTGGCGGGCGCTGAGCGATTGGATGAAGCATTCCGAGGCGGAGGAGCAACTCACGGCCAAGCCAAAACTGATGGCTCGTCCCGTGATCCGCGATGGGAACGCTTATTATCTCGGGTGGGACGAGGCAGTTCAGGGAGCTTTACTTCCGACTTAGTATGAAGGCTGAGACCGAGACTTGGGTTCTTGCGGAGTTCTCAAATAACCGCTCGCGCAGAGAAGATTGGCACCTCAGAACGTGGGTCATCGGCATCAGATGCCGTGACCACAACAGTTACATAGGGAAGTCCTCAAAAGTCCCCGTGTTGGAAACGGAAAACGGCATCTCTAGCCCGAATTTGAGGATCTAAACGCGCATGGCTCCTCAGCGATACTAGGGATAGGAGTCCAGTGATTTTTCCGAAGAAGGCCCTCTTACTTGCGAAATAGAGGTACTGTCGCCTGGCGCGACGTGATACGGTTCTGAGATTATCTTGCTGGTGCCAGTGCTTGGAGCATTTCCTGCGCCGGGACAGCCAATTACAGTGTGGCGGGGGACGGCGAAAAGCCGCCTACTTGGGCCGATCAAACACACCAAATCTGCGCGAAATCAGGGGTTAAGCCTTTGATACTACTTTTATTTCTTACGGCATATGTTTGCTGCACCTGTCCGGGAACCTTACCGGGAGGTGCCGCATTATTCGGTCGAGACCTCAGCAAAGGACTATTCGTGACCCAACCGGCCGCTGCCATCAAAACCGTCATCATTCCCGCTGCCGGGAAAGGCACGCGTATGGTTCCCGCAACGCAGGTGACGGCCAAGGAACTTCTACCGGTCTATGACCGTCTAGTCATTCAGTTTTCCATAGATGAAGCGATTGAAGCCGGGGCCGAACGAATCATTATCGTCGACAGTGCCGCAAAGCCGGCGATCCGCGATTTCCTTGGCGAAAAAGCCGTCGCATCGAGTGGTCGAACTGGCGCGTCGCCCGAAATCGTTTATGTGTCTCAGGACAAGCCGTTGGGGTTGGGACACGCAATTCTTTGCTGCAAGGGTGTGACCCTGCCGGGCCAATTTGGGGTTATCCTTCCGGACGATATCATCATGGACGGCAGTTGCCTTTCCGAGATGGTGGAAAACCAAGTGCGCGGACACATGATCGCGGCCATGACGGTGCCGGCGCAGGACCCGTGTCATTATGTGATTTTCTCCCTGCGCGGCCCTGTGGCTGGAAGCCCTGTGGCTGGAACATGCGTACCGGTGACCGGCATTGTGGAAAAGCCAACCCTGGGACAAGCCCCATCGTCTTTAGCGGCAGTCGGTAGATATATTCTGCAGCCGATGATCTTTGAAATTCTGGCCAAAACTCAGAAAGGAGCCGGCGGCGAAGTGCAACTGACTGATGCAGTCGCCATCGCCACCCATTCCGTTCCTTTGACTGCGTTCCGTTTTTCGGGAACGCGCTACGATTGCGGCACCCATGACGGATTGTTGGCGGCGTCCAACGCACGACAGGCGATGGTCAAGGCGCATCGGGTCAATGCACCTCTATCCATTGTCCGCACCACGACGAACACCGAAAGGAAAAGTAAGGCACGCAGTTCGCCTCGTGCCGGGTTGACACAAGAACCTCCGCGCCAGGCGTTCTCTCGTCCCACCCCCCAACCGCTTGAAAACGCGAAGATGCAATCATGACCGCTTATCCGCCTGTCAAACCGACACCACAAGCACCCAGCGCCCTGGTCACTGCCATGACACGAAAGGACGAACCGATGGATTGGAAACAGATAGAGACAAAATGGGCTGAAATGGCCCGCCGTATCCGCGCTGATGCGCAGTGCGGAGAGCGTATAGCGAACGTAAACTCGGAACGCCTCGCCGGAAAAAGCGAAGCTACCAAGAACGTCGTGGCCAAACAAATTTCTGCGGTCAGCGTCGAAATCAGACAGAAGCACCATACAGTGTCAACACGTTGATATCGAAGAAAACCTTGGTCCGGACGGCGCGGAGTCTCCCGTGGTTGTCTAGCCGGAACAGACTGGAGATCTGGCAAGACGAAGCGCCTATCAGAGCCGACCTTTTCGGCACAGAACGGCTCGAACATCACGCTCAATCCCTGGCGGAGGCGCAGCCGGTTGCCGAAGACGATGACCGCGCAACGCCGCGGCTGGACGCCCGCGTCAAGGATAACGCGAAAGTTTTGCTTCAAGCCCATCGAACCTGCGCCCAGGCGCTTCAGGCAGGGCAACCGATCACTCCGGCGACCGAGTGGCTTCTGGACAATTACCACCTTGTCGAAGAGCAGCTACGCCAGATCCGCGATGATTTGCCTCCCGGCTACTACCGTCAGTTGCCAAAACTCGCCGCCGGTCCGTTTGCCGGTTATCCGCGTGTTTTGGGACTGACCTGGAGCTACGTAGCGCATACCGACAGTCTCATTTCAGGCCCGGTTCTGAGCCGCTACGTTCGCGCTTATCAGCAGGTTGAGCCTCTGATGATCGGCGAATTGTGGGCTGTGGCAATTACGCTTCGCATCGTGCTGATCGAAAACATGCGCCGTCTGACTGTTCAAATCGTCGAGGGTCAAGCGCAGCTCGAAACGGCCGATGCCATAGTGAATGCGGTGCTGGCTGCGGGGCAAACCCCCGGAGTGTCGCAGCTAGGGGCGATGCAGAAGGTCGTCGATCCGTACGAAATTTCTCCGCTGGACGAGATCGTCGCCGCTCAGATCGCCAAACGCCTGCGCGGCTTCGACCCGGCACAGACGCCGCTTTTCGGATGGCTTGAGGACCGGTTGCTGCGTCAGGGCACGTCGATCGAAGAAGTTGTAACCAGCGCTCAGATGCGTCTTGCCGCGTCAAATGTCACCATGCGCAATATTGTTACCTCGATGCGTCTGGTGTCCGAGATGGAGTGGGCCGACTTCTTCGAAGAGGTCAGCCTGGTCGATGCCCGACTGCGCGAGTCTTCGTCGTTTGCGGAGTTGGATTTCGCAACCCGCAACCGCTACCGCACTGCGATTGAAATTATCGCCCGAGGGGCGAACAAGACAGAGATCGAAGTGGCCGAGGCAAGCCTTGCGCTGGCCGCGTCAGCCGAGGCTCCGCACAGTCGCGATCCGGGGCATTGGCTCATCGGCGCCGGACGGACGGCGCTGGAAAAAAGGCTGGACTTCAGACAGTCGCCGGGTCTGCGGTTTTACCGCTGGGTCGCGCAATTTGGACTGCCAGGTTATCTGGCGTCGATTGGCTTTTTGTCACTGGTGATCCTTGGCGTCGGGCTTTCATTCGCGCAGGCGCAAGGGGCAGGCATTCTGGCGCTGACCGTCTTGACCATTACCGGGATGGCGGTTGCGGTGGATGTGGCCATGGCGGTCGTCAATCTGATCGTCACAAGATCCGTTGCGCCAAAACCCTTGCCCGCTCTTGAACTCGCCGACGGCATTCCCACTGATGTGCGCACTCTCGTAGCCGTGCCCGTGCTCTTGCATGACACCGACGAGCTGCTCGCACAAATCGAGCGGCTGGAGGTGCACCATCTTTCAAGCACAGGCGGAGCCTTGCACTACGCTCTCTTGTCCGATGCGATGGATGCCCAATCCGAAAGTTCCGCACAGGACGATGCCCTCGTGGCCACGGCCTTGTCGGCGATTGCAGAACTGAACGCGCGTTATCCGTCCGACCACGGTCCCCTTTTCTATTTCCTGCATCGTCGACGCCTGTGGAACCCCAGCGAAGACGTCTGGATGGGGTGGGAGCGAAAGCGGGGGAAACTGACCGAGTTGAACCGTCTTTTGCGCGGGGCAACCAACACCAGCTTCAAGATCCTTTCCGACCCAGTGCCGGATGGTATCCGTTACGTAATCACCCTGGATGCGGATACGCGTCTGCTGCACGGAACCGTGCGCCAGATGATTGGCAAGATGGCGCATCCGCTGAACCGGCCCCGGTTCGATGACGCCGTTGGCCGGGTGACGGGGGGCTACGGCTTGCTTCAGCCGCGCGTGACCGCCGACCTTCCGATTGGCGCTGGCGGATCGTTCTATCAACGGATCTTTTCCAGCCAAGGCGGGATTGATCCTTACGTCACGGCGACATCGGACTTGTATCAGGACTTGTTTGATGAAGGGTCTTTCACCGGCAAGGGTATCTATGATGTCGACGCATTCGAGTCGGCGCTGGCCGATCGCGTCCCAGAGAACACCATGCTGAGTCATGACCTTTTCGAAGGAGTTTTCGCCCGCGCGGCGCTGGCTTCTGATATCGAGGTCGTAGAGGATTTCCCAAGTCGGTATGACGTCGATATCCGTCGGCGGCACCGCTGGGCGCGCGGAGACTGGCAGCTTTGGCCGTGGCTCTTCGGAAAAAGGCGCAACGACAAAGGCGGACTCCCGGCACTTGGCCGCTGGAAGATGATCGACAATTTGCGACGCTCACTGCTGGCGCCGATGGCGATGCTAACCCTTTTTGCCGGCTGGATGATGGCTCCGGCCGTCGCACTATTCTGGACGACATGGATCGTGGCCCTGCTGGCCGTTCCGCGCCTGTTGCCCCTGCCCTTCGGGATTATTCCGGAACGAACCGGCGTCACTTTGCGCAGTCACTTTGCCGCGCTGGCCAATGATACGCAGATCGCCCTTGGGCAAATTGCCCTGACGATGATCCTTTTGGCCGATACGGCGGCCACTTTGGGCGACGCCATCGTGCGCACGATCTGGCGGCTTAACGTTTCGCGGCGTCATATGCTGGAATGGGTGACAGCGGCCCATGCGGGCGGCAGCGCTATGCCCTCGTTGGCAGGCCAGTATCGGCGAATGGCGCCGGGGGTGATCATTGGCTTGGGGGCATGCGTGGCGGCTGCCCGCGTCAACCCTGCCATGTTGCCCTGGCTCGTTCCGTTTGCAGTGGCCTGGACCACTGCACCGGCGCTGGCGCGATTCATCAGCGTGCCTCGCGTCGCGAGACCTGCGGCATCCCTTTCTGACGACCAGGCGCGAGACCTGCGCCTTATTGCCCGGCGGACGTGGCGATTTTTCGAAACCTTCGTGACAGCCGAAGAGAACTTCCTGCCGCCGGACAATTTTCAGGAAACGCCCAAGCCCGCCATTGCCACCCGCACCTCGCCCACCAACATCGGGCTTTACTTGCTCTCGACGGTTGCGGCGCGTGACATGGGGTGGATCGGGCAATCGGCGGCGCTCAACCGCATGAAAGACACCTTGCAGACAATTGAACGGATGCCGCGCTGGCGGGGGCACATCTACAATTGGCATGATACTCGCGACCTGCGCGTTCTCGACCCGGCCTATGTCTCGACGGTGGACAGCGGTAATCTGGCCGGACATCTGATCGCCATCGCCCAAGCCTGCCGCGAATGGCAGACTGTTCCCGTGCCGGAATCCACGTTGCGCCAGGCATTGAGAGACACCATCGAGCTTGCGCAAAAAGCATTGCGGGCTGGGCCGGAATATGCCGCTTTGGGACGGTTACTCAGTGCGCTGGCCATCGTGGCAAAGACAAGCGGGAATGCTTTGCGCGACATGGTCTCTGATACCACAGCGGCCAAGGAAATGGCGCTCGCACTGGGGGATGAACATGCGGATGTCGTCTTCTGGACGGCCGCAATCCATCAAACTCTTCATGACTACCTTGCCGATCAGACCGCGCTGCCCGACGCAACACTTCTGGCCGATGTTGAAACAATGGCGCGCACCATCGCGAGCGAAATGGACTTTGCCTTTCTGTTGGTGCCGGACAAGAAACTTCTCTCCATCGGGTTTTCGCTGACTACCAACCGGCTCGACGCAAACTGCTATGATCTTTTGGCTTCCGAGTCGCGGCTGGCGAGCCTTTTCGCGATCGCCAAGGGCGACGTGGACACGCGACACTGGTTCCGGCTGGGTCGGACTGCAACGCCCGTGGGTGCCGGATCGGCGCTGATTTCCTGGTCGGGCAGCATGTTCGAATACCTCATGCCGTCCCTGGTGATGCGTGCACCAGTGGGATCGGTTCTGGAACAGACGAACCGGATGATCGTTGCCAGGCAGCAATCCTATGGCGCAGTGCTCGGGGTGCCGTGGGGCATTTCGGAATCGTCCTATAACGCTCGCGATCTGGAGATGACCTATCAATATTCCAACTTCGGTGTCCCCGGCCTTGGCCTCAAGCGTGGTCTCAGCGAAAACCGCGTGATTGCGCCCTACGCCACGGGTCTGGCCGCGATGGTTGATCCCGTGGCGGCAGTTCAGAATTATTACCGGCTGGCAGCACTTGGGGCAGAGGGGCGCTTTGGATTTTACGAAGCGGTCGATTTCACGCCCGCCCGTCTGCCCGAGAACGACGACCATGCCCTGGTGCGAAGTTTCATGGCGCATCATCAGGGCATGACGATCACGAGCATCGCCAACGCCTTGCAGAACGGGCGTTTGCGGGATCGTTTCCATGCCGAACCCATGATCAAAGGCGTGGAACTGCTGCTGCATGAGCGTGTGCCGCGTGACGTCGCCGCCGCACCGCCGCGGGCCAGGGACGTGCTGGTCGGCGTAGCGCAGATCACCGACGCGCCCAGCATGCGTTTGTTCGAGAACCCTGCTGCGGCAGCGCCGACCGCGCATCTACTTTCCAACGGAAACTACGGTGTCATGCTGACCGCAACGGGCGAAGGCTACAGCCGATGGCGCGATCTTGCGATCACGCGTTGGCGGTCAGAGTCGACACAGGCGGCGATGGGGTCATTCGTGTTTCTACGTGATTCGGATACCGACACCCAATGGTCCGCCGCCGTTCAGCCATTGCGATCCGAAGCAGCGCGCCACCGAACCGTGTTCAGCGAGCATCAGGCCTCGTTTACCTGGCGGTTGCCGCGCTTTACCACCATGACCGAAGTCGTCGTTTCAGCCGAAGACGATGCCGAAGCACGACGCGTGACGCTGACCAATACGGGTCGGCGCGCGCGCGAGATCGATGTGACCTCTTACGCCGAACTGGTGCTAGCGCCGAAATCGGCAGATCTGGCGCATCCGGCGTTCTCGAAAATGTTTGTGGTCACCGATTATCTCCCAGAACTTGGCGTCATTATCGCCACCCGCCGCCGCCGCTCGCCGAGCGATTCAGAAGTATGGGCAGCTCACATCGCCGTCGTCGAGGGCGAGGAGACGGCGCCGATCCAGATCGAGACCGACCGGGCTAAATTCATCGGTCGAGGGCGCACCATCGAACAGGCGGCGGCGGCGCAAGCTCCGCTTTCCGGGACGACCGGCACCGTGCTCGATCCAATCTTTTCGATCCGCCGCCGCGTCAGCGTTCCGGCTGGCGGCGTCGCCCGCGTGACTTTCTGGACCATGGTCGCCGATACACCCGATGACCTTCTTGACCTTGTCGACCGCCACCGCGACTCGTCAGCGTTCGCGCGGGCGGCGACGCTGTCCTGGACACAAGCGCAGGTGCAATTGCGACACCTCGGGATCACCCACGCCGATGCCGGCGATTTTCAGACTTTGGGCGGCATGGTCATGCGGGACGACTCGCGCCTGCGGGCCTCGGCTGCACAGATCGTGACAGGAGCGGCCCCGCAATCGGCGCTTTGGGCGTTGGGGATATCAGGTGACCTGCCAATCCT
>JBBKWG010000267.1:0-27225 GCA_037968835.1 Paracoccaceae bacterium
ATCAGGATCAAGGATCTTGTCGAATTCGACGGCGTTCGAGGTAATGATCTGGTCGGCTACGGATTGGTGGTTGGGCTGAACGGAACCGGGGATGGGCTCAGGAACTCGCCTTTCACCGAAGAGATCATGTCCAATATTCTTGAGCGACTTGGCGTCAATGTGACGGGCGAACAGTTCCGACCGCGAAACGTCGCTGCGGTCTTGATCACTGCGGAGCTTCCTCCATTTGCCCGTTCTGGTGGGCGTATTGACGTCACTGTTTCGGCGATCGGCGACGCCAAAAGTCTGTTAGGTGGCACGCTTGTCATGACCCCACTTAATGCTGCGGATGGTCTGATATATGCGGTTGCGCAAGGAACGATTATTGCGGGCGGGGCATCTGTCGAAGGTGATGGGGCCAGGGTGACCGAGGGGGTCCCGACTTCCGGTGCGATACCTTCCGGCGCCCGCGTAGAGCGCGAAGTTCCATTTGAGTTCTCTGAGCTCGAACAGGTGCGATTGGCTTTGCGCTCACCTGATTTTACAACTGCGGCACGGATCGAAATTGCCGTGAACTCCGCATTTGGGATTCCGGTCGCCCGAATGACTGATCCGGGCACCGTTCTCCTTGATATTCGCGCTACCGGAATGACATCGGCCGCCCACGCGTTGCAGTTCATCGAGACGCTTCTCGTGGAGCCCGAACAAAAAGCACGTGTTGTCGTCGATCAGCGTTCAGGGACAATTGTAATGGGCGAGAACGTGCGTCTTTCGCGGGTCGCCGTCAGCCAGGGGAATCTAACACTCAGGATCGAAGAATCTCCCGTCGTGGTTCAGCCCAACCCGTTTTCGCCGGGCGACACGATCATCGTCCCACGAACACGCGCGGAACTCGACGAGGCAGAGGGGACCGGCCTGGCGGAGGTGCCCGAAGGAACGTCGCTTTCGGAAGTCGTTGCCGGTCTGAACGCGCTCGGTGTATCGCCCCGAGATATGATTGACATCCTGAAGAGCATAAAGGCCGCCGGAGCACTCCACGCCGAATTCGTCGTGCGTTGAGGCAGAATGAAAGCGAAGTGAAGAAACGTCCGAAGCCAAAATTTGTCTCGACCAAATCTAAAAATCTTGCGCAGCCACAAACAGAATTGCTCGCCCCCGAATCCTGGCCTCCAAGACAGTTTGCGACTGAAACCCACCTCAATCGTTGCTAACTCAGAAGTAGCTGCGAACAAGCGCACCGCTGATCAGAGTCCAGCCATCGGCGACAACGAAGAATG
The DNA here is from genome assembly GCA_037968835.1 of Paracoccaceae bacterium. GTDB lineage: Bacteria > Pseudomonadota > Alphaproteobacteria > Rhodobacterales > Rhodobacteraceae > JBBKWG01. Next base: position 1,257 of record JBBKWG010000267.1, read on the forward strand.
CCAATTTGAACGGCAGTGACACGATCGCAGGCGGGACCATCATCATTCCCATCGACATCAGAATCGCTGCCACGACGAGATCAATTATCAGGAAGGGCAAGAAGATCAGAAATCCGATCTGGAATGCGCGTTCGATCTCGCTAAGAAGAAATGAAGGGACGAGGAGAGAGAGCGGTGCCGCGGCGAAAGTCTGCTCCTCGGTTCTTGGACGCAGGTCTGAAAGGATGGCCATCGTCTCGGGATCGGTACGTCCCGTCATGAACGTTCGAAACGGCGACATGGACCGTTCAAAGGCAACTTCAGCAGAGATTTCGCCGTCCGCAAGCGGTCTCGCCCCGTTCTCCCACGCTTCCACGAACACTGGTTCCATCACGAAATAAGTGAGGAAAAGCGCCAGGCTGACAATCAGCATATTCGGGGGAGATTGCTGTAACCCGAGTCCCTGCCGGAGTATTGCTAGAACGGTGACCATGAATGGAAAACACGTGATCATGATCGCAAGGCCAGGAACTAGGCTGAGGAGTGTTAGCAAGACCAGCAGTTGAATAACACGGGCTGGAATCGAGCCGTCGTCACCGAAAGAGATTGAAATCTCCTGCGCAGATAGCGTTTGCGGCACCAACACTGCCGCGATCACTAGCAATGGAAGCAGCAGCCCGACGCGGGCGATGCAGGAGGCTGATCTCATTGCGTCAACGCTTTTCACCAAGCGCTACAACTTCAGTCAATCGAACGCCCAGTTTTCCCGAGCCATCCTCGCCTATTTCTTCCAGCTGGCCGCGCGCAATGAGCTTGTCTCCCACGAACAACTCGACCGGGTCGTCGAGTGTCTTGTCGAGCGGGAAAATCGCATCGTCCGACAAAGCCATAAGTTCACGAAGAAGCGGTCGGGCGCGTCCGACGGAAACGGTGATCTCGACCGGAACTTCTCCAAAAGGAGTTGCTGCCAGCCCGGCGGGATCCGGCTTTGCTCCAGAGGGTTCATCCATGTTTTTGATTTCCATCTGCCAGATCGCAAATCGCGGCAATCTGCGAGCGAAGCGCTTTCGTCAAAGCGGTGAAATCGACTGAAGTCTCCCGCTCGCCGAAGCGCATGAAAACTTGATGTGCGGCAAGTGTTTGCTCTTCGACAAGCTCAATCTCGAACGGATACTCGCCATCCAGCAATTCCGTCATGGTCGAGTGCGCGTCAGGAGAAGCAACGATCTGAACGGGAAGCTCGGATGCGTCTTCGATCATTGGCCGAAGATGTTCGCGTACGATCTCTCTCAGAATTTCGGGAAGGAGAACCGGGAAGAAACTGTCCAGCATCTGATTTAGCAGTTCTGTGAACTCGCCGCGGACTTGCGAAGCAGCCTCGTGGAAAGTGAATCCAAGATCCTGAATGTTGCGAGCAAACTCTGCGTCGATCTTCTTTCGTCCTTCTTCTGCCGAACGCGAAGCATCCTCCCAACCGGACGCATATCCGGTCTCGTACGATTCCGAGCGCATTGCTTCAGCGTCCGATTGTGATTGGGTCACCCCAACCGCGTCGTTGTTGTGTGAACGCTGGGCAGTCTCCTGGCGAAATTCCTCGAGCAGGTCGCGAAGCGTCACCGTGCTGTCTCGGTCTGGTCAGTCATCCACTGGCTGAGCACTTCAACCGAATCATCTTGCCGAGCTTCGATCAGTTGACGCAATCGCGCGGCCGGACCGCTTCCGGGGGCTCCCACTACGGAAAGGTCAGGAAGGTTCAGGCCGGCGGGAAATGCCGATCCGCTGAAGTCAGCAGTATCAATTTCGCCGTTTAGCGGCTCATTACCCCCCGATAGTGCTGCTCGACCGGCGGGCGCGGGTAACTGAGGCATACTACTTCTGCCCCCACCAGCTAAAATCGGACGAACGACAAAAAGCCCCAGAATGAGGCTGACAACTGCCAGAACGGAAAGTTGAACGAGCGCCATGGCGTCAAACTGCAGGCGGTCCAGCAAGGCAGGTGGCGTTGGCGCGACGATGACTTCAGCGGGTTTGAATTCAAGCGACCGGATCGTGATTTCGTCACCGCGTTCCGGATCGAACCCGATTGCCGAAGCGACCAGCACGCGCAAATCGGCTAGTTCCTCTTCGGGGCGCTCCTCCCAGACAGGCGCTCCGTCCTCACCGATTGTACGCAACCCGTCGACGAGAACGGCTACGCTGATGCGTCGGACTCTGCCGGGTTCGCGCAGCACTTCGCGCATTGTCTCGGAAACCTCGAAATTAGTGATCTCGCGGGTTGTCGTTTCGTTACTTTCAGAATTCTGACCATCACCGCCTGCATCGCCTTCAGGCAGGTTCGATGCGACAGTAACCGCACCGCCGCGCGTATCATTCGCGCGACTGGATTTCTCTTCATTCTCGGTGCTTATCGCAACGCGGCTGTCAGGATCGAAAACTCTCTCGGTTATCGCTTCGCGTTCCGCTATGGTCTGAACACTGACTTCGACAATTGCGGAACCGGACCCGACCCGAGCTTCCAGCATTCTTGTCACGTTCGCGCGCAACAGTTCCGAATGCCTGTCGTTCCCCCCAAGGTTCGCGTCGCCGGCTGTCGACGACATCTGAACCAGTCCGCGCCGGCTGTCGATAACGGACACGTCCGCCGCGTCCAACCCTGAGACGGCTGACGATACAAGATACCGCAGCGCCATCGTCTGATCGGGGCCAAGAGTACCGGATCCCATCGTGACGGTGACTGATGCCGACGACACCAATCCTCTGGAAAACGGGTTGTTTGTCGGGTTCGAGATATGAACGCGCGCCGCAACTATCTGACGATTTGCAGTAATCGTTCTGGCTAGTTCGCCTTCCTTGGCGCGCCAGTATGCAGCGTCAAACATTTGCGATGTGGTCCCGAATCCGGACAACGCATGCAATAGCTCGTAGCCTTGGCCACCATCCGCCGGAAGTCCGGCACCGGCGAGTATCATTCTGAGCGCGTCACGCTGGGACGCGTCGACATAAATGGCGCTGCCACGAACGTCGACCACAGCACCCTGGGCCTCCAGATTGGCTATGACCTCTCCAGCCGCCGCCGGGTCAAGTCCAGCGTACAACAAAGCCATTCGCGGCGACGTGGCGGTGCGAGCCAGCAGCAGCACAGCCGCAAACATCCCCAAAGTCGCAGCAACGACGATCATACGCCGTTGCAGTGTCAGACCCGACCATGCCGATGTCATTTGCTCCACTCGGGGTTCTCCGCGGTTCAGGAAGCTGCCTTCTGACTTGGTTTTTACATCAGGGGCTTAACATTCGGTTAGTCCGCTCAGGTTTAAGGTGGGCCAAGAAATGGAGATCACTATGGTCGACGCAACTGCAACCACCGCGGATACGCCGCGAAAGTCCTCGAAGATCGGTCTTTTGATTGGCGTGCTTCTCGCAATTGTCGGCGGCGGCGGCGGATATTACGTGACATCAAGCGGTCTGTTAGGCGGGCCGCATGATGCGACGGCGGAAAAGAAGTCATCGTCAAAGGATGTAGCGTTCATTCCGATGGATCAGATGACGATTTCCATCGGCGACCCGACGGAGCAACGCTTCCTGCGTTTTCGCGCCGAGCTAGAGGTCTCCACCAGTTACGAATCGGACGTGAAAAAATTGATGCCACGGGTGGTCGATGTACTGAATACATATCTTCGGTCTGTCGAACTCGCTGATCTGGAGGACCCTTCGTCATTGTTGACGCTCAGGTCTCAGATGCGCCGGAGGATCGACTTGGTTGTCGGGGGCGACAAGGTTCACGACCTGCTCGTCATGGAATTCGTCATTAACTGAAGGACGAAACTTGGAACTGATCGCCGATATTCTTTTAATTGCCGGTGCACTAGGAGCTGGTTTTTACTGCGTAGTCCTGTCGCGCCGTCTTAGTCGATTTACAGATCTGGAAAAGGGAGTCGGTGGTGCGATCGCCGTCCTGTCAAACCAGGTCGATGACATGACCAAAGCTCTCGAACATGCGCGGCGTTCGACAGCATCGTCGGCTAGTTCGCTCGACAGCATGACAGGTCGGGCGGAAGGCGTGGCACAGCGTCTGGAGTTGCTTGTCGCCTCAATGCACGATTTGCCGGTCGGCGCTGCCGGCGAACCAACATCCATCCCGGATCGCGAGAAACCTATCGCGACTGATGACAAGATCCTGCTGTTTCAAAGCCGTCGCCCCAGATACCACGAGGCTGCGGAATGACGGCGTCCGTTGAGAATAAGTTGGGTGGCCATGGGCGTGGCGCACTTTGGCTGATTGCACTCATGCTTGTGGGTTCTGCGTTCGTGCGATTTGGGGCCGGTCCAGCCGCAGCGATAGCAAGGGAAATCGAAAGCCCGCCCGAGATGAGTGTAGAATCGCCTGAAACCCCCGATATCTCGCCGCAGCTTGTGGAATTGCTGGAGCAGGTCAGAGCGCGGGAAGCAGCGTTGCTAGAGCGCGAGGCAGAGATGCAAGCTCGTCAGCAGATGTTGACCTTGGTCGAAGCTGAAGTAACTGCAGATATCGAGCGACTGAAAAGTGCAGAAGAGGCGCTGCGCTCGACGATGGCGACGGCGGACAAAGCCGCGGAAACCGATATCGCGCGATTGACGTCCGTATACGAGAACATGAAGCCGGATCAGGCGGCGGCTCTGTTTCAAAGGATGAAACCCAGCTTCGCGGCTGGATTCCTTGCCAGGATGCGTGCCGATGCCGCCGCCAATATTCTTGCGGGACTGGAGCCTGACCTTGCCTATTCGATCAGTGTCGTCATGGCCGGGCGCAATGCGGATGTCGCCCGCGAACCAGTGCCGGAGTGACCCAATCTTAACCTCGGCGTGTCACGACACCGGCACACAATTCAAGCCTCGGGGGCGTTTGTCGTGATTGGCGTCGTAGGTGTCATCTTTGTCTTCGTCATGGTGTTCGGCGGTTATCTCGCTGCAGGCGGCAAGATGGCGATCATCATGAAATCGCTCCCCTACGAAATGATGATGATTGGTGGGGCCGCGATCGGCGCTTTCCTTATCGCCAACAGCGGCGCCGCAGCAAAACATACGCTGAAGGATGTCGCGAAGGTGTTCAAGGGCGCCAAATGGAAAGCCGAAGATTATCGCGATCTCCTCTGCCTTTTGTTCGAACTGATCCGTCTTGCGCGGCAAAACCCGGTCGCGCTTGAGGAACATATCGAGGACGCCGAGAATTCATCCATTTTCAGCACTTACCCGAAAATCCAGAAAGATCAGGAAGCCGTTGATCTCATCTGCGATACATTGCGTTCAGCCTCGATGAACTACAACGATCCACACCAAGTTGAAGACGTCCTAGAAAAGCGGCTTGAGGCCAACCTCCATCACGCACAGCACTCAAGCCACGCCCTGCAAGTCGTGGCCGATGGTCTTCCCGCGCTTGGCATCGTTGCGGCAGTGCTTGGCGTGATCAAAACCATGAGTGCAATTGATCAACCGCCGGAAATCCTCGGCAAACTGATTGGCGGCGCGCTTGTTGGAACCTTCCTGGGCGTTTTTCTCTCATACGGCTTCGTAGGTCCATTTGCCAGCAAACTGGGTACAATCGCCGAGGAGGATCATCATTTCTATCAGTTGATCCGTGAAGTCCTGGTCGCCAATCTTCACAGTCACGCAACAAGTATCTGCATCGAAGTCGGGCGCCAGAATACGCCCGGACATGTTCGCCCCAGCTTTGCCGAACTGGAAGAAGCTATGAAGAACACAAAGCAGGATGCGGCGTGATGTGTCGACCGCTATTGGTGGCACTCCTCATTTCCATGGCGCTCGTCGTCCATGCCAGCGCAGAAACGGTGCGCGTTCGCACTGGCGATCACGCAGGATTCACGCGCATCGTACTAGAATTTTCGTCGCGCCCGACCTGGACCGCCGGTCGTACCCGTGAGGGGTATGCAATTAGGTTTGCGCCCGAATCCGGCGTCAACTTCGACCTCAAGTCCGCATTCACGCTGATTGATCGCGATCGTATATCGGACCTGCGTTCAGAGCCTGAGGGTGGTTCCCTTTCGATTGATCTGGCCTGCGATTGTGTCGCCGAGTTTTCCGACTACGGAACCAGCACAATCGTTATCGACATCTCGATCGGACCGCCGCTCGATAAGCACAGATTTGAACCCTACCTTGATCAGTCTGAATCTCCCCAGCAAGGTTTCAGAGATGTAGAAGACAGCGGTTCGCCCAATTTGATGCTCACATCGAACTCTTTTGAGCCTCCGCTCCCGCCGGTTGCACTGAGTATCGACATGATGTCGAAGGCCGAGTTGAGCACTGATTGGCCTTTGATCCGACAGACAAAGGCACCGAAACGAATTGCGCATCCTCCAAGCCGCGAAAACGAAACTGCGAACGGACACGAGCGAACGCAGATAGTGGCCGATTTTTTCCCGACTATGAGCCCCAAGCTCTCTTTGATCAACGAGTTTCAAGCCATTCAAACCTCTCCAGTGGTGTCGCTCTTGGCCACCGAATTTTCACGCGCGGTGGCACAAGGTCTGATTTCTGCCGACCCTGTGGCCGACGCAGATTCCTCGCTTTCGGAAAATAATGTCGAGAAACTTCCATCTGTCTTTAATCAGCGGGCGAATCTTTCGGTTGTCACCAGCATGGATCGCGATTCCGTGCGCCAGCGCGAGACCCTGGCGCCTACGAATTCAGGCCGCACCTGCATACCCAATAGTGCCATCGACCTCGCAAGTTGGGGGGATCCAAAAGACAGAAGCGTACTCGGAACCTTGCGCCGCAAAGCCACTGCCGAGGACGGTTCGGTGACGCAATCTGGCCGCCTCGCACTTGCGCGATATTATATTGCTCTGGGCTTTGGATCGGAAGCCGAAGCGTTGGCCGAAGAACTCGAAGACGACGACTACAGGGCATTCCTGACTGCCATTGCCCACGTCATCGACCGAGGTGAAAGCAATTCGGAAGTATTAGCCGGCCAGTTGGGATGCGCTGGCGACATCGCGCTTTGGGGCGCACTCGCCCAGCCCTTTACTGCCGCTGATATGCCTAGCTCGAACCTCGCCATCCTCAAGGCATTCTCTGCGCTTCCACTGCATCTGCGAAGCCATCTTGGTCCGTTGCTATCAGAACGACTGCGTTCTGCAGGTCAGGAAATCGACGCGCTTACCGCGCTGAACGCTGTCACCCGAGGTGGCGGCAGTTCACCCATACACGATCTGACGGAGGCGCGATTGGGGCTATCGGGCACGACTGCGCCGTCCGCCCGACGGTCACTTGTATCGTTGTCGGAGGGAACAGATGTGACTGCTGCAGAAGCTCTGCTTGAGCTGCTGAGGGATGCAGAGCGACGCGCGGTTTCTCCCGAACCGGAATGGGTAGACGACGCCCCATCGTTGATCCGCGCCACTCGCGGAACGACAATCTCAGAAGATTTGCGCGTCGCCATGCTTATCGGTCAAATCGCACTCGGTCGTTTCGACGCGACCCGGATCGCGCTTGTTGAACCGGGACCCGGCGTGACAGAGGACATACGATCCGGCCTGGCACACGATGCACTAGTGGCCGCCACGATAGCTGCGGACGCTCCGACTTTTCTGCGCACTGAGATTGGGATGAGTCAGTTCGCCGGCAAAGGCCAATTTGATCCTGAAACACGGTTCGCGATCGCTGAGCGTCTCTGGAAAGTTGGTCTCTACGAACGGGCGCGAGTGTACCTTCCGGCTGTTCCGAATACTGACGGCGAGCGAATGATCGCGGCGCGGGTACTAGGCGCAACCAATGAGACGGACTTGGCTTTGAGCATTCTCGCTGGATCAGACGAGCCGGATCTGCGGACCGAAGCCGCGGCCATGCTTGACCGTTCCGATCGCCCGAGCGAGGCCGTTGTCGCCTATGTTTCGGCGGAGCGCATTCCTGAGGCGACACGAAGTGCGTTTCGCAACGGAGATTGGGCGTGGGTTGTCGATAACGCAGAGGACCGCATCTCGCTTGCCGCAGAGGCGTTGACGCAAGTCCGTAGACCCGTCGAATCCGCGAAAGCAGACGGCGAGCTCGTCAATACAAGATTGCTTGAGTCGACCAGTGAACGTCGATTGAGCGCCGTCGTGCTGTTGGAGACCGTGGGTATCGTTGTGGGACAGTCTGCCTTCACGGAATGAAAACGATTAACGGCTAATCCATTAGGCGACGCAGAAACGTGTCGTGAAATGGTGAAAGAATTTCCCGTGTATCGAGCTATAGTAAGCTGCGCGCTTCGACGCGCAGCGCACATTGCGGCATTGTTGGCAGCGTTTGTCCTGTGCGGCGCGTCGATATCGCGCGCCGATCCGACCATCGCACAATTGTGCAGTACAGCCGCCGCCAGTGCGTCTCGCGCGACCGGCGTGCCTTTGGATGTTCTCACCGCAATCAGCTTGACGGAAACCGGCCGAAAGTTCGGTGGAAAACTACAGCCCTGGCCCTGGACCGTGAACATGGAAGGCGCAGGGAAGTGGTTTCAGTCGCGAACCCTGGCTCAGGAATTCGTCGACAAGAACTTCGCGCGTGGCGCCCGCAGCTTTGACGTTGGCTGCTTCCAGATCAACTATCGCTGGCACGGACAGGCCTTCCGAACATTGGAAGATATGTTCGATCCGGTCACAAATGCGACTTACGCCGCCCAGTTCCTTTCCGAACTCTACGGCGAACTAGGCGATTGGGGAAAAGCGGCGGGCGCCTATCATTCTAGAACACCCAAATTCGCCAGCCGGTATCGCGCGCGCTTTGAGCGGATCAGACGTGGGGTTCGGGACAATCCCGATCCGGTGCTGGACGTTGCCCGCATGGAGATACCTGCAACCGCTGACCCCTCAGCCACACGAAAGAACCATTTTCCGCTTCTTCAAAACAATGGCGGAAGGCGTACCCGAGGGTCACTGGTCCAACTGTCCGATACGCCCGGAATCGGCCGCCTGATCCGAATCGCGGACGGCGCTCCGATCGGTGTCGTGGAATGAATCTCATTCAGTCAATCTTTCGTCCGACCGTGCTTCTCGCACTGGCCCTGATGACCGTAATCGTGATGATGATCCTGCCGATGCCGGCACTGGTCTTGGACATCGGTCTTGCCATGTCGTTCGCACTGGCAATTCTGATTTTCACCGTCACGCTTTTCATTGAGCGCCCGCTCGATTTCTCGTCGTTTCCGACGATCTTGCTTGCATCGCTCATGTTGCGCCTGTCGCTCAACGTGTCGTCGACGAAGCTGATCATCGGCGAAGGTCATACCGGAACATCCGCTGCCGGCGAAGTGATCGAAGGTTTTGCAAATTTTGTCATGGGCGGCAGCCTAGCCCTTGGTCTTGTCGTGTTCGGCGTCCTGCTGATCGTCAATTTCATCGTAATAACAAAGGGCGCGGCCCGCATGGCAGAAGTCGGTGCGCGCTTTGCTCTCGACGGAATGCCAGGCAAGCAACTTGCAATCGACAGCGACATGTCGGCTGGCGCCATTGATCACACCGAAGCTAAGGCGCGACGCGAACGCGAACAGGCGGAAACCACGTTTTTCGGTTCGCTCGACGGAGCATCGAAGTTCGTGAAAGGCGACGCGATCGCAGGTCTCCTCATCACGCTGCTCAATCTCGTGATGGGTCTGATCATCGGGGTCACACTCCACGACATGGAAATCGGTCGAGCGTTTGAAACCTATGCTATCCTCACCGTCGGCGACGGACTTGTAACTCAAATCCCCGCTGTCATCATCTCGATTGCGTCTGCATTGCTCCTTGCTCGTGGAGGCGCGACGGGAACGACAGATCTCGCGATGTTTTCGCAACTCGGCAAATATCCGGCCGCGGTTGGAACGGTAGCTTTCTTGATGGGATTGTTCGCACTTGTTCCGGGATTACCGTTTCTCCCGTTCATTCTGGGGGCGGCGGGACTGGGGACGGTCGCTGTGCGCATGTCCCGCCGAACCATAGCCGCTGAAACAACGCAACCTGACCTCGCGCTGGCAGAACCGCCGAGGAAATCCATCGGTGACGTGCTCGACCTCGACGAAATCCATGTGGAGTTCGCTCCCGACCTAGTCCCGATGGTTCTTGATGCAGCAACCGGGCTTGACGCACGTATCGCGAACATGCGCACCTACGTCGCAACTGCCTATGGCGTGATCCTTCCCGATATCCGCCTGACCGACGATGCGGGCCTGTCACAGGGCCAATATGTAATTCGCATTCAGGGCGTCGAACAAGCGCGTGACATTCTTCAGCCAAACCGCGTTCTTGCCCTTCTACCAGCGATTGATAACGACGTTCCGGCGGGCGATGATGTGAAGGAACCGGTCTATGGCGCGCCCGCGAGGTGGATGTCGCGAACACTGGCCGATCAGGCCGCGTTGTCGGGCGCGACCGTCGTAAACCCGGCCGAAGTCCTGGCGACTCATCTTTTGGAAGTCATCAAATCCAGCTTCCCGCGCCTTATCGGAACTAAGGCTTTGATTCGACTTCTTGATGAACTCGGAACGCTTACCGATGCAGGTCGCGCCGAAGCCAACCGGCGTCTGTTCGATGACCTGATCCCCGACAAAGTTCCGATGGACATGCTGCTTGCCGTGTTGAGGTTGTTGCTCGATGAAAGGGTCTCGATCAGGAATTTGCCGCTGATAATCGAGTCGATTGCCGAAGCGCGAGGAACTGGGGTCACGCCAGAAGCCATCTGTGAACACGTCAGGCAGCGAATGGCGTTTCAGATCGTCGCTGAAATCCGGTCGCCAGACGGTTCTGTCCCACTCATTCAGCTTGCGCCGGACTGGGAAGAGACATTTGCAAGCTATCAGTACGGCGATGATCGGCGGGGCGATGTCGCGCTTCCGCCCGAGTTGTTTCACCGGCTGACAAATGGCGTGGCGGAAAAGCTGGGGCAAGCCAATGAGGCTGGCCATTCTCCGGCTATCATCACATCCACAAGAAGAAGACGGTTTCTGCGCACGATCCTTGGGTCCAAGGGTATCTTGACACCGGTCCTTTCGTTCGAAGAACTGGGAACCGAACCGAGACCGGCATTGGTCGGTATCGTGCCCGTATGATCGCGGCGCTTATCGAACTGGCCCGTGACTCGGAACAGAGTCTGACAGCAGGCTCTTGTCTTTCTGCGTATCGGTGGCGCCATGGCACTATTGCCTGCTTTCGGCGAGATGATGATTCCGGTTCGGGTACGGTTGGCGGTCACTCTGGCGTTCACTGCGATTGTGGCGCCCGCCGCATTTCCCGTCATCCTAGCGGCACTTCTGGATGGCACTACCTTCGCTGTGATTGCTTCGGCAGAAATACTGGTCGGATTGGTCCTGGGCCTTGCGCTTCGCTTCATGGTGATGGCGCTTCAGACGGCTGGCACGATCGCCGCGCAATCCACATCCCTGTCCCAACTATTAGGCGGAACGATCATCGACCCGCAGCCGGCCATTGGCTTTGTGTTTGTCCTCGCGGGACTCGCATTGGCAACGCTTCTGGGTCTGCACGTCAAAATAGCCGCGATGTTCATCATGTCCTACGATCTTGTCCAGCCGGGTGTGGGACTCCCTGCATCCGACCTGTCCCAATGGGGCGTGGCCATCGCCGCCGGCGCATTCCGGCTTGCATTTCTTCTTGCGGCACCATTTGTTATCGCGTCGCTCGTCTATAACCTTGCTCTCGGCGTCATCAATCGTGCGATGCCACAACTCATGGTCGCTTTCGTGGGCGCGCCCGCGATTACATTCGGCGCCCTGCTTTTGTTGGCATTGGCTGCTCCACTCATCCTGACTGTGTGGACACAGGCGCTCGACGTCCGACTTACCGATCCATTTGGACTGCCCTGATGGCTGATGAAGACGACAGCTCGGAAAAGCCATTTGACGCGACGCCGAAGAAACTTGACGACGCCAGAAAACGCGGCGAAGTGCCACTTTCCCAAGATGTGCTGACGGCGTCGGTTTACCTTGGTATTCTGGGAACCGGATTTGCATTTGGGTTGAGTTCGATCAGCGGTGCTGGCTCGACCCTCATGCAACTACTCGCGACGCCGGATGCTTTGTCAGAACAAGTGTTCTCCGGGGGTGGCACGGTCTTTCTTGGAAGTCTGATGGCGGCATTCTTGTCGGACGCTGTCGTCTGGTTTGCCATACCGTTTTGCTTCGCATTACTCGCGGCGATTGCCCAGCAAGCTCTTGTTTTCGCTCCGACAAAACTTGCACCAAAACTCAGTCGGATCTCTCCTCTGTCGATTGCAAAGCAGAAGTTCGGGCGCGACGGGCTGTTCAATTTCGCCAAGAGCTTCGTCAAGCTCTGCGTTTTCGGAATCGTGCTGGGTATGGTTCTTTTCTCCCACGCCAGCGACATCCTGATTGCGCCCGCTTTGCCGTTCAACGTGGCGCTTGGCACGCTGGTCCGTCTGTGCTTCGTGTTCCTTTCTGTGGCATTTGCCGTAACGCTGACGATTGGAACGCTCGACTATCTTTGGCAGCGTGCCGAGCATTCTCGAAAACACAGAATGTCGTTAAAGGAGATGCGCGACGAGTCCAAGGAATCCGAAGGCGATCCGCATACCAAGCAGGCCAGGCGACAGCGCGGCTACGAGATCGCCAACAATCGGATGCTTTCCGAAGTTCCGACGGCCGACGTGGTGATTGTGAACCCGACCCACTACGCAGTCGCGTTGAAATGGAGCCGCAACCGTGGTGCGGCTCCAGTGTGCGTTGCCAAGGGACTTGATGAAGTCGCCAAGCAAATTCGACTCAAGGCGATCGAGGCCGGCGTCCCGATCCAAAGCGATCCACCTACCGCCAGGGCACTTTATGCCACGGTCGATCTTGGGCGGGAGATCCCGCGCAACCACTATCGCGCGGTGGCCGCGGCGATTCGGTTTGCAGATGCATTGCGCGACAAGGCCAGAACGCGCCGGCGCAGATGAAACGCAACGACGATTCCACACTGAAACCGCTGAAGGCCCTGACCAGCATCCGTTCACGCCAGGCGCAGGTTGAACTGCTTCTGGCAACGCAAGAAATCATCAAGCTCTCCGGCCGGATCGACAGGCTGGGCTCGCAAATTTTGCCCGCTGAAGATGCGATTTCAAATATCGTGGCCGATCGCTGGAACCAATGGAGGAGGAATGAACGTGCGCGACTGAACGAAGTGCTTGCGATCTTGCGCGCGACCCAAGAAAGCCTTTCGAGAACAGCCGGATACGAAGCTGCACGAAAAAGCGCTGTTTCAGCTCTACTGAAGAGGGAACAAGCGGCGGCACGAAAAATCAAATCGACGAGAATACAGAACGATCTGACGCTGAGGCTGGCGTTAGATTCGTCGAACTCTCGGGAGTGAAGCTTTCGCTACATTTCCTGCCGCACGATGTCGGTAATAAGGATGTCGGTAATATCCGGCCCGATCACGGCTTGCGCGGATTCCAATAGCGCGACGCGCAGAAGTGAAAGCCGACCGCTTTCCGTGAATTGGCCGTCGAACCCGCCGATATGGGCGTGGTCGAACAAGACCCTCAGAAATGAATCGCGAAGTTTCGGCTCGCGCTCGTGAATGGTGTCCGAACTGCCGGGTTCCGTCTCTAACGAAAGCGAAAGGACGACCAGAGACCGTATTATTTCGTCGCGCACAACCGGCACCACGAATTGATTTTTCATCCTTATATATTCACGCGACGCCTCGTTCTCATCGCCCTCATCCTTCGTGTCGTGTCCCGTTTCCGCTGTCTCGGCACAGGGATCTTCGGCGCACTCGGCCTTTTCTTTCGCTGGTGCCAGAAACAGTCCTGCCCCGGTACCCACGGCGGTGCCAACGATTACAAGGATGATGGGAACGAGCTTCATGTTTGGCTTTCCCGATCAGAACGGCAGCAGGATGTCGGCGACCTGCTGACCAATTCGCGGTTGTTGAACATCGGTTATCTGGCCGCGTCCACCATACGAAATGCGCGCCGACGCGATCTTGTCGTAAGTAATCTCATTGCGCCGCGATACGTCCTCGGGGCGTACATATCCGGTCACCAGCAGTTCGCGAATTTCGAAGTTGACCCGCACTTCCTGGCTGCCTTGAATGCGCAGCACTCCGTTTTCGAGCACTTCGACAATCGTTGCTGCAACCCGAAGTTCAAGTGTCTCGTTGCGGCGCACCGTTCCATTTCCCGAGCTGCGCGAGGAGGAATCGAGTTCAGCCGCATTCGCCATCGTCGCGTCACCCGGCAGTACCCTGTCGATCACCTGAGGAATTCCAACCAGCGATGGAACGCTCAGCGCTTCGGAACCGCTCCGCGAACGCGACGTTGCATTCGAAATCTCAGCCCGTTCGTCGATCTCGATGACGACGGTCAGGATGTCCCCCTGCCGTTCTGCGCGGCGATCCCCAAGCAGCGAGCCGCGACCACCGCTCCAGAGCGACGCGCGATACATCCCAACCGGCCGAGTCTGGTCGTCGGCGAAATTCGTGACCTGCATAGCTTGCGCCTCGACCGAGTTGTCGATCGGCGTGAAGGTCGGCGCACGACCGACATCTTCCAGCCGCCCGCAGGACAAGAGGACGAAAGCCAAGACGATATAATTGCGCATCAATTGACGTTCCTCCTGCGATTTTCGGTCAATGCGACACGAGAACGCTGCCGTTTTGGCTCACGATTCCAGAGATAGTACTGCGGCTGTTGAGGTTCATCGCGCGAACTCGCTCGCCCGCCGCACCGCGCGACAGGGCGCGACCTTCGGCTGTTATGACAAGCCTGCCGCGCCGGAAAACCAGAACAACCGGCTGATTGCGTTCAATCAGGGCGGCTGCACCGACATCGCCGGGTCGGATGGCCCGACCGGGAAAAAGCGTGACGCGTGCTTCAAGCCCAACGATCATCGCGTCTCCGTCCAGCGCGCCCGGCACCGCAACATCGACGCGTGCCAGATCGTCGACTGCGATGATTGATTGGGGCCGCACAAGCCGCGCCGCTGTCAGCGTGTCTGTAAAAGCAGGCGAAGCGCCGGCTAAGATAAGCAAGGCAAATAGGATTTTCATCGACGCACCTGCACAGTTGCGCCCAGCATCTGGTCCGCCGCCGAAATGACCTTGGCATTCAATTCATACCCACGCTGGGCCTCAATCAGTTCTGTGATTTCGCGCACAGCATCGACCGAGCTGCTTTCAAGGTAGCCCTGACGCAGCGTTCCCAATCCGTCCGACCCCGGTGCAGAAGTGAAAGGCGCACCGGACGCGGGCGACTCAAGGAACAGATTGGACCCGATGGCCTCCAACCCCTTGGCGTTGGAGAACCCGGCTAGAGTGAGCTGTCCAAGTTGCTCGGGCTCAACTCGATCGTCGAAGTAGGCAAAGACCTCACCCGCCCCGTCGATAGAAATCGACCGTGCATCTTCCGGAATGGTGATGTCGGGAACTACCGGATAGCCGTCCGATGTCACGATCAACCCATCGGGCGATCGCTTCAGCCCCCCATCCCTTGTATAGGCTGAAATGCCAGAAGGCAGGGACACCTCAAGATAGCCAAGTCCTTCGATCGCAACGTCCAAATCCCCGCCTGTGGATAAGCTCGTCCCTTGCTGGATCGTCATCGAAACCGCCGTTGCCCGTACGCCAAGCCCTAGCTGAACCCCCGTTGGCAACACCGTTCCGTCAGTAGAATTGATCGTGCCCGGGCGCGCCACTTGCTGGTAGTGCAGGTCGGCGAATTCGGCGCGTCGCGCGTTGTATCCGGTCGTGCTCATATTCGCGAGATTGTTGGAAATGACTTCCACCCGCATCTGCTGAGCGCTCATCCCGGTCGCTGCAATATTCAATGCGCGCATGATCTAGCCTCCTTGTTGTCCGATGGTGCGAATGGCGCTGCGGACCCGTTCATCCTCGCGGTCAAGAAACGTCTGCCCCAGCTCATAGGCCCGCTGAACCTCGATCATTCGAGCGATCTCGGTCACGGGCTCGACGTTCGATCCTTCAATGAAACCTTGAAGAATGCGCGCATCTTCGACGGGAACGGCACCGGCGCCTGGATCGAAGCGGACCCCCTCGGCACGTGTCATGGTCAGTAGGTCCGACGGCTGCCAGAGACCGATCTGCGCCAAAGGATTTCCGTCGGCAGCCATGGTCCCGTCGGCTGCCACAGTTACCGATCTAGCATCTGGCGGCACGAAAATCGGCGTGCCACCGGCGTCAAGAAGTTGCGCCCCGTCCGACGCCACAAGCGTTCCGTCGGCCGAAGGCGTGAAGCTGCCGGCGCGTGTCAAGCGGTCACCCTCGGGCGTTGCCACCATGAAAAAGCCGGGTCCCTCGATTGCAAGATCGAACGCGCCGCCAGTCATCGACAATGCGCCCTGAGACAAATCGCTGCGCCGCGCCGTCGCGTTTGCCATCGACAGTGATGGATCTCCCGCGCCGACATCTCCGACGAACTCGGCAAAGACGATGCCTTCCTTGCGGAAGCCGTCCGTCGCGACGTTCGCGATGTTGTGTGCGACGCTCTGCATTTCTCGCAGTAGCCCGGACTGGCGATTCAGCGTCGTATAAACCGAGTTTTCCATCGATCAGTACCCCGCGATCAACGGAACGATGGTGTTCCTGAAGAATCCGGTCAGGGTCTCGGTCATGAAACCCATGGAAACCCAGAAAACAGCAAGCATCGCCGCCAGTTTCGGCACGAATGTCAGCGTCATTTCCTGGATCGACGTCAATGCCTGGAACAATCCCACAAACAGCCCCGTCAACAGCGCCACCGAAAGGATCGGGACCGAGATAATTACCGCGATCCAAAGGCCCTGCCTGAGTGTGTCGAAGAAAACCGCCTCGTTCATCAGACCGGCATCCTCAATATTTCCTGATAAGCCTCGACCACACGGTCCCGCACCGTCACCACAGTTTCCACGGCCAGTTGCGTACTCGCGAGTGCCTCGACCAACGCGTGCGGATCGGCGGAGCCTGTCATTGCGGTGCGTGCCGCGGCTTCGGACTCGGCGAGCGTCTCGCTGAAATCCTTTGCTGCTTGCTGAAAGGAATCACCTCGCGCCGAAGGTTCCGCACGGGTCGCCGGTTTCGCACCCGAGTATCCTTGCAGCGCCTGAATTGACTTTATGTCCACGGCTTCCTCCCTTAGCGCCGCAGAAGTTCGAGCAGGCTTGAACGCATTTTGCGCGCTTGATCGAACATTCTGAGGTTGGCTTCATAGCTTCGCTGAGCTTCGCGCGCGTCGGCGATCTCGATCACCAGATTGACGTTCGATCCATCATGGTATCCTTCGCTGTCCGCCAGTGGGTGCGACGGATCATAGAGTTGCGTCAGCGCGCTCCGGTCCAGTTCAACCGAACCGGTTTGGACCTGACCCGTTTCCCGGCCGGCCCGGACGACTTCTTCGAAAGCCGCCATCTTCCGCCGGTATCCCGGCGTATCTGCATTCGCGATATTCTCCGAAACGAACCGCAGCCGTTCGGCCTGCGCCCGCATTCCGGAAGCGGATGTTGAAGTGCTTGATTGAAATCCGTCCACGACCGCCGCCTATCGTCCGCGCCCAAGGGATGTTCTGAGAACATCCATCGAACTGCGATAAACTGTCAGAGCAAGGTCGTGACTGGAATTGGCTGACGCCGCGCGCACCATTTCCGCTTCCAATGACACCGTATTTCCGTTGGGCGACGACTGCCCGCCGACGTCGACCGTTCGCCATTCGGCCTTTTGCAAGCCAGGGGCTATGTGGCCCTTGCGGGACGTATGGATCAGTAGGCTTTCTCGATGATTCGCGAACGCATCGGAGAAAGTGGAAAGATCGCGGGCGCGATATCCAGGGGTATCCGCATTGGCGATATTCCTCGCCACTTGCGATTGTCGTTCACCCGCGTGGCGGGCCAAATCCTGCGCCAGGCGCATGATCTCTGGTGTGTCAAACATCGGGGTTTCTCCCTCGATCCGATGCACCAACGCTTAACCCTGATTCGTTTAAAAACAGTTTTCATGACCCAAGTCTCCAGAAAGGAGCGCATGTGAACCCGATCGCCGATTTTGGACACCTGTCAGCCGCCTTGCGCCGTCGTCCAGCAATCCGTCCTCTCGGGCGGGTGCGTTCCATTCATCAAAACCGGATCGAAGTTGTCGGTCTCTCAAACGATCTGGCATTAGGTTGCCGGGTCTCGTTTCCTTCTCAAGCAGAAGTTCTTATCGGCGAGTGCATTTCGATGACTTCCGGCTTTGCGACAATCGTCGTTGAAGGATCGGCGACTTCACTCGCCATCGACGACCCGGTCTTGATGTCAGGTCCGCCGATGTTGACGCCAGACGAAAGCTGGCTTGGACGCGTGATCGATCCCGACGGTCAACCGCTTGATGGACGCCCTTTGTTGGAGGGCAAGGACTCCGTCGCTCTTGACGCGTCGCCTCCCTCCGCAACGCGGCGACGCGACCTCGGCGACAGACTGGCAACCGGGCTGGCGGTGTTCGACACCATTCTGCCAATTGTGCGCGGCCAGCGAATCGGTCTTTTTGCCGGATCCGGCGTCGGCAAATCGAGCCTTATGGGAATCCTCGCGTCTGACCTTGAAGCTGATGTCGTCGTCGTTGGACTCGTCGGCGAACGTGGTCGCGAGGTCGGGGCTTTTGTCCGGCGTGTTCTGGGTCCGGCGGCTCAAGCCCGCAGCGTGGTGATTGCGGCCACATCGGATCGCTCGGCTCTCACCCGACGTCGCGCCGCGCTGACCGCTGTTACGGTCGCCGAATTCTTTCGCGACCAAGGTCATCATGTCCTTCTCCTTGTCGATTCCGTAACCCGGTTGGCCGAGGCACATCGCGAGATTGCTTCGGCGGCTGGCGAGGCCGCGACAATGCGAGGATATCCGCCCTCGCTAGTCCCGTTTCTCGCATCATTCACGGAAAGGACCGGACCGGGCCTGCCTGGGCAGGGCGACATTACCGCCGTAATGACCGTACTTGTCGCCGGCTCGGACATGGACGAACCGGTCGCTGATACGTTGCGCGGAATGCTGGACGGCCATGTAGTCCTGTCGCGCGACATTGCAGAGCGCGGACGATTCCCGGCGGTTGATCTCCTTCAATCGGTTTCCCGGGCGCTGCCCGAAGCGGCGACCAAAGAGGAAAATGAGACAATCACCGAGGCGCGCCGACTGCTTGGCCTTTGGCAGCAATCTGAGATCCTTGTTCGATCAGGCCTCTACCAGTCCGGCACCAATCCTGAGTTGGACCGGGCTGTTGCTGTTTTTGAGCCGATGGAGCGATTTCTGGCAACCCGGACGACGGCACCAATCAGCGAGTCATTCGCCAAGTTAAGAACGTGTCTAAACGCCTCGTCCGAACTCGAGGATTCGGGTGATGGCAGAAAAGTTGCCTCTTGATGCGCCATCGCATTCATATGGCGAATCTGACGAGTGGCAGAGTGACACCTCAAAGAGCGAACCTCTCCGCAGATAGATTTCGCCAATAATAACGACAAACTATTCCAGTGACCTTTGCGGCTTAATACGCGACAATTGTTTCGGAATTATAGCCGCGCTTCTTCCGCGACGGGGCCCGCCTTGTTGGTCAGTGGCATCCGAGTTCATCGGTGGAAATTGGCGCCAAACGGCATCCAAAGCCGACACATGACAAGTCGTGGAACGATACGATCCTGCGTTCCTGAACACTTGTCGAACAATCCGTTCGCCTTTCGAAAAGGACTTCAGTTGAAAGGTTGCTGCTGTCGAAGCAAGGCCAAAGCGATGGAAGCGGAGCCACTTCCCACACCGTTAGATTGCAAACCTGATCGCAACAAGAACTTTCTCACGAGCGATTCTTGTAGCTCAGGATCGACGAAGCTCATCGCGTTACTCGTTCCGAAAACGCGCAAAGAAGCGTCTTTGAATAGGTCGAGCTGTCTGTCGATATCGAGTGCGCCCGTCTGCAAAGGCAAACCCAATGCAGTCTCGAAAACGCGTCGCAAAGGCGGAGTGCCCATGATGGTGAACCAAGTCGCATTCTCACTTAGATCTCGACGCCCCAAACCTTCCAGGTCCCGTTTAAATCCCATTCCCATTCGCAGATCTTCGTCCTGCTCTCCGACAGCGATCTCGAACTGGCGGGTACGATACGCTTCCAGAACCGGCTCCGCGAAACTGCTAAGAACTGTGTTGGGTGGTGCAAGATCAAAACCGAAAGCCTTTGCCATTTCGAAATAGCGCTTGTCGGCAAATCGATTGGCGAATGCGTCTTCGTCAATCGTGCCCTCCTCCAGGATCTTGCGCACAAAGAACCTATTGTTGATATCGTCATCAAGGCCGAAGGCTCCCAAGGCAACACTCAAAAGTCGTCGATCTGAGACAAGCTCTTCGGCACTTGCGATATCGCCGATGTTTGCTTTGAAGTATTCGGAGTCGTTGACGATCTTAGCCGATCCGTCAAAAGCCGTCTGTTGCCTTTCCCGTGTGGCGGAAAGGAACGACCAACCGACGTTTCCGCCACCGGGGATGACTGGAATGTAGGTCACGAGGCCCCGGACGCTAAAAGGCGTTCTTCGCGAGGGATCAGGTCACGCAAGGCTTTTAAAGCGTGATAAAACTGCCCTTCAAGGACGTTGTCCGTAGCCGATTTCAGCGACCTGCGGCTATCGGGGTCCAGCAATACCTGGCTGAGTTGCTCAATCCCGCTCAGAAGTTGTTTGCGCGCATCTTCGCTTGATGCTTCGCCAGAAAGGGCCAACTGCGCGATATAGCAGACGCGCTTGACCGGCGTACTGGCGTCATCGGGATGAATGGCATCCTTTAAGCGCAATATGTTCGCATTGGGTGTCAGTATCGCCATGCGCGTTCTACGGTCGCCATTCTCGATGACGGCCCCGTTGATGAGTACGCGCTCTTTTGGAGCAAGTTTCAGTATCAGTCCGCTCATGTTCCAACCTCCGGTTCGCGCAGGCCCTGCATGATTGCTGCGTTAACTTCGATCAGAACCGACACTTCGCCCGTGCCTCGAAGGATTTTTCGGGTCTCTGCCTCTGTGAACTCGGACAACCAGAAAAGGCGGGCTCGCAGAGATTCGGGAAGTCCATTTTCGGGCTGAGCCACATCCACCGCGAGCGCAGACCAGAGACGTCGGTTCTCGTGCAAAGCCTCGGCAAATGCGGGGAAATCGGTATCCTTGTTCTTCGCCGCGGATCGAAGCCGGTGCGAGACAATCCCAAAAAGTTCGTATTCAGTTCTTCTGGGCGAACGAAGTGGACGGGCATTTTGGCCATAGGTCCGGTGCGCGCGTTCGACGACATTCACGGCATGTTCCTCCTGGAACGTGGCCCTCGTGGGCCATCAATCAAAACGGCCGGGCGCCGCTGTAGACGCCCGGCGATGTTGCCTTTACCGGAATAGTGAGAGGATCGACTGCGGTGCCTGGTTCGCGATCGACAGGGACTGAATGCCCAGCTGTTGCTGAACCTGTAGCGCCTGCAATCTGGCAGAAGCCGCTTCAAGGTCTGCGTCGACCAGTGATCCGATGCCTGCCTTCAGACTGTCGGTCAGCTTGCTGATGAAACCTGCCTGAAGGTCAATCCGGCTTTGCGATGAACCAAAGGAAGCCGCAGCATCGATTGCTGTATTCAGAAAGGTGTCGATGTTGTCGAGCGCTGCCGCCGCGCTGACGTTCGTGCTGACATCAATACCTTGAAGCCCGAACAGACCGCCCGACGCTTCTCCTCCATCGCGTCCATCGATCGTGGCTGTCAGAGATGACGCGTTGTCGTTGTCGATATTCAGGACCCAGGAACCGGTCGCACTGTCTTGGGTGACAAGTGTTGTCACACCCGCTGTGCCGCCGGCGTCAACAGCCGCCTTCAGTCCGCGCGCGACGTCCTCGAAATTCTCACCCGGACCAGCAATATAGCGGAAGACTTCGGCACCAAAACTTACCTGATAGCCGTCGCCGTCGTTGATTGCCGCTGAATCACTGAAAGTGAGCGATTCAGCTCGCTGGTCGAGTGTACCTGATGTGAGCGTTAGAGCGCCGGTGCCATTCAGAGCCGTAATCACCGTTCCGGCCGCATCACCTGACAAACCAGTGACGGCAACGTCGGCAGTATCAAAGGAACGCGCCGAGGAAATCGTGAGGTCAGCACCCGACGCATTTGCAGTTACGCCTTCAATCCCAAGTGCATTGATCTGACCGGCGAAATAGGCGGCAGCTTCGACTTCGGTGTCACCGACTCCGCCTGTGAAATCGACCTGAACGCCAGCGACTGTTAACGTCGCGGTGTCACCGGCGTAGTCGGCAGCAGTACCGGCAAACGTAAATACTGCGTCATTGCCGGCATCCGCAATCGTCGCATTGCTCAGCGCCACGTTCGGCGAAAGATCGGTTCCGCCCGAATTATATACGCCAGCTTCGGTTGTCAGATCGTTTCGAGAGATCGAAATGTCGGTGGAACTCACAACGCCGGAGCTGTTTCGCTGGAGTGAGCCAAGGATCGAGACATCTTCGGTTCCCCGAACAAGGTTCAGACCGTTGAAGCTTGCAGCAGATACGATGGAGTTGATCTGGTCGACCTTGGCGTTGATGTCGTCCTGAATCTTCGAGCGATCGACGTTCTCTTCCTGCGCCGCAACGATGTTGCCCTTCAATTCGGTCAGCAGGTCGGACACGGTTTCCGATGCCTGACGGGCAATCGCCACGGTGGCGTCACCCAGATTAAGACTGTCGGAAATAGCTTTGAACGCGTTTACGTCGGACTCAAGGACTTTGGAAACTGCCCAGATCGCCGAGTTGTCTTTTGCCGAGGAGATTTTCTTTCCCGTCGCAATCTGGTTTTGCGTGTCGACGAGGTTGCTGTTGATGCTGCGAAGGTTCTGCAGTGCAACCATTGCACTGGTGTTGGTAAGAATACTTGCCATTTGGCTAGCTCCGTTCTTTTTTGGTGGTTTTCACCATGTTTCAGAAGCGTCTTTTCGACGCGTGAGAGCCATTCTGACTTGTGCGAACCCCGCCCCCAGGACAGTGCGCGCCACCATGTGGGTGCACCGCCAAATTCTCCGCTTGATGTTAAGAAGTGCTGAATGCTCTGACCCAATTAAGGGACGGATTTTATGCATTTTATTCGAGAGGGTCAGTACTTTTGCTCGAGTCTGGAGGGAGGTGTCACCAACGACCGGCGCGCTCCGTCCTTTCCATAAATTGTCTGCTCGAACATACTTCGCGCGTCCCGGACTTGATCCAGGGCGGACTGAATTCCTTTTCCAGCAGATGACAGAAGTTCTCCGTTGTCACGGGACTTCGACGAAATCCTCTGCACCGCGGCCTGTGTGTGTGCGCTTGCGAAGTCTAGCGACGCAAAAAGGCGCGTTTTGCGCTCGGTAATCCTTTCCAGTTCGCCAATGTCTCCGGAAAGAATCACCCGCCGCTCTCGGTCGAGGAGGTCTTCGATCTCGTCAATTTGGCGCATCAGACCGCTTCTTTCGTGCGGATTAGCGAGCGATAGATCGACTCTGACAATCCGATTCCACCGACATTCACCATCGCGCGAGCCTGTTCTGACACTAGAAAACTGGCGAACTGATCTTCCCCGACACCGCCGCCAAAAGTGCTCCGCGTTTCCCCGAGGCCAGCGGATGTGAGCATTTCCGACAGGAAGCTTGCCTCAAGGGACTGCGAAAGCGCCCAAAGCGGTTCGTCCCGTGTTGCCGTGGGGCGTGTCGGGGGTTGCGCTGGTATGCTTTGCAATGTCGTTTCGGGCATGGGCGAGCTTTCGGATGCGGATAATTTTCGTGACTATGACGGCATTCGGTAAAGGACCGGTAACTGTCTTGCAGTTAGAAAGGCGGAGGTTCCGGGGCAGAAAGTCCAAATGCAGATTACGCCGATCACATTCTCGATCACTTCCGACGTATCCATGGATGGGGGCGATGTATCCGTCGATTCAACTGAAATGGTCGATACAATTGAGTTTGCTACTCTCGTCTTGGACATATCCAGCAAAGCACATGTGGCGGGAGTAAATGGCAGGGATTTGGCGAGTTCGAGGACTTCTCCCGATCTTCTGATCGCAGGTGTTCCGAAAGAGACTGAAACCACTGAATTCGAGACTAATCCGGCGAAATTAGCGACTGAACTTCCGATCAAATCTTCGCCTCCACACTTGGAAATTTCATTCACAAGCCGCTCTTCACCGCGACCCTCTGCTCCTGATCAAAAAACGGCGCTTCACAGCCTGCAAGTGCGAATTGGTTTGGTCGATTCCGGTTCATTCCCCGTGCCGGCTCGAATTCAGGCGCCAGTAACCCACATGCTGGGGGCGATCCCCGCTGAATCTCGTCCGCAGCTCCTTTTGAAAGGCGCGTCTCCTGTCGTTAGGAACGAACAGCCGTCTGTCGACTTGTCGAGGCCTGTCCAAATCTCCGCCCGCTCATCGTTGGCCGCTTTACTGCCAGCGAATCTGCCAGATATTGACGTCGCCGGACTCACTGAAATGGGATCGGCGCATTCAATCGAGAAGCCAAGTCCAAGCTCGTTAGTCGAACCAGAGGTCTTTGCGTTAACGCCGATTAAAAATGCGCGGGACGCTGCGAGACAGGCAGTATCGAACACCATAATACCGACGACGCCCTCAGGGGAGATGGACCAATCAACGGTCAATCAACGGACAAAGTCGAGCGAGTCGACGAAGCATCGCTCGGATTGGGCCAAAACCCTTCAGACACTGGCGAGACCGGACATTGCGGTCCGCGAAACGCCAGTAGCATCAGTCCCCTCCAACCCAACAGACGCCAAGCATCCGGCGAATGCAGTTGCAGAACCTCTTCTGCCCGCCCACGAGTCCGGTAAAGTTGCTTCTACCTCACGCGCACACTTTGGCGACCGAAGCGAGGTCACCGTACCAGCCGACCGCAAAACTGATTCAAGTCAGCAATTGCCGGACGTTCGACTGGCGACTCAAATTTCATCCCGCGCGGTCGACAATTTGGCGGGATCGCCGCGCAATACGACTCCGGAAACAACTGCGTTGAACGCGGTCGGACAACCGCAAACCGTGGTCGACCCGGCAAATCCAACGCGTTTTCGTAATTCGGGCTACATTGGGCGAGTTGGGGAGAAGATTGCGCCCGTCGGCACCAACGAAGTCCCAAATGTCGCGAAAACTCCCGAAAGTGAGCAGTCCGAGAGGCGGACCCGGCACACCACTTCTACAGCGGGTACGCCGACAGCGATTGATGGGCGTAGCGTCAAACCATTAGCTCCTTTCGAAATGCCGGATTTTCAGATTCCCGAAGAGATTGGGTCCATTCACCGATCCGAGATACCCGAACAAGCCCGTCGCACTGAATTCGCGTCAGATCGCCTCCAGAACCCCAGGCCGCTAGTCGCGCAGATAGCCGATGCCGTGCGCCGCCTGCCGGACGGCGTCGTCGAAGTGCGTTTGGCACCTGAAGAATTGGGTCGCATACGGCTTTCCATGACGCCATCCGAAATCGGAATGACCGTCCATGTCCTCGCTGAAAATGGCGGCACGTTAGAGTTGATGCGCCGACACATCGACATCCTTGAAAGCGGCCTTCGCCATGCGGGTTACTCGGGGCTGTCATTCTCTTTTAGCCAAAACGGACGCGATGACCGCTCAGGTCGACAAACCGGTACGATCGCACATCCGAACAGCCCGAATGGCCCTGGCAAGCCAGTTGAAATGACTTCCATCGACTCAATCCGTACGAACCTCGCCAACGGGCGAATTGATCTCAGGCTCTAGAAAGGACCACATCATGGAAATCCAGACTCAGATGTCGCAAACCCCTGCGACTCAACCTTTCGCCTCCGCGCCACCGACTGCTGAACCGTCCGTTTTGAGTTCGGATTTTCAGACGTTTCTGAAAATGCTGACAGCTCAGATGAAAAACCAGGACCCGCTCAACCCGATAGAGTCATCCGATTTTGCGGTCCAGCTGGCGACGTTCTCCGGCGTCGAGCAGCAGGTTATGACCAACGATCTGCTTCGCAAAATGGCGGACGGCCTTGGCGCCACCGGCATTTCGCAGCTTGCGGGC
>JBBKWG010000268.1:0-15755 GCA_037968835.1 Paracoccaceae bacterium
GCGATAGACTTGAAGGCGCTCGGATTGCCGCAGGACCGGTTCTTCCCACGACAGCCCGAGCCAATACAGATCGTCGTAGATCGCCTGCTCCCATTCGGGGCGCGCGCGGGTGGTGTCGATGTCTTCGATCCGCAGCAGAAAACCGCCCTGGTTGGCGCGCGCCATGTCGTGGGCGAGGATCGCGGAATAGGCGTGGCCCAGGTGCAGCGGTCCGGTCGGGGACGGCGCGAAGCGGGTTTTCACGTGCGCTGGAGGACGTAGACCGTCGAAGT
Organism: Paracoccaceae bacterium; assembly: GCA_037968835.1. Classification (GTDB taxonomy): domain Bacteria; phylum Pseudomonadota; class Alphaproteobacteria; order Rhodobacterales; family Rhodobacteraceae; genus JBBKWG01. The sequence goes on from JBBKWG010000268.1 coordinate 273, forward strand.
CATGTTCTTGGCCGGAAGATGCGGGCCGTCGCGTTCAAAGACGACCTCGATATCAGGGGCCAGGACCGCAATGTCGAGCCGGTCGGTATAGGCACGGTCCTTGAGCGTGGCGTCGTTGTAGCTGAACGCCAGCAGACCGCCGGGCGCGAGCGCCTCGATCAAGAGATCGAGCGTTTCGGGGGGTGCCGCGCCAAGGCTGATGACGCCGGTCGCAGCGATGATCGGATAGTCGCCGCGCCGGATGTGACCGAGGGTTCCCGTCTCGCCGAGCCAGACCTGCCGGTAAATACCGCGCGCCTCGGCCTGCGCCAACATCTCGGGCGAAATGTCGGTGCCGTCGATGACGTCGAATCCGACCGATTTCAGAGCCATTCCCGAGAGACCGGTGCCGCAACCGAAATCGAGCACCGGCTTTTCGACATTCGCCCCCGACTGTCGCAGGGCAAGCGCGATGCGAGCGGGGGTTGCATAGCCCCAGTCGCGCACGTCGGCATCGTAGGATTCGGCCCAGTCAGCGTAGAGCTTCCGGGTTTCTTCGGGTGTGTGCCGGGTCCAGAGGCCGGCGGGCGTCTTGGGCTCGCTCATGGGCCGACGCTATCGCGGGGTTGGAACTTGGCGAAGGGAATTCTTGCCTCCGGCAGAGGTATTTTGCGACAGGGTGAATGGGCTGGGGTTTACTGGGCGACGAGCGCGGTCTTTTCGGCGTGCGCCAGCCAGTCCGACCAATCGGTTTTGGCACGGTCGGTGTAGGCCTTATAACGGTCCTTGCGCCCGCGTCGCCCGCCCTTGGCATCGACCGGCGGAAACAGCCCGAAATTGACGTTCATCGGCTGGAACGTCTTGGCGTCGGCGCCGCCGGTGATGTGGTGGACAAGCGCGCCGGTGGCGGTGGTCGCGGGCACCGGTTTCAGTATCCTGCCGGTCAATTCGGCGGCGGCCATGCGACCTGCCAGCAGACCCATCGCGGCGCTTTCGACGTATCCTTCGACGCCAGTGATCTGACCGGCAAAGCGGATGTTGGGACGCGAGCGCAGGCGCATCTGGTCGTCCAGCAGACGCGGGCTGTTCAGGAATGTGTTGCGATGAATGCCGCCGAGGCGGGCAAATTCCGCGTTCTCTAGCCCGGGAATCGTCCTGAAAACATCGGCTTGCGCACCGTATTTCATCTTGGTCTGAAAGCCGACGATATTGTAGAGCGTGCCAAGCGCGTTGTCGCGGCGAAGCTGGACGACGGCGTGGGCCTTGACCTCGCGCTGATGCGGGTTGGTCAGTCCGACGGGTTTCATCGGGCCGAAGCGCAAGGTCTCGCGACCGCGTTCGGCCATGACCTCGATCGGCAGGCAGCCGTCGAAATAGGTTGCGGTTTCGCCTTCGTGGAATTCGGTCTTGTCGGCGGCGAGCAGGGCGTCGATGAAGGCTTCGTATTGATCGCGGTCCATCGGGCAGTTGATATAGGCGGTGCGCTCTTCCTCGGTGTCGCCCTTGTCATAGCGGGACTGGCGCCAGGCGCGGGCCATGTCGATGCTTTCGGCATAGACGATCGGGGCGATGGCGTCGAAGAAAGCGAGGCTGTCCTGTCCGGTCTCGGCGCTTATCGCTTCGGCAAGCGCGCCGCTGGTCAGGGGGCCGGTCGCGATGATCCAGAGGCCGTCTTTGGGCAGGTCCGTGATCTCGCCATGTTCGATGGTGATGTTGGGATGGGCATGGATCCGGTCGGTCACGGCTTGCGCGAAGGCTTCGCGGTCGACGGCCAGCGCGCTGCCCGCAGGCAGGCGGTGGGCGTCGCCCATTTCCATGATGAGACCGTTCGCGGCGCGCATTTCCCAGTGCAGAAGGCCGACCGCGTTCTGTTCATCATCGTCGGAGCGGAAGGAATTCGAGCAGACCATCTCGGCAAGATTGCCGGTCTTGTGGGCGAAGGTTTCGACTTCGGGCCGCATCTCGTGGATGGTCACTTTCACCCCGAGATTGGCGGCCTGCCAAGCGGCCTCGCTGCCGGCAAGGCCACCGCCGATGATGTGAAGACTGGCGCTCATGAGGCCGATGTAGACCTCGGGCGCGGGATTGAAAAGGTGGCCGGTCGGAAAAGGTTTCGCGTCGGCTTAGGAAGCGCGGACCAGATCGAAATCTTCGCGAAAGAGGTTGGCGTCTTTCTGGGACAGTTCGACCTGAGTGGTGCGGTTGGCCTTGCGGCGCACCATCGAGACTGCGAGCGCCGGCAGAAACCGACGTTCGGCGATATCCAAAGCCGGCGGACGCGGTTGCGAAGTCGGACGCCTGGCGAGCTTGATATTGTGGCGCGGCAGGTGGCGAAAGACGGCGACAGCATCGTTGTGACCCAGATCCTCGGCGTCGGCGTAGGTCAGGATCAGCGCCCCGATCAGTGCCAGATCGCGCCAGAACGAACCGATGTCTTCCGCGCCGGGCAGGGCGAGGAGCGTCATGTAACTGGCCCAGAAAATCACGATGGCGAGCAGCAGCGCGGCGGCGCGGCGCTGGACCCCGACGAGAATCATCAGCGCGAGCGTGAAGACCAGCGCGCCTGTCACAATTCGGGCGGCGATCCACGGCATCAGCCACGAGATCAGAATCGCCGGGTCGGTCCCCGGTATCAGACCGATGGCGAGCGCCATGAAATATGAGGCGATGAGTATGCGGACGATGGTGTGTCCGGAAATCGGTGACGTCGAACGATTGGCGGCAGCCTTCCGCATTATCGAGCGCTCCTGCGTATTCTGGGACCAACATGACCCGGGAGTAACTCGCACAACAAGACCGCCGGGCAGATCGGCAGCCTCGGCCAATTTCTGATTTGAGTGTGGCGAATCTCAGGCTGAAAAGTGGTCATTCCCTGTCGGAAATGCGGCGAAACTGTGACGCTTCGCCGATGGGTTGAGGGCTGGCGTGGCGGAGATCGCGTCAGGTGATCACCACAGGCCGCGACGCGCCAGTGCTGCGACCGGATCGTTCATGCGGAACGGGCGTGTTGCGGGGGCGCTGCCGCCCATCTGGCCGAAATTGATCGTGACGCCGAGGCCAAGCCGGGTTTCGCCGGAAGCGCCGTCACGCCCGGTCAGGCCGGAATGGGTGAGGCTGGCGTAGGTGCCCCAGGGTGCGCCTTCGGGACTGTAACGCGCGGTCAGGCCGACATCGTAGGCGGTTGCGCGGAAGGCGGCTTCGTCGAAATCAGCGACGTTCAGCGAGGCCTCGATCTGCAACGATGGCGACAGGTCGTGGGCGACGGCGATACCGGCGAAGATGAAATCGAGCCCCTCGGCATCTGCCGCGCCAAGCCCGACGCGACCTTCCATCGACGTGGTGTCGGACAGGGCGATGATTCCCTCGGCACCGATGCTGGCCCAGAGCATAGAGCGACCGTCGACGTCCGACAGGGTTGCGAACAGCCCGTACTTCTGGCCGGGTCGGGGCTGCATATAAAGGTGCGCGCCAAGATTGCCGATGACGCCGTTTTCCGTGTCAGCGAATGACAGATCTCCCTGGAGGCCGTGGGCCGAGGTGATCGCCACGTCGAGAATGGTGCGAACCTCGGGCTGAGGTGTGCCGGCTTCGTCCTGGGTCGCGCCGAAAGAAACTTCTGCGCCGGTGATGCCAAGGCTGCTTTGCGCGAGTGCCGGTGATGCCGCCAGAAGTGCAAGTCCGAGAATGCCGTACTTCATCGAATAATCCTCTCGTCAGTTCAGTGAACCAAGAACGTCGCCCCGGGTTCTGTCTGACAAAAGGGTATGGTTAAGAAAAGTATAATCTTAATAGATGGTTAACGGGCAATCTTGTTAAGAATGATTAACGCCGCGGTAAGCGCGGCGCTAAGGCACCGCGCCTGTTAGACTTATTCGATTGTCGGTGTCTCGTCGGCGGCTATGTCGTCGGCAGAACCGTCGTCGCCTTCATCTTCGGACTCCGCAATCCAGGCGACCGAGACGACCACTTCGCCCCTTGCGGTGTCGAATACCTTGACGCCGCCAGCGCCGCGGGAGCGGAACGAAATGCCGTCGATGGGGACGCGGATCGATTGGCCGGTCGAGGTCGCCAGCATGATCTGATCCGAGATCTCGACAGGGAAGCTGGCGACAAGATCGCCGCCGCGCATGGCGCTGTCCATCGCGCGCACGCCCTGACCACCGCGCCCGCGCACTGGATAGTCGTGGCTGGAGCTGAGTTTGCCCGAGCCCTTGGCGGCGATTGTCAGGATCAGATCCTCGGCGGCGGACATTTCGGCGTAGCGTTCAGTCGAAAGCTCGCCGCCATCGACGGCATCTTCGTCGTCGTCAGCCTCAAGTTCTTCGGTGACGCCAGCGATCAGTCGGCGCTGTTTGAGATAGGCCGTGCGTTCGGCTGGCGTCGCCACGAAATGGCGGATGACCGACATCGACACCACGATGTCCCCCTTGGCGAGGCGGATGCCGCGCACGCCGGTCGAATCGCGGCCCTTGAACACGCGCACAGCGGTTGTCGGGAAGCGGATGGCTCGGCCCTTGGCGGTGATCAGCATGACGTCGTCGTCTTCGGACGCGATGCGGGCATTCACCAGATGCACGCCCTCGGGCAGTTTCATCGCGATCTTGCCGTTGCGCATGACGTTGGTGAAATCCGAAAGCGCGTTGCGGCGAATGTCGCCGGTCGAGGTGGCGAACACGATCTGCAACTCGTCCCAGTCCTCCTCGTCGCGGTCGACGGGCATGATCGCGGCGATGGAAACGCCGGTCGGGATCGGCAGGATGTTGACGATGGCCTTGCCCTTGGAGGTGCGGCCGCCCTGAGGCAGACGCCATGTCTTCAGCTTGTAAGCCATACCGTCGGTAGTGAAGAACAATAGTTGCGTGTGGGTGTTGGCGACGAAAAGCGAGGTCACGACGTCGTCGTCTTTCATCGCACCGCCCGACAGTCCCTTGCCGCCGCGACGCTGGGCGCGGAAATCGGCCAGTGGCGTGCGTTTGATCCAGCCCGATTGGGTGATGGTCACGACCATGTCTTCACGCTCGATCAGGTCTTCGTCTTCCATGTCGCCGGACCAGTCGACGATTTCGGTGCGGCGCGGCACGGCGAAAAGCTCGCGGACTTCACGAAGTTCGGCCGAGATAATCGACATGATGCGTTCGCGCGAACCGAGAATATCGAGGTAGTCCTTGATCTTGGCGGCAAGATCTTCAAGTTCGTCGGTGACTTCCTTGACGCCAAGTTGGGTCAGGCGCTGGAGGCGAAGTTCGAGGATGGCGCGGGCCTGCGCCTCGCTGAGATTATAGGTGCCGTCGTCGTTCATCGTGTGCGACGGATCGTCGATCAGACGGATGAAGGGCGCGATTTCCTCGGCGGGCCAGCGGCGGTCCATCAGTTTGGCGCGTGCCTCGGGCGCGTCGGCAGAGGCGCGGATTGTGCGCACGACTTCATCGACGTTCGACACTGCGACGGCGAGACCGCAGAGGATATGACTGCGCTCGCGGGCGCGGCGCAATTCGAAAGCGGTGCGGCGCGCGACCACTTCTTCGCGGAAGGCTATGAAATACGTGAGGAAATCCCGGAGCGTCAGTTGTTCGGGGCGGCCACCGTTCAGGGCCAGCATGTTGCACCCGAACGAGGTCTGCATCTGGCTGAAGCGGAAAAGCTGGTTCAGCACGACTTCGGCGGTCGCATCGCGTTTCAACTCGATCACCACCCGCACGCCGATGCGGTCGGATTCGTCCTGAATGCCGCTAATGCCTTCCAGCTTCTTGTCGCGCACCAGATCGGCGATCTTTTCGATCATCGCGGCCTTGTTGACCTGATAGGGGATCTCGTCCAGCACGATGGCGAAGCGGTCCTTGCGGATCTCCTCGATCCGGGTCTTGGCGCGAATGACGACGCTGCCCCGTCCTTCGAGATAGGCTTTGCGCGCGCCGGAGCGACCAAGAATGATACCGCCGGTCGGGAAATCGGGGGCCGGGACGTATTCTGTCAGGGCCTCGGACGACAGGTCCGGATCGTCGATCAGCGCCAGCGTGGCGTCGATCACTTCGCCCAGATTGTGCGGCGGGATGTTGGTCGCCATGCCGACCGCGATGCCGCCAGCGCCGTTGACCAGCATGTTCGGAAAGCGCGCGGGCAGGACCGTCGGTTCACGATCCTTGCCGTCGTAATTGTCCTGGAAATTGACGGTGTCCTTGTCGATGTCGGCAAGCAGGAAGGCGGCGGGACGGTCCATCCGGACTTCGGTATAACGCATGGCGGCGGCGTTATCGCCGTCCATCGAGCCGAAGTTGCCCTGACCGTCGAGAAGCGGCAGCGACATCGAGAACGGCTGCGCCATGCGCACCAGCGCGTCATAGATCGCGCTGTCGCCGTGGGGGTGATACTTGCCCATCGTGTCGCCGACGGGGCGGGCCGATTTGCGGTAGGATTTGTCGTGCGTGTTGTTGGTTTCGTGCATCGCATAGAGAATGCGCCGGTGAACCGGTTTCAGACCGTCGCGCAGATCGGGAATGGCGCGGCTGACGATGACTGACATGGCATAATCGAGATACGACGTGCGCATCTCTTCCTCGATCGAAATCGAGGGACCGTCGTATTTAGGTCGCAGTGGACCTGTTTCGTCAATGTTGTCAGGGGGTTCCGGCGTATCGCTCACGCTTTTGTCCTGTCTCTGTCTGAACGCAATATTTGGTTGGTCATAGTGTATCAGACCGCAATACTTGGTTGCAATGGCCGATTGACCCGGGCTTGGCAGCCAGTGGGGGAGAGTGCCAACACACTGGAATCATTGAAAAGTCATAATTTCACTCTCTAATCTATAAGATGTGCAGAGTGTGAGGTTCCAAAATGGACGTCTCGGAAACGGAGTTGATGCTGAAGGGATACGGGCTGACGACGGCTGAAATCTATTATCGGATGCCGGATTATCAGAACGTTCTCAATACCTTCGTGTGGCAGGAATACGATCTGGCGCCCGACCATCCCAAGTTGTTCGGGTTCATCGAGTTCTGGCAGAAGGAAATCGAAGGCCCGCTGCATTCGGTGCGTTTCGTGCACCGCAAGATGCTGTCATCGGGCGAGTGGCGAAATGTGACGGGCGAATTCACGCTCCACTAGAGCGATTTCGCACGGCAGTCGGTCAGGCCGCTTCGGCGGGCGTGGCGTCTGGAAAGACGACGTTGCTGTCGTTTTCCATTTCGGACATGCGCCGCACCAGTTTCTCACGCGCCTCGCAGGCGATGTCCCATGATGTGTTGGGATCAACGCACGGCACCGCGAACCAGACTTCGATACCAAGCGCGTCCTGCCCGGTGACCTTGACCGACGCCTTGTCGCGATCATCAAGCTGTTCGGCATCAAGCGTGTCGAGAATGTCCTCGAATGCCTCGCGAAGCGCATCGACGTCGACACGTGGATCCAGTTTGAATTTGAGGATCCGCAGCATTTCGGGCTCTTTGAGGGTCCAGTTCTGGAACGTCTCGGACACGAACTCCTCGACCGGAACGACAAGCCGGATCCCGTCCCAGTCGCGCAATTGCACGTAGGTGAAGTTGATGCGCTCGACGTGGCAAAGGTGGTCCTTGTAAACCACGCGGTCGCCAACGCGGGCGGACTGGTTCATTGCGATCTGCAAGCTGGCCATGATGTTGCCAAGCACCTTGCGCGCCGCGAAACCAAGCACCAGCGTCAGCGCGCCGGCCGAGGCGAGGATCGAAAAGCCGAGGGAGCGAAAGACATTGGCGCTGGACAGCACGACGCCGACACCGATCAGGAAGACGGCCAGCACCAGCACCCGGCGGATAGCGGCGACCTTGGTCGCCTTGTCGCGATTTTCAGCCTCCTGACGCGAGGTGAGATCGACGTTGTCAAAGCCCACGAAGTGGTCGAGCAACTCTTCCATCGTCTTGACGATAAGCATGAGAAGGGCTGTCACGAAACCGATGGCGACCAGCGGCGAAAGGATCGCATCCAGACGACCGGAGAACACGAAAACGGTGGACGTGCCCCACATGATAACGGTCGTCACGGCGGCAATCACGATGGGCGTGGCGGCGGCGCGAATGACGCTGCTGAGGATCTGGGTCGAGACATTCCGGTAGATCAGCGAGACTCCGCGCCGGACGGACCAGCCGACGAGAGCGGCCAGCGCGACCAGCAGCGGCAGACCGAAAAGCTCCCACCACATGACGCCCCAGATCGCTTCCTTGCGCAGGCGTTCGGGCAGATACTTTTCGAACTGGGACGGCCCGTATTCGCTGAACAGCGGTTGGATCTTGACGACGGTGCGCCGCGAAAACACCCAAACCGGATCGCCGTCGGCCGGCTTGATCCGGTCAAGACGGATCGACGCGGGAAGGTCGCGCGCGTTCAGTTCCCAGATCAGCAGCGAGCGGCGCGGCATCCCGGCGGTGGCGGCGCTGGAACTTTGCATGACATCAAGCCCGTCGGGGCGGTCGACAAGCTGGTCCCAGTCGAGAACAACCTTGCGATCCAGCACGGACTTCAGCATCGCGGCCAGTTCGGTGCCCTGGCGGGGTTGCAGGTCTTGGGGAATAGCGTCGAGGTCAAGCAGATGCGCCGCCGATGTCCAGTCGCCGGCTTCGGCCATCAGGATGAGCGATTCCACGGTGGCGCGCGGCGTGGTGCGGTCGATGCGGTCCGGAGCCTTTCCCAGACCCGCGTTCAGCGTGTCGCGTGCGAAATAGTGGCTTTCGGCTGTCACGGACGTAACGGCGAGCAATGTCGCGAGCGTGGCTGCGACGCAAAGGGCAATTATTCTGATCATAACATGTGTTGAACGGCGGCGCGGCCATTCGGTTCCCGCAGACCGGGTCGGCGTCGGTATCAACGGATGATGGCGCGGATCCAGATTGCCGCGAGCGCGAGCGAAAATAACGCGTTCCACGACGCCATGCTGATCCCGGCGAAGGCCCAGGCCACCTCGTCGCACATCACGATATCGACCGGCACGTCGGTGGACAGAAGGTCGGTCCCCGACAGTCCCGCAAGCCCGTTGCCCGCACCGGTGCACGATGTCGGGCCTTCCCACCAGCCCATTTCGACCCCGGTGTGATAAAGACCGAGGCCAGCGGTCGTCAGGGCCGCGAGCGCACCGGCCAAGGCCCAGATCAGGAATGGACCGGTCAGCATGACAAGCCCGCCGATGGCGATTGCGGCGGCGTGGGGCCAGCGCTGCCAGAGGCACAGCTTGCAGGGGGCATAGCCAAGCGCCTGAAACGCGAACGCTCCAAGGAGCAGGGCCAGCGAGCCTGCGGCGGCGGTCAGCATGAGCGAGCGTCGTGTCACATGAACCTCAAGGTGTAAAAGCCGCCGAGCAGCAGGATGACGAAGACAGTGAACAGCAGGCCGAGATATTTCTCGATAAAGATGCGGATCGGCGGGCCGAATTTCCAGAGTAGCAGGGCCAGGACAAAGAACCGGATGCCACGCGCGACAATCGACGAGACGACGAATACCGGAAGGCTGAGACCGGTCCAGCCCGACATGATGGTGATGACCTTGTAGGGGAACGGCGTGATCCCGGCAATCAGGACCGCCCAGGCCCCCCAGTCGTTGAACCGCTGGTTGAAGGAGGCGACCGCGTCGGCCTTGCCGTAGAAATCGAAGATCGCCTGACCGATGGTGTCAAACAGCACCGCGCCGATGAAATAGCCGAACATACCGCCGAGCACGGAGGCGACGGTTGCGACAGTTGCAATCGCCCACGCGCGGGTCGGGGCGGCGAGGACCATCGGAATGATGAGAATGTCTGGCGGAATCGGGAAGAACGAGCTTTCGATAAAGGCGACCAGCGCAAGCGCCCAAAGGGCCTTCGGGTGCGCCGAAAGCGATATCGTCCAGTCGTAAAGGCCTCTGATCATTGGTTCTGCTCGATTTTGGAACCCAAAGGCCATGTGCGGGCGTTGTCGTCAAGACCCGGAGAGTGCAAACTGCTCTGGTTTTGCACAAGAGGGTGACGCATGAAATGGCAAGGTCGCAGGGGCAGTCGGAACGTTGAGGACCGGCGCAGCATGGGAATCGCGGGCGGTGGCGGGTTGTCCCTGATCGGTATTCTGATCGTTCTTGGGGTCGGATACTTCTTCGGAATTGACGTGACGCCGCTGTTGCAGGGCACCGGTGTTGGCGTCCAGCAGGGCGAGCCTGCCGAAATCACGCCGGCCGACGAGGCGGCGGCACAGTTCGTCTCGGTCACGCTGGCGGATACCGAAGAGATCTGGAGCGACATTTTCGCGCGTCAGGTCAGCGGCACCTATAATCCAACGACGCTGGTTCTGTTCAAGGGTGTGACGCAATCGCCCTGTGGCGGCGCATCCGGCGCGACGGGTCCGTTTTACTGTCCAGGCGACAACAAGGTCTATCTGGACACCGAATTCTTCACGACGCTGGAACAGCGCATGGGCGCGGGTGGCGACTTTGCTGCGGCTTATGTGGTCGCCCATGAAGTGGCGCATCATGTTCAGGACGAGTTGGGCATCTTGCAGCAGGCCAACCAGATCCGGGCGCAATCCAGCGAGGAACGCTCGAATGAGATCTCGGTGCGCATCGAATTGCAGGCGGATTGCTATTCGGGAATCTGGGCGCGGGCGGCGGATGCGAAGTTCGGAACGCTGGAGCAGGGCGATATTGCCGAGGCGATGAACGCCGCCAAGCAGATCGGTGACGACACGTTGCAGCGCAGTGCGGGCCGCGTGCCACAGCCACACACCTTCACCCACGGCACCTCGGAACAGCGCCAGCGATGGTTCGCACGGGGCTTTGAATCGGGTGATCTCACGGTATGTGACACCTTCAGCACGGATAGCCTTTAACCTCTTCACGCGCACCAAACTTGGCGCTATGTAACCCCTGGTGTGCCCGAGTGGCGGAATGGTAGACGCAGCGGATTCAAAATCCGCCGCTGGAAACGGCGTGTCGGTTCGAATCCGACCTTGGGCACCACATCACTTTCCAAGTTGCGGCAATTGCGGGGTAATCCTTGCAAATTCGCGGCGGGCGTGGCCTGAAAGGTGTATGACGCGGCTAAGGCTCATATTCCTGTTCTTGTTCTCGCTGGCGCAGCCACTGACGGCGGGCGAGGTCACGGTTGCGGTCGCGTCGAACTTCGCGACCACGGCCGAGACGCTGGCCGCCGCGTTTGAGGCTGAAACCGGACACGAGGTCAGGATCGTCCACGGCTCGACCGGGCAGATCTATGCGCAGATCGTGAATGGCGCGCCTTACGACGTGTTTCTGGCGGCCGACGACAAGCGACCGACCAACTTGCTGAATGGCGGTCAGGCGCGCGCGGTCCGCACCTATGCGCTTGGCCAACTTGTTCTGGTCTCGACGATCCCAGTCGATCTTGACGCCGCGCGCGAGGCCTTCGAGGGCCGGACCGTGGCGCTGGCAGATCCGACTGTCGCACCCTACGGCCTGGCTGCGACGACCGCGATGGAGCGAATGAACCTCGATACCGCGAAGTTCCGGCCGGTGCTGCTGTCAAATGTCGGGCAGGTGGCGTCGGTGTTCGCGACCGGCAATGCCGATATCGCCTTTGTCGCGGCGTCGCTTTTGCCTTTGCTGAAGCCAGCGCATGTCCGCACGCTTGAGGGCATTGCGCCTCCAATCCGTCAGGACGCGGCGCTGTTGCGGCGGGCGGACGAAAACGACGCGGCGCAGGCGTTCTGGGCGGCGCTGTTTTCGCAAGCCTCGCGCGACATCATCCGCAATTCCGGTTACGGCCTCGACGAATGAGCGTCTGGCCAGCGATATGGCTGACGCTGAAGCTCGCCACTGTAACGACCGTCATCCTGCTGGTCATTGCGTTGCCGCTTGGCTGGTGGCTGGCGCGGACGCAAAACCGGCTGAGGCCGCTGGTCGAAGCGGTGACCGCGCTGCCGCTGGTTCTGCCGCCGACGGTGCTGGGGTTCTACCTGCTGATCTTCATGAGCCCGCAGACCGCGTTCGGTGCGTTCTGGGTCCGTGTGACCGGCGAGACGCTGACATTCAGTTTCACGGGGCTCGTCATCGCATCGTTGATCTATTCGCTGCCGTTCGCGGTGCAACCGATGCAGACCGCGTTCATGGCGGTTCCGCAGGCGACGCTGGACGCCGCGCGCACGCTTGGCGCTTCGGCGCGCGATGCGTTCCTGTCGGTGTCGCTGCCCCTGGCGCGCCGGGGTTTTTTGACCGCGGCGGTGCTGAGCTTTGCCCACACCGTCGGCGAATTCGGCGTCGTTTTGATGGTCGGCGGCAATATACCCGGCGAAACCCGTGTCGTGTCGATCGAAGTGTTCACGGCAGTCGAGACGCTGGATTACCAGACCGCGCATCTGTTGTCGGCGTTGCTGCTGATCTTTTCGTTCACGGTGCTGACTCTGGTCTACGTCATGAACCGGCGCGGAGGGATTCAGGTTGGCTGACCGACTGGATTTCCGGCTTCGGGTGCGGCGCGGCAATATGTTCACGCTCGATGTCGAGGACAGCGTGCCTTTGTCGGGCGTGACCGCGATCACCGGGCCGTCGGGCGGCGGAAAGACGACGCTTTTGCGGGCGCTGGCCGGGCTGGAAGCCGGGGCCGAGGCGCGGGTGCGCTTTCGCGGCGAGGTCTGGGACGACGGGCGCGATCATGTCCCGACCGAAGCGCGCCGCATCGGGTTCGTGTTTCAGGACCCTCAGCTTTTTCCGCATCTGAGCGTGGCGGGCAATCTGGCCTATGGCGCGAAACGGCGGGAGGTCAAATCCTATGATGCGATTGTCGACGCGCTGGAACTGGGTCCGCTGATGTCGCGCGGCGTTCTCGGGCTGTCGGGGGGCGAACAGCGCCGGGTTGCCTTGGGGCGGGCGCTGGCGTCGAACCCGGCGATCCTGTTTCTTGACGAACCGCTGGTCGGTCTTGACGGACCGCGCAAATCGGAACTTCTGCCCTATGTCGGGCGCGCGGTTGCCGAAGCGCGGGTGCCGGCACTTTACGTAAGCCATGCCGGCGACGAGGTGACGACGCTGGCGGACCGGGTTCTGGGGCTTGCGGGTGGACGCCTTACCGGCTGGTTGCCGCCGCCCGCACGCCTTATAGCGCGCGTGATCGGCGAGGCTGACGGCGGCAAGTGTCTGCGGATCGAAGGTGCGGATGAAAGTGCTGGCGTCGATTTCGTGATGCCGCTCAGGGCGCGGATCGGCGAGCGGATCGGGTTGGGTCTGCCGCCTGACAGCGTCATGGTCAGCGCCATTCATCCGGGGCGCAATATCGCGGTGGCGGTGCTGCCGGGCGAAGTGCTCGACGCCGATCAGGGGCTCGCCATCTCGGTTTTCGGTCAGCGTCTGCATCTGGGTCGGGGCGGCGTTCATGCGAGAGGAACCCGCGTCTGGCTGTCGATCCTGCGCCTGCTGCCGCGCCCCGAACCGAACGATTCGTCCACAGATCTCCGCAAGACAGACCAATAGCCGTTTTGATCGGTGATTGGTGCCGTTTGGCAAACGCAAGTGGTGCTTGACCCTCCGTCAACTTTTCGCCGCATTCGTCAGGGTCGATTGTCGCGATTGATGCGCGGTTGGAAACGATCACGGGTGAAACGGATTTGGTGAGAGTAGCGGCCGGTTGCGGGTCGGCGTTGCGGCGTTGGATGAAGCGAGCAGGGGCGGCGGGCACATCGTTTCCAAGGCGTGAACAACGGAGTTCACGCGAAGGGACGGCGCACCCGGATCCTGGCGTCAAGCGCACTCCTGCATAGCGTGTATTTTGCCCCTTTTCTGCCTTTTTCCTTTGGAATTCGCGGTGAATTGGCTAGATTTTGCCTACCTCGCTGGGGGGTAGTGTCGCGGCAAATGGGGGTGCCGCACACGCTTTGCAGGGTGACCTGCAAGGGTGGGTATCGAGTGCTGCCGTTTGGCGGCGGGGAACGATGCGCCCCGTGTGAAGTAAGGCCCTGGGTGGAGGGTCATCACGGATCCCGCGTCGTTTCCCGCCTGATTATCCGGCTGGCGCGTCGTGCCGCAATCCCTCGTATCGGGGGATTTGCCATGGGATCGTCTGTTTCATCCGTCACGCCATGTTTTACGCCCGGAACGCTGATTGCGACCGATCGCGGACAGCGCCCGATCGAGGCGTTGCGGCGCGGCGATCTGGTCGTGACGCGCGACAACGGGTTGCAGCGCGTCTATTGGTGCGGGCGGCGCGACGTCGGTTTTTCCGAGCTGATCGCCGAGCCGGAATTGCAGCCGGTCCTGATCCGCGCCGACGCCTTCGCCGAGGGCAGCCCTTCGCGCGACATGATCGTCAGTCCCGCCCACCGGTTCCTCGTCGGGCCCGGCCAGACCCAGATGGAGACGGGCGGGGAAGTGGCGCTGATCGCGGCGCGACATCTGATCGACCGCACGCGGATCATGCCAGCGCGGATGCTTGGGGTCAGCTACCTTCACTTGTTGTGCGCGCGTCACGAGATCGTGCTGGCCGACGGGGTCTGGACCGAGAGTTTCCATCCCGACGACCGGGTAATGCAGGGGATCGGCAATCGGCAGCGTCTGGAATTGCTGGGCCTCTTTCCCGAAATCGCGACGATCGGCGCGGCTGTCCGGTTTCCGCCCGCGCGAAGGATCGTCGGCGAGGGTGAATGATGCAGGCGAGCGACGTCGGCGGGTGATGCCGGCGAGCGGGGCGCTGCCCCGGACCCCGAGGTATTTTGCGACAAGGTGAAATGGTATCAGGATGGTGTCTGGGTGCGGATGCGCCAGGCGTCCCAGGCCTCGGGTGTGTCGAGGTCGGCGGTGGCGCGGTCGTCGGCGAAGGCGACCCGTTGAATGTCCTCGCCCGTCAGCAAGGCCTTGCCGCCCTCGTCGCCCTGAAGCGTGGCGAAGGCGGGGATGAGACGGGCGGGAAAGATGATCGGGGTGCCCGGTCTGCCATCAGGATCGGTGGCGCGGGTGATCCGGTTACCGTCGAGCGCAAAGGCGGCGAGGACGGCGCGGATGTCGTCAGTGTCCATCGACGGCACGTCCGGCAACAGTATTGCGAGCGGTTGGCGCTTTTGAAGCGCGCGGGCGGCGGTGCGCAGTGACGCGGCCATGCCCTCGTCCGCGTCGGCGACATCGAGACGCGTGAAGTCGAGACCTGTGAGGCTGTCGCGACGCGCGGTATCGTCGGGGCGCAGCGTCACGGCAACAGGGCAGCCGGTGGCGAGAGCGCGCATCGCCTGCCGCCGCAACAGCGGGGTTTCGCCGATGGTTTCCAGCAGCTTGTCCCGCCCGCGCATCCGCGTCGATGCGCCGGCGGCGGGCAGGACGATCAGCGGCGTCACTTTTCGGGGATCAGCCCGCGTGGACTGAACCGCAGCACCAAGAGCAGCACCAGACCCATGGTCAGCAGCCGCATATGGGCGGCACTTTCCAGCAGGTGGTCTTTCAGCGCCGAGCCGTCCGACATGCCAGCGGTGATCAACTGGATGAAGCCGAGGCCGAGTGGTTCGACCATGACCCACAGGAACCAGATCAGGAAGCCGCCGAGGACCGCGCCGAAGTTGTTGC
>JBBKWG010000269.1:0-5341 GCA_037968835.1 Paracoccaceae bacterium
CCGGCAACGCCGGGCGACGAGGCGCACGGGTTTGCGCCGCATTATGACCAGCATGTCTGGCTTTTCCGCGAGAACCCGATGGGCGATATGATGCCCTTCAACCCAAGTGTCACCTGCGAACACCACAGCGGTTGACGCGGCCGGATAACCGCAAGGCGGTGCCCATCACTCGTAACAACTGTGGTGGGCATCGCACCGGGATTGGCGTCGCGCTTTGATCGCCCGCGAATGTTGCCGCGATGGCCATCCCCCCTCACGGCTGATACGCGCTGCGGCACTTTGCCGGGCGGATCAATTCGTCGAGCATGAACGAGATGTCCTCGATCTCTTCTGCGATCACGTGGGTCACGCCGCCTTCGCGCTGGACCCGGCCCGTCACCTTCAGCGCCCGTCCACCGATCACCGCGCGGCGGAAGCGTTCGTAAAGCTTGCGCCAAACGATGACGTTGGAAATCCCGGTCTCGTCCTCCAGCGTGATGAAGATCACGCCCTTGGCGGTGCCGGGCCGCTGACGCACCAGCACCAGACCCGCCACCGCGATCCGCGCGCCATTGGGCGGCAGTTCAAGCTTGTCGTGCGGCAGACAGGCAGGCGGGCGCGGCCAGGTTGGGGGCGGGGGCATCTCCATGAGAACAAAAATAGAACAAAAAGCGGCTTGCGCAAGTGTGATCCTGCATCTGCCGAAAGGGGTGGAAGGCGGGCGAGCCTCTCGCTAGTAAGTGCGGCGACATACGAAGGAGCGAGCATGGCGAAGATCACCTATATCGAGCATGGCGGCAAAGAGCATGTTGTCGACGTGCCAAACGGTCTGACGGTGATGGAAGGCGCGCGCGACAACGGCATCCCCGGTATCGAAGCCGATTGCGGCGGGGCCTGCGCCTGTTCCACCTGTCACGTCTACGTCGATCCGGCCTGGGTCGAGAAACTGCCCGCGCGCGACGCGATGGAAGAGGACATGCTCGATTTCGCCTACGAGCCCGATCCCAAACGCTCGCGCCTGACCTGCCAGTTGAAGGTCAGCGATGCGCTCGACGGTCTGGTTGTGCAAATGCCCGAGAAGCAGATCTGATGCGCGGGGTCGCCATTCGTCTGGCAGCTCTGCTGGCCACTTTCGCGAGCGGGCCGGCGCTGGCCTGCGATTATCCCGGACCGCCCCCCAACAGCCCCGAAGCGACGGCGGCCACGGGCGACATTCGCTGGGCCAGCTACTCGGACGCGACGACGCGCTATGACCACGGCATCCTGGGCGATGCCGTCGAAGCGGCGGGCCTGCGGGTGATGACGACCGACAAGGGACCGTGCGATCTGAACGTCCTGCTGCCCGAGCATTCCGTCTTTGAAGATGTCGCCCCCCGGATCGCCGATCTTGATGGCGACGGACGAAACGAGGTTGTCGTCGTCGAAACCCACCGCGACCTCGGGGCGGCGCTTGCGGTCTATGGTCTGCGCGGCGGCAAACTGGTCAAGCTCGACGCGACCCCCAACATCGGCGCGACCCATCGCTGGCTTGCACCAGTCGGGATTGCCGATCTGGATGGCGACGGCAAAACCGAGATTGCCTATATCGACCGGCCGCATCTGGCGCGGATCCTGCGGGTCTGGCGCTGGAGCGATGGCCGTCTTGTCGAAGTCGCCGCCGCATCGGGTCTGACCAATCACCGGATCGGCGAAAGCGATATTGCGGGCGGCGTGCGCGATTGCGGGCAAGGCCCCGAGATGATCGTCGCCGATACGAAATTCAGTCGGGTGCTGGCGGTCACGCTGAACGACAACGTGCTCAGCGCCCGCGATATCGGTCCGCACCGCGACCGCGCCAGCTTTGCGCGCGCGTTGGCCTGCAACTGAACCGAACCGCCCGCGTCAGAGCTTGCCGATCTTCAGCCGGGTGATCCGGTTGTCCTTGCGCTCCATGATCTCGAACCGGAACCCGTGGAACGAAAATACCTGCCCCTTGGTCGGAATCGTCTGCGCTTCATGGATGACCAGCCCGGCGATGGTGTTGGCTTCCTCGTCGGGCAGGGTCCAGTCGGTGGCGCGGTTCATGTCGCGGATCGTCATCGCGCCATCGACCAGCACATCGCCAGTTTCGGTGCGCCTGAGCGGGTGATCCTCGTCGATATCGAATTCGTCCGTGATCTCGCCGACGATCTCTTCCAGAATGTCCTCGAGCGTGATCAGACCCTCAAGCGCGCCGTATTCGTCGACAACCATCGCGAAATGGGTCGAGCGGCGCAGAAACTGGCGCATCTGCTCGTCCAGCGTCGTCGTTTCGGGAACGAAATAGGGCTTCATCGCAACGCCCAGAATATCGAAATCCTCAAACGGATCGGCCCCCGGCTCGACGGCGTTGCGGCGGGCATACATCGCCCGCAGCAGGTCCTTGGCGTGCATCACGCCGACGATGTTCTCCTGCTGGCCGCGAAAGATCGGCAATCGGGTGTGGGCCGAGTTCAGGCACAGTTCAAGCACTTGCTGGGGCGGCAGATCGGCGTCGATCATCTCGATCTGGCTGCGATGCAACATGATCTCTTCGACCGTGCGCTGACCGAGATCGAGCGCGCCGAGAATCCGGTCGCGGTCCTCTTTTTCGACAACGCCTTCAGAGTGACCAAGACTCAGCGCCCCCGCGATTTCCTCGCGCACCGACATGATCAGACTGTCGGGATCGATCTGCACGCCGAACAATCCCAGCACGCCGCGCACGATCATGCGCACGAAATTCACCACCGGCGAAAACACCATGACCAGGATCTGGATCGGCGCTGCCACCATCGACGCGGCGGTTTCGGCATTGGTGATCGCATAGGTTTTCGGCATCACCTCGGCAAAGATCAGCACCAGTGCAGTCATCACCAACGTCGCCAACGCAACGCCGCTTTCCCCGAAAATTCTTGTAAACAAGGCGGTTGCGAGCGATGCGGCAAGGATGTTCACTAGGTTGTTGCCCAACAGGACCGCACCGATCAGACGTTCGTTGTCCTCGGTGATGCGCAAGGCCCGCTCGGCACCCTTGGAGCCTTTTTCGGCCCGCGATTTCAGCTTGCCGCGCGACGCGGCGGTAAGCGCCGTTTCGGAACCGGAGAAGAAGGCGGACAGGATCAGCAGCGCAACGATCGAGCCGCAGGTGATCCAGAACGCGGCGTCGATAAATTCGTATGTGGGGTCCATCGGGCTTGTCTGTCAGGGGCGTTGAGGTCTTATGAAGGTGCGAGAGGCTGCATTCAAGGCCGCAACGGGGGAGATGGCGGATGAGGGTTCAGGATTTCGGGCGGTTCGACGCACCGGTGATGCTGTGCGGCGGCCCGTATTCCAATCTTCACGCGCTTGAAGCGATGGCTGCGGCGGCGGGTGCGCGGCCCGTCATCTGCACCGGCGATGTCGTCGCCTACGCCGCCCATCCGGCCGAAATACTGGCGTTGATCCGCCGTCTTGGCTGGCCGGTGGTGGCGGGAAACTGCGAGCGCCAGATTGCCGGAGCGGCGGACACCTGCGGTTGCGGATTCGGGGCCGATACCGAGTGCGACCTGCTGGCGCGCGGGTGGTATCCCTTTGCGCTTGACCGCAGCGACGACGAAGCGCGCGCCTGGATGGCGGAGCTACCTGACTTCGGCATATTCATGCAGGGCGAGCGACGCTACGGGGTTGTGCACGGCGGCGCTACAGCGATCAACCGGTTCCTGTGGCCGTCCAGCGCCGAGGCCGATTTCCAGCAAGAAATCAACGCTCTGGAGGCGGAAGTTGGCGCGCTTGACGGGATCGTTGCGGGACATTCCGGCATCGCCTTTCACCGCCGGATCGGCGCGCATCAATGGATCAATGCGGGCGCGATCGGATTGCCGCCCCACGATGGGCGGAGCATGACCCGCTACGCGGTCCTTGCCGGTGGCGAGGTCACGTTCGAGCGCCTGAGCTACGATCATGCCGGTGCGCGCGCGGCGATGGAGGCGGCGGGGCTGACGCAGGGCTATCACGAGGCCCTGACCACCGGTATCTGGCCGAGCGAGGACGTGCTGCCTGCGGAGTTGTGCCGCTAGATCGCGCGTTGCCAGTCGCCCGGCTCAGTCCCTGGCCATCGGATGATGGTCGAGCACCAGCTCTTTCAGGCGGTCCTCCAACACATGCGTGTAGATTTCAGTCGTCGCTACATCGGCATGTCCCAGAAGCGTCTGAATCGCCCTCAGATCAGCGCCGCGCGCCAACAGGTGGGTGGCAAAGGCGTGGCGCAAAGTGTGCGGCGTGACCTTGTCGGCGGGCACATTGCCGAAATGCGACAACTCCTTGATAAGCATATAGAAACGGTGCCTCGTCAGGTGGCCTGATTTGCCGCGTGACGGAAACAGGAATGCCGACGGCGGTGTGCCGTTCGCCATCCGCGCGCTTTCCTGAAACGCATCGCGCAGCGTGAGCCACTCGGCGGTTGCCGTTCGCGCCGGGGCAGACAGCGGCACTAGTCGTTCCTTGCCCCCCTTGCCGCGCACCAGAAGCATCCGCGGATCGCCGCGCGCCGCTGCGACCGGCAGCGAAACCAGTTCGGTGACGCGCATTCCGGTCGCGTAGAGCAGTTCCATCAGGCAGGTGTTGCGCACGCTGTCCTCGGCGCGGCCCATGTCGCGGGATGCCTGCAACAGGCGTTCGACTTCTTCCTCGCTCAGCGTCTTGGGCAGGCGCTTGTCGCGGGACGGTCCCTTGATGCGCAGGGCCGGATTGTCTTGGCGCCAACCCTCCTCGAAGGCGAAGCGATAGAATTGCCGGATCGCGGACAACCGACGCGCGCGCGTGGCACGGGCCAGGCCAGAGGCGTCGAGGCCGACGAGGTAGGCTTCGATGTCCGATTGCGCAGCGGCAAGGATCGCCATGCCACGCCCCGAAAGCCAGCCGGTATAATCCTTGAGGTCGCGCGCATAGGCGAGCCGTGTGTTGAGCGCGGCATCCAGTTCGGCGGCCTGCGCATCGAGGAAAGTTGCAATGCGTTCGGCGTCGCTCATGCCGCGCCCTCCAGCAACAGCAATTCGACGGCGACCTGGCGCGCGAGCCCCTCAAGGCCGATGGCGCGGAACAGCCGCAGGGCGTCGGCAACCGCGTCTGGATCGCCGGCGGAGCCTTCCGAGACCATCGCAATCGCCATCAGCAAAGCCTCGCCCGGACGCCCGTCCTGCAGGAAATCGCGGAACCTGTCGCCGGGACCATAGGCCGAAAGGCCGCGCCGGATCGCCTGTCCCAGCATGTCGCCGGGGGGCACATTGGTCTTGTTGCCCTCGGCCACGGACAGCAGAAACTGATCTTCGCGGCGGGGGCTCGCGAACCGCTTGGCCAGATCGACCTTTCCGGCCAGAAGCGAAAT
>JBBKWG010000270.1:0-11563 GCA_037968835.1 Paracoccaceae bacterium
CCGAACTCCGACGATCTGACGTTGTTGGTGAAACGGGCCGAGGCCCTATCCGAATTCCTGACCTCCGACGATGGCGTGAACCTGATCCAGGGCTTCAAGCGGGCGCACAACATTCTGAAGCAGGCCGAGGAGAAGGACGGCGTCGAGTATTCCTATGGCCCCGATCTGAAACTGGCGAACACCGACGACGAAAAGGCGCTGTTTGCAGCACTCGATGCGGCAGAAGCGAAGATTGCGCCGGCGATGCAGGCCGAGGACTTCGGCGCGGCGATGCAGGCCATGGCAACGCTGCGAACGCCCATCGACGCTTTTTTTGAAAGCGTTCAGGTCAATGCCGAAAGTCAGATCCTGCGGCGCAACCGTCTGAACCTGCTGCACCGGATCAGCGCGACCTGTCTTTCTGTCGCGGACCTGACACGGCTCGACGGGTAAGTCCCCGAAAATCCTGACTGTCCTTGATTGGTTGCTGCAACGGCGTATGTTTCCTGCGAAGGAATCGCCGCAGTGCAGAAACACGTTGATCTCTCGGAATTTATCGCGCTCGATCCAAGCGCGCCGGTCGCCATCAGCACGCATGGCGGCCGTGCGAAGTGTCTGCAACGCCTGATCCGCCTCGATCTGCCGGTGCCCTCGACCGTTGCGCTGCCGTTCAAGACCGTCCGCTCGATCGCGTCTGGAAATCTGGTCGATACCAAGGGAATTCTTGCGCATTTCGGGTCGACCACGCTGGTTTCGGTGCGCCCCTCGTCGGAAGACCCCGATTGGGGTGGTCCCGGTGCGATCTTGAACATCGGCATGAACGACGCGCGCCATGCGGAAGTTTCGAACCTGCTTGGCCCGAACGCGGCCGACGCGCTTTATGCCCGGTTCATCCAGACCTATTCCGTACAGGTCGCCCATCTGGATCCCGACCTGTTCGAGATCGACGGCGATGTCTGCGTCGAAAACATCCGCACCATGCTCGCAGCCTTCGAGGAGGAAGCCGAGGAGCCGTTTCCGCAGGATCCGGCGCGCCAGTTGTCCGATGTCTTGCGCTCGATGGCGCGCGCGTGGGAGGGCACGAGTGCTCGCCTGTTGCGCCAGGCACGCGGCGCGCCCGCAGAAGCCGGACTTGGCCTTGTCGTGCAGGAGATGGCCCCCGGAATCGGCCCCGCGGAATCGGGTTCGGGCGTGATCCAGTTCGTCAGCAAGGTGACCGGTCAGTCGCAGATCATCGGACGTTATCTGAGCCAAAGCCAAGGCCGCGAAGCACTGACGGATTCCGAAGCTGTCTTTCTGACGCGAGACGAACGGGGAACCTCGCTTGAGGATCTATGCCCCAAGGCTTTCGCGCAACTCATTGAATTCGGGACTGTTTGCCGCACGCGACTGCGCGAGGAAATGCAGATCGAGTTCACGCTGGACGGCGGCAGGCTTAGCGTTCTCGATGCGGTGCGCGTGCAGCGAAGCGAGCGGGCCAACGTGCGAATTGCCGTGGCGCTGGCCGAGGACGGGATCATCCGACCCGATGAGGCCGTGCTGATGGTCGAGCCGCGCGGATTGTCGGAACTTCTCCACCGGCAGGTGAATCCCGATGCCCCACGCGACATTCTTGCGACCGGCATCGCTGCAAGCCCGGGTGCTGCGACGGGACGGATCGTGTTCACCTCTGCCGCTGCACAGGCAAGTGCCGCGCAGGACGAGCCTTGCATTCTGGTGCGCCGCGAAACCTCGCCCGAGGACATTCGCGGTATGCATTCCGCTGTCGGCGTGCTGACCGAACGGGGCGGAATGACCAGCCATGCCGCCGTTATCGCGCGCGGGTTGGGATTGCCCGGCGTCGTTGGCGCGTCCGAGATTTCGCTCAATCGCCGCGAGATGACGCTGACGATGGCGGATGGGCGGGTATTTTCCGAAGGCGACGTCATAACCATCGACGGAACTTCAGGTCAGGTGCTTGCCGGTGCGACGCCTTTGCTGGAACCGGCGCTTGACGACGCGTTCCGCACGCTGCTTGGCTGGGCCGATGCCGAGCGCGAGATCGGGGTGCGGGCAATTGCCGACACACCCGCCGAGGCGCAGGTCGCCCGCACGGTCGAGGCCGAGGGCATCGGCCTTTGCCGAACCGAGCACATGTTCTTTGAAGAAGACCGCATGACGGTGATGCGCGAGATGATATTCGCGGAAACATCGGAAGGGCGGGCGGCGTCGCTGGAACGTCTTATCCCGATGCAGGTCGCTGATTTCACAGAACTTTTCCGGATCATGGATGGGCTGCCCGTCTGCATCCGCCTGTTCGATCCGCCATTGCACGAATTCCTGCCGCACGGGCGCGAGGGGATGCGCGAATTGGCCGATGCCCTGCATCTGCCGCTCTCGAAAGTCACCCGCAGGGTCGAGGCGCTGAGCGAATTCAACCCGATGCTGGGGATGCGCGGTGTCCGGCTTGGCTTGACCGTTCCCGAAATTTACGACGCCCAGGCCCGCGCCATCTTTCTAGCCACGATCGCGGCAAGCCGACCCGGCGCGCCTGTCGTGCCCGAAGTCATGATCCCGCTGGTGTCGGCCAAACGCGAGGTCGAACTGGTGAAAAGCCGGATCGACGCGGTGGCGGCAGCGGTGCGAAGCGAAACCGGCAAGGACTTCAGCTTCCGTCTGGGAGTGATGGTCGAAACGCCGCGCGCCGCATTGCGCGCCCATGACATCGCGCAGCACGCGGCGTTCCTGAGCTTTGGCACGAATGACCTGACGCAGATGACCTATGGTCTCAGCCGCGACGATGCCGGGCGGTTCATGGGGGCCTATGTCAACCAGGGCGTCTTTCCCGAGGACCCGTTCCACCGTCTCGATCTGGAAGGCGTCGGCGAGTTGTTGAGCATCGGCGCCGAGCGGGGCCGCCAGACCAATCCGAACCTTACTCTGTCGATTTGCGGCGAGCATGGTGGCGACGCGGATTCGATCGCGTTCTGTCGCGCCGCCAAATTTGACTACGTCAGTTGCTCGCCGTTCCGCGTCCCGATCGCGCGTTTGGCGGCGGCGCACATTGCGCTGAAGGATGCGCAGAAACCGCCGCAAAGCTGAAAACTGCGCCTCTTTTGAGGATAATCATCTCAAAAATGGCGATATTCCGCCGATTTGGTCCACGAAGTGACCAACGTGTCGCAGGGGGACGGGTGGACGTCGCGGCATCCATTGGGTATTTGGCCGGCGCTTGAGGGGATTTTACGTCTTTCCCCGATCCTGAAAACGCCGAGGGGGCTTCATGATTATCAAACCCGTCGCAAGGGTTTTGACAGTCGTTCTTGCGCTGTCCCTCGCCTTGCCCGCAGTTGCGGATGTCACGCTGAGTTCGTCCAACAATCCCACCGTCGCACTGAACGAACGGCTTGGCGCATTGTTCGGTGCCGAGCGTAAAACGATGAAGTCGTTGCAGCCAAGCGACATGGCCAGACTGACAGCGCCGCCCGAGCAAAAAGCCGGCAAAGCCGACGCGTCGTTCCTGAGCCAGCGCTATCTAGATTCGATCCCGGCAGCATCCGGCGGCAAGGAATGGTCCTGCCTGTCCGAGGCGCTTTACTTCGAGGCCCGCGGTGAATCCGTTCGCGGGATTTTCGGTGTGGCCGAAGTGATCCTGAACCGTGTCGATGATCCCCGTTATCCCAATAGCGTCTGCGGCGTGGTCAATCAGGGCACCGGCGAGCGGTATCGCTGCCAGTTTTCGTATACCTGCGACGGACGCCCCGAGCTCATTCAGGAACCCAGAGCCTATAAGAAGGTCGCAAAGGTCGCGAAGGTGATGCTGGACGGCGCGCCTCGTGTGTTGACGCGCGGTGCCACGCACTACCACACCAACGCTGTGAAGCCGAAGTGGTCGCGTGTATTTCCCCAGACGACTGCGATCGGAACCCATTTCTTCTACCGCGAGCCGGTTCGCAGCGCCCAGGGCTGATCAATTATTGCAACGCAGGTGACACAGGCGGCCCTTTGGCCGCCTTTTTCGTGAGCGGTGAAGCCACACAAGGTGCAGCGACCGATGTCTCGTGTTAGAACGGGCGAAATCATTGTCGGGCAGGACTGATAACATGGCACGAAAACTGTTCGGAACGGACGGCATTCGCGGGCGCGCGAATGCGCATCCGATGACGGCGGAACTTGCACTTCGACTTGGCGCAGCGGCGGGCCGGTTTTTTCGCCGCGACGGGTCGCCGGCGCACCGTGTGGTGATCGGCAAGGACACACGCCTTTCAGGCTATATGTTCGAGAATGCCCTGACAGCCGGGTTCACGTCGACTGGAATGAACGTCCTGCTGCTTGGTCCGGTGCCGACACCTGCGGTCGGTCTTCTGGTGCGGTCCATGCGCGCCGATGTCGGGGTCATGATTTCGGCCAGCCACAACCCGCACGAAGACAACGGCATCAAATTCTTCGGCCCCGATGGTTTCAAGCTGAGCGACGAGGCCGAGTCCGAGATCGAGGCCATTCTGGAAAGCGATGTCGAACCTGCCGATGCGGGGAATATCGGGCGCGCCAAGCGGATCGACGACGGCCTGTTCCGGTATGTCGAAAGGGTCAAGTCGACGCTTGCGCCCCAGGTGACGCTGGATGGACTGAAGGTCGTGATCGACTGCGCCAATGGTGCGGCCTACAGGGCGGCTCCGAGCGTTCTGTGGGAGCTTGGGGCCGAGGTCATTCCGGTCGGCGTTTCACCCAACGGTGTGAACATCAACAAGGGTTGCGGTTCGACGGACACCGACATGGCGGCCGAAATGGTTGTTGCCCACGGCGCCGACGTCGGCATCTGTCTTGATGGCGACGCCGACAGGGTGATTATCCTCGACGAGAACGGAACGATTGCAGACGGCGATCAGATCATGGCGCTGTTCGCGGCCCAGTGGGCGCGGGAGGGCAACCTGGTTGCGCAGACATTGGTGGCGACAGTGATGTCGAACCTCGGTCTGGAGCGCTACCTGAACGGGCAGGGCGTGACCTTGCATCGCACGGCGGTCGGAGATCGGTATGTTGTCGAGGCGATGCGCGCGGGCGGATTCAACCTTGGCGGCGAGCAATCGGGACATATCGTCATGACCGACTTCGCGACGACCGGCGACGGGCTGGTCGCGGGACTGCAATTTCTTGCCGAAATGAAACGCAGCGGCAAGCGCGCGAGCGAACTCAGCCGTAACTTCGAGCCGGTGCCGCAACTTTTGAAGAATGTGCGCTTCGATGCGGCCACGGCACCGCTGGAGGACGCCAACGTCATGGCGGCGATCTCTGCCGCCGAGGGACGGCTTCAGGGCATCGGACGCTTGCTGATCCGCAAATCGGGAACCGAACCATTGATCCGCGTAATGGCTGAATGCGAGGACGAAGTCGTCCTTGCCGAGGTCGTGGACGGGATCGTCGAGAGGGTCGGCGCGGCGGGTTGAGAAAGTCAGAACAGTCGGCGGAGCGCCGGCCACTGGTTGACGGCCATGCCGCCCAGGACGAGTGACAGTGCGATGAACAAGTTGGCCGATACCGGTTCGCCCAGAAACACGATGCCGAAAACCACGGCCCAGACCGGGACCTGGAACCCGACCAGCGACATGAAGGTTGGCCCGGCGGATCGGATGACAATGACACGCAGGAAAGCCGCGAGCGCAGTCGGGATCAATGCAAGGGCGATCAGGGCGAAAGTGGCCTGCGGGTCGAACACCTTGGGGACGCCTTCGACAATCAGCGCGATCGGGGCCAGCGCGAGTGCTCCGAGCGTGACCTGCCACGTCGCCAGCGCAATCGGGTCAATCGGCGGGGCCAGGCGCGTGGTGAGCGACGCCACCGCATAGCACACCGCCGCGCCGATACAGGCGAGCCGGCCAAGACTTTCCGGCCCGGTCCATCCTTCGGTGACAAGCGACGGACCCAGCAAGATTACGACGCCGGCAAACCCCATCGCAAATCCCGCGGACTTGCGGGTGGTCAACTGGTCGCCGGGGACGAGGAAATGCGCCATCGGCAGAATGAACAGCGCCACCGACGACATCGCGACGCCCGCAAATCCCGATGTGACGCGGGTCTGGCCCCAACTCAGCAGCAGGAACGGAAGCGCCATTCCGATCACGCCCATGATCACAAGGTAGGGCGCGTGTTGCCACGTGGCGGACGGTCCCGATCGTGTTCGCGGAAAGGATGCAAGGGCGAGCATTGCGATCGCCGCAAAGCTCAGGCGACCTGCCGCGACGGTAAACGGGCCGAAGCCACGCAGCGCCAGCGCAATTCCGAGAAACGCACCGCCCCAGACGAGGCCAAGCAACAGGACGGAGGCCCAGTTGCCAGCTGTCGGGTTGGAAATGGCGGCGCGGTTCGAGGGTTTCGAGGAATCCGCGCCGCCAGCCATCTCAGTTCTTCGCCCGATCGACCATTTTGCCTGCCGAGATCCACGGCATCATGCCGCGCAGTTTCTCGCCGACTTCCTCGATCTGGTGCGCGTCGTTGATGCGGCGTGTCGATTTGAACATCGGCTGGCCGACCGCGTTTTCGGCCATGAAATCACGCACAAAGCGGCCGGTCTGAATGTCGCTCAGCACCTCTTTCATGCGCCTCTTGGTTTCCTCGCGCGGAAGGATGCGGGGGCCCGAAACGTATTCGCCGTATTCCGCGGTGTTGCTGATCGAATAGTTCATGTTGGCGATGCCGCCTTCGTAGATCAGGTCGACGATCAGCTTCACCTCGTGGAGGCATTCGAAATAGGCCATCTCGGGCGCATAACCCGCTTCGACCAGCGTTTCGAATCCCATGCGGATGAGTTCGACCAGACCGCCGCAAAGCACCGCTTGCTCGCCGAAAAGGTCGGTTTCGCATTCTTCCTTGAAGTTGGTCTCGATGATGCCGGAGCGCCCGCCGCCGATGGCTGAACAATAGGACAGGCCGATTTCTAGCGCCTTGCCCGACGCATCGTTATCGACGGCGACAAGGCAGGGCACGCCGCCGCCCTTGACGTATTCCGAGCGGACGGTGTGGCCGGGGCCTTTTGGAGCCATCATGATGACGTCGATGCCGGGCTTGGCTTCGATCAGACCGAAATGAATGTTCAGACCGTGGGCGAACGCAATCGCCGCGCCCTCGCGGATATTGTCGTGGACGTGCTTCTTGTAGGTCTCGGCCTGAAGTTCGTCGGGCATGGTGAACATCATCAGATCGCACCACGCGGCGGCGTCGGCGATGCCCATGACTTTCAGGCCCTCACCCTCGGCCTTCTTCGCGCTTGGCGAGCCTTCGCGCAGCGCGACGACGAGGTTCTTGGCGCCGCTATCGCGCAGGTTCAGCGCGTGGGCATGGCCTTGCGAGCCATAGCCGAGGATGGCCACTTTCTTGTCCTTTATCAGGTTGATGTCGCAATCGCGATCATAGTAAACGCGCATGGAATTTCTCCGTTTCGGGTATGTGATTGCCGTAAATCTAATGGATTGCGCGAAATATGCGTCGCAGACGTTGTGGGAATTTGCGAATTCTGGCAAAGATCATTCTCAATTTTGAGAGTTATTGAAAAAATCATGCTGGACGATGTTGACCGCCGTTTGTTGCGCCACCTGCTGGCCGAACCTGACCTTGCGACGGCCGATTTGGCGGCACGGGCGGGCATGACGGCGGCGACCTGCTGGCGGCGGTTGGAAAAGCTGACCGAAAGTGGGGTGATCCGGGGGCGTCATGCGGTCATCGACTGGCGTGCGCTCGGCTATCTGGTCGAGGTCAGTTTGCGGGTGACGCTGGAGAAAAGCGTGCCGCGCGCCTTCGACAATTTCATCGACGCCGCCCGCGCGGTCCCCGATGTCACCGAGATCCAGACGTTTCTGGGGCGGGTCGATGTCCGGCTGGTCGTGCTGGCGCGCGACATGGCGCATTATCAGGAAATCTACCGCGAGCGCATTCTGACCTTGCCCCATATCGCCGACATCGAATCGCTGATGCAAGTGGCGACGGTCAAGACCGGGGCGGGGTTGCCGATATGATTGCGCTCGACGATATCGACCGCTCGATTCTTGGCCTGCTTCAGCGCGATGCGACGCTGTCCGCTGGCGAAATCGGCCGACGTGTGGACCTGAGCCAGCCTGCCGCATGGCGGCGTATCAAGCGGCTGACGGATGCCGGAGTGCTGGCGGGACAGCGCATCGACGTCGATCTCGAAAAGCTCGGGTTCGGCGTGTCGGTGTTTCTGGGCGTCAAGCTTGCCACCAAGGGTCGCGTCAGCCTAGTCGATTTCGAGCGCGCGATTTCCGCCATCCCCGAGGTCCAGGCGGTGCATCATGTGCTGGGTCTTTACGACTATCGCCTGCGGGTCGTGGCGCGGGATCTTTCGGATTTCGAGCGGGTGCTGCGTCGTCGGATCATGACCCTGCCGGGGGTTGGCGAGGTCGAGGCGAACGTCGTTCTGAGCGAAGAGATTCGTCCCGGTCCGATTGGAGCCCCGGAGCGGGTTTCGCCGAAATAACCTTTGCAATCGGGATCGCGCGGGACTAGCCGAAAGGCAATCGAGAGGAGATTGCCATGACCGCGCTGAACCCAGACATCGACCCGGACGGACTGCTGGAATACTCGGTGGTGTTCACCGACCGCTCATTGAACCACATGAGCGGCGCATTTCAGGGCGTGATGCACGACATTTCGCGTCTGCTGCGCGAGGTTTACAACGCCGAAGCGGTGGCGCTGGTGCCGGGTGGCGGCACCTACGCGATGGAAGCGGTGGCGCGCCAGTTCGCCGAGGGCGAGACCGTTATGGTCATCCGCA
The DNA here is from genome assembly GCA_037968835.1 of Paracoccaceae bacterium. Classification (GTDB taxonomy): domain Bacteria; phylum Pseudomonadota; class Alphaproteobacteria; order Rhodobacterales; family Rhodobacteraceae; genus JBBKWG01. Next base: position 8,744 of record JBBKWG010000270.1, read on the forward strand.
ACGGCTGGTTTTCCTATCGCTGGACGCAGATTTTCGAGGCGGCGAACCTGCCGGCGGAGGAAGTCGTGATGATGGCGCGCAGGGTCGGAAACGATGCAACGGCACCGTTCGCACCAGCTTCGGTCGAGGATGTCGTGGCGAAGATCGCCGAGACCCGTCCATCGGTCGTGTTCGCACCGCACGTCGAGACCTCGTCGGGGATGATCCTGCCAGACGATTACATCGCGGCGGTTGCGGCTGCCGCGCACGACGTTGGGGCGATCTTCGTGCTGGATTGTATCGCGTCGGGCTGCGTCTGGATCGACATGAACCAGCTTGGCGTCGACGTCCTGATCTCGGCACCCCAGAAAGGCTGGTCGGCGTCGCCGTCAGCCGGGTTGGTGATGCTGTCCGAGGCGGCTTTGAAACGCGCCAAGGAGCGGCAATCGTCTAGTTTCGCGGTCGATCTGGGCAAGTGGCTGGCAATAATGGAAGCCTATGAAAACGGCGGCCATGCCTATCATGCGACGATGCCGACCGACGCGCTGGTCGGATTCCGCGACGCCATGGTCGAAAGTCGCGATTACGGGTTCGAGCGCTTGAAGGCGGCACAGTGGGAGCAGGGCGTTCGGGTGCGCGAGATGCTGGCGGAAAAGGGCATCCGGTCGGTCGCGGCTGACGGCTACGGGGCGCCGGGTGTGGTGGTCAGCTATACCGACGATCCCGAAGTGCAGAGCGGGCGGGCTTTCGCAGCCGAAGGCATGCAGATCGCAGCAGGGGTGCCACTGATGATCGGCGAGGGCGATGCTTACAAGAGCTTCCGGCTGGGTCTGTTCGGACTGGACAAGTTGAAAGACGTCGATGGGTCGCTTGCACGGCTGAAGTCGGTGCTGGACCGGGTGTTCTGAGGGCGGGTCTTCAAGCGTCAGCCGCCCAACCCTGCGAGCATGATCCTGTGGCGCAGGGGCGCGACGTCGTGGGCCAGTTTCAGGCCGAGCGATCTTAGGCTCTGGACCGACGGCGTGTCGGATCTGCACACCCGGTTATAAAGGTCGATGGCGACCGTGCGGGCGCGGATGTCGCGCGCGCGTGCACGGACGAAATGGTCGAGGAACGTCTGAGTGCCAAGAGCGTCCGGATCGCTCCGGGCGAGTTCCACCAGCGTGGCGATATCGGCAAGTGAGGTGTTGAGACCCTGCGCACCTATGGGTGGCAGGACGTGGGCGGCCTCGGCAATGAGGGCGACACGCTGCGCGGTCAGCCTTTGCGCACGGCGTGTGATGACAGGCCAGAGCCGGCGCGGGGAGGCAAGGCGTAAAGCGCCGAGCACACCACAGGCGCGTGTGGTCGCGGCATCGGAAAATGCGGCGTCGTCAAGCGCCATGAGCCTCAGTGCCTCGGCTCCGTCGTTCATCCACACAACCGCCGAGGCGGGCAATCCATCGTGGTCGGGCAGCGGCACCAGCGTAAACGCCCCGCCGGAGAGGTAAAGCTCGCTTGAAACGTTGTCGTGCGGCAGATCGTGGGTCACGACGAAGGCAAGCGCCTTTTGTCCGTAGCGTGTTGTTTCCGCGTCAATTCCGGCAGCTTCGCGCAGGGGCGAGGCATGGCCATCCGCTGCAATCGCCAGCCGCGCCCGCACCTGTGCGCCGTCATCAAGCGTGACGATGGCTTCGCGCTCGCGGGTGAGTAGAGCGCGAAAGCCGGTGCCAAGGCGCAATTCGATCCCCTCAAGGTCGGCAAGTCGCGCGGCGAGCACTTTGCGCGTCAGCCAGTTCGGAAGGTTCCAGCCGAACGCAGCCTCGCCTACGTCGCTTGAGCGGAAAGCGCGTTCGGTGCGCACCTCGGGCGGATCTCCGGCGCAATCAATGACCCGCAACGTTTCGAGCGCCGTGGCGTGGGGTGCGAGCGCCGACCAGAGTTCCGCATCCGCGAGCAATTGCTTTGCCGGTTGCAGGAAAGCGGTCGAGCGCAGGTCGGAACCATCTTCGGCTGCTTCGGATGGTGGTGGCGCGGGGTCGGCCAGCACGACCGTAAAGCCAAGCTGGCCAAGCGCCGCCGCCGCGGTCAGCCCGGCGATGCCGCCGCCCGAAATGAAGATGTCGGTGTCGGTTCGGTTCATGCGCGGGGCACAGGAATAGAATTCATGCCGTCGGCCGAGGTATTTGGAACAGGGTGAAACATCATGTCCGTCAGTTAATTGGCTGCTGGTTTTGCTGCGTAGGTTTGAGGCAACCTAGAGCGCCGCAGATGCCGGGCAAAGCCTTGTCAGACAAGTTGCGCGAGAAATTCGCTGAGGTCGTCTGTGTGGTGGTGGATGAATAATTGCGGCACGGCCTGCGGTGCGACGTGGACGGTTCGCATCCCCATCGCGTGCGGTTCGGCCAGATTTCGCACGTCGTCTTCAAACATCGCGGCAGCGTCGGCAATCGTGCCGTCGCGCGCGAATATCGCCTCGAACGCGACGCGATTGGGCTTGGGGTGGAAATCGGCGTGTTCGACCCCGTAGACCGCATCGAAGAGGTTGGCGAGGCCGCGCGCGGCCAGCACCCGCTCGGCATAAGGCGCCGAACCGTTGGTGTAGACGATGCGGCGGCCCGGAAGAGCGCGGATCGCGCGGTTGAGTTTGGGATCGGGCACCAGACTTTCAAACGAGATGTCGTGAACATCCGTCAGGTATGGAGCCGGATCGACCCCGTGTTCGGTCATCAGCCCCGCCAGCGTCGTGCCGTATCGCCGCCAATAGTCGGTGCGCAGGCGGTTGGCTTCGCTCGATGACACGCTCAGCACCTCGGCGACCCATGCGGTCATGCGCACTTCAATCTGATCGAAAAGCCGGGC
>JBBKWG010000271.1:0-3213 GCA_037968835.1 Paracoccaceae bacterium
CGCCTTGCTGCAACGCTCGATTGGGAGGAGCGCGGCTGGCCCGATTTTTCGATGTATTACCCGATTTTTTCCGCCGCCCCGGAAGCGCAAATTTTTGGCGGCGCTCTGCCGCGCGAGACAGTGCGTCGGGCAGTCACCGAAAGCGCAGCGATGGTGTTCGGGGCAGGGGGTGCCGCTTTTGGGCTTGATCGCGCTCTCGACGCCGACGAACTCGCAAGGCGGACCGCGCTTCAGATGGAGGCGCATTGCGATGCCCTTCCCGAAGACATGCTTCCCGGAATGGTCGAAGCCCAACGGCTGCGCGATGCCGCAATGGCACGCGCCACGCTCGCCGCCTTTGCAGAAGCCCGGGCCTTGGACAAAACGCAGAAAGTAATCGTTATCACGGGCAATGGGCACGCGCGCGAAGACTGGGGCGTGCCGGCCATGCTCAATCGGTATTTCAAGGGTCAGGGACAGGACGTCAACATTGCCACGCTCGGCCAGTTCGAAATCTCCGCGCCCGACGATCCTCCACACACATACTGGCGCGTGACCGAGGCAGCGGAACGTCCGGACCCGTGCGAAACCTTCAAATAGGCCGACCGCGAGCCACTAATCGAATATTTCCGTTTCGTTCGTAAGGAATTGCCCCCGGCCCTCGCGGCGCTTAACACTTGGCGTCAGGACAAGAGAGGCCAAATGCTTCACGGCAAACGTATTCTTCTGATCGTTGGTGGCGGGATCGCAGCATTCAAGGCGCTGGAGCTGATCCGTCTGATCCGCAAGGCGGGCGGGGCGGTCACCCCAGTCCTGACCCGTGCAGCGCAGGAATTCGTGACTCCGCTCAGCGCGTCGGCGCTTGCCGCCGAGAAAGTTTACACAGACCTTTTTGATCTGACAGATGAAGCCGAAATGGGACATATCGAGTTGTCGCGCTCTGCCGACCTGATCGTTGTCGCACCTGCGACCGCCGATCTGATGGCGAAAATGGCAGGTGGTCACGCTGACGATCTTGCCTCGACCATCCTGATGGCGACGGATGCGCCGGTTCTGATTGCGCCCGCGATGAACGTGCGGATGTGGCTGCATTCTGCGAACCAGCGCAACATTGCAACGCTTGAAAGCGACGGGATTTCCCGCGTCGGGCCCGACGAAGGCGATATGGCCTGCGGAGAGTATGGTCCGGGCCGGATGGCCGAACCGGCCGCCATTCTTGACGCGATCACCGCCCGAATTGCCAGTGGCCCACTTGCCGGAAAACACATCGTCGTCACGTCCGGACCGACCCACGAGCCGATTGACCCGGTTCGCTATATCGCAAATCGTTCGTCGGGCACCCAAGGCACCGCGATGGCGGCCGCGCTGGCCGCTCTCGGTGCCAGGGTGACTTTCATCACTGGCCCGGCCACCGCACCTCCGCCTGCGGGAGTGAGCGTGATGCCGGTTGAAACTGCGCAGCAGATGCTGGAGGCGGTGCAGTCCGCGCTTCCCGCCGATGTCGCCATATTCGCGGCTGCCGTTGCCGACTGGCGCGTAACAGTGCAATCCAAGGGTAAGATGAAAAAGACCGCGTCCGGCATTCCGACACTCGATCTGACCGAAAACCCCGACATTCTGGCGACAGTTGCGCAAATGAACGTTGGCCGCCCCCGTCTTGTCATCGGATTTGCTGCCGAAACCGACGATGTGATCGCGAACGCCGCGGCAAAGCGCCTGCGCAAAGGCTGCGACTGGATTGTCGCCAACGACGTGTCGCCTGCCACTGGGATCATGGGCGGTAGCGAAAACGCCGTGACGCTGATCGACCAAAACGGTGCCGAGGACTGGCCGCGCGCCACCAAGGAACAGGTTGCCCGCCGTCTGGCGCAGCGGATCGCCGACGCGCTGGCATGACCCCTATTGTCCGACTGACCTGGTTGCCCGAAGCCGATACCTCGCTTCCGCTTCCCGCTTACGCCACCAATGGTGCCGCCGGAGCCGATCTGCGCGCGAACTTCGCGACCTCCGAGCGTGGAGGCATGACACTCGCCCCGATGGAGCGCCGTCTGATCCCAACCGGTCTTTCCGTCGAAATTCCGCCGGGGTTCGAAATGCAGATCCGTCCGCGTTCGGGACTGGCGCTGAAGCACGGGCTGGGCCTCGCCAACAGTCCCGGCACCATCGACAGCGATTATCGGGGCGCGCTTGGCGTCATCGTCATCAATCTCGGTGCTGAACCTGTCACCATCGCCCACGGCGACCGCATCGCGCAGGCCGTTGTCGCGCCGGTGGCACAAGCGACGTTTGAATTCTCCGACATCCTCACCGACACTGCGCGCGGCACCGGTGGCTTTGGTTCGACCGGACGCGGCTGATGGCGCTGGTCCTTGTCCTTGCCGCCGCGCTTTGGGGTGTTGGCCGCCTGATCGGCGCGCCGATCACTGCACGGTTGATGATGATCGCGTTGCTCTATATCGCCGTCCTCACCCTTCACGTATTGCTGCCCTTGGGCCACCCGTTGCGCGAAGCGACCGGCGGTTCGGCGGCGGATTGGTTGATCCTCGGCGTTCTGGGCGGAGGGATCTGGGCCTATTCCCGTGGCTTGAAGCGGCTCAAATCGCACATACGCCCGGAAAACCGCCCTCCGGCACCCGCACCGACAACCAATGCCGAGCTTGAACGAAATGCCCGTCACATTGTGCTGCGCGAAATCGGCGGCCCGGGTCAGAAGAAACTTAAAGAGGCGCGCGTTCTTGTCGTCGGTGCCGGTGGTCTGGGTGCGCCCGCGCTGCAATACCTCGCCGCTGCCGGTATCGGCACGATTGGCATAATCGACGACGACATCGTCGAAAATTCGAACCTCCAGCGGCAGGTCATCCACACCGACGCAAGCATTGGCGTGCCCAAGGTGTTCTCGGCCGAAAAGGCGATGACGGCGCAGAATCCCTTCGTCACCGTGCGCCCCTATCACCGTCGCCTGACCGCGGACGTCGCGCACGAGCTTTTTGCTGACTATGACCTGATCCTCGATGGCACCGACGACGCCGCAACCCGCTATCTCGTGAACGAAACCGCGGCGGCGCTGAAGCTTCCGCTCGTTTCGGCGGCCATCAGTCAGTGGGAAGGACAGATCAGTGTCTTTGATACCGCGCATGGCACCCCCTGCTATGCCTGCGTATTCCCCGAACCAGCCGCCGCAGGACTGGCCCCGTCCTGCGCCGAAGGCGGTGTGCTCGGCCCGCTTCCCGGCGT
>JBBKWG010000272.1:0-3365 GCA_037968835.1 Paracoccaceae bacterium
GGGGCCGGACGGCGCATCGACGCTTGAGTGTAGACAGTCGCACCCGGACACCGCATCATCCGGTCTGGGTCGGGACGACGGGGGATAATATTCATGCGTAAGTTTCTGGTGGTGCTGGATGACAGCCGTGAATGCCTGAACGCGATGCGGTTCGCCGCGATGCGCGCGGCCCACACCGGCGGCGGCGTGCAGGTGCTGGCGATCATTCCGCCCGACGAGTTCAACCACTGGATCGGGGTTGGCGAGATCATGCGCGAAGAGGCGCGCGAACGCATTCAGGTCCACTACGAGGTCTTCGCCAAATGGATGCGCGACCGTCAGGGTGTCGATCCGGAACTGGTGATCCGCGAGGGCGAGCCGGTGGACGAAATTCTGGCCCAGATCGAGGAGGACGGCGATATCGGCGTGCTGGTTCTTGGCGCGGGGACCGAAAAGACAGGGCCGGGACCGATCGTGACGGCGCTGTCGCGCTCGTTCGGGGTGTTGCCGGTGCCGCTGACGATCGTTCCGGGCGAATTGTCGAAAGAGAAGCTGGAAGCGATCACCTGAAATTGCCCGAATGGGGGCTCTGCCCCCCGGCCATGCGGCCTTCCCCGGAATATTTTCGGGTCGATAGAGGTGGCGGGGCGGACTTTAGAATGGTTCCAAAGTCTTGACACTTCGAGGGGTCGGGCGCATATCTGGAACCTCATCTGCGGGAGTCAGACCATGTTTATCCAGACCGAATCCACGCCTAACCCGGCGACGCTGAAGTTCCTGCCCGGCCAGTCGGTTCTGGACGCCGGAACAGCCGATTTTCCGACCCCCGACACGGCGGGTCCATCGCCGCTTGCCACCCGCATCTTTGCGGTGGATGGCGTCGCCGGCGTGTTTTTCGGCACCGATTTCGTGACCGTCACCAAGGCGGAAAGTGCGGAGTGGGATCACATCAAGCCGGCGATCCTTGGCGCCATCATGGAACATTACCAATCCGGCGCCCCGGTGATCGAGGGCGAAGGCGGCGAGAGCGCGGTTGGTCATGCAGCACACGACGGCCCGGATTCCGATATCGTGAACCAGATCAAGGAACTGCTGGACACCCGCGTGCGCCCGGCGGTGGCTCAGGATGGCGGCGACATCACCTTTCACGGCTTTGACCGCGGCGTCGTTTACCTGCACATGCAGGGTGCCTGCGCCGGTTGTCCGTCCTCGACCCTGACGTTGAAGATGGGGATTGAGAACCTGTTGCGCCACTACATCCCCGAAGTCGTCGAGGTGCGTCCTGTCGCTGCATAAACCGACGATTCTGGCGTTTGACACATCGGCCGCGCATTGCGCGGTCGCTTTGTTGTGCGATGGCGCGATTTACGGCGAGATCAACGTGCCGATGGCCCGAGGTCAGGCCGAGGCGCTGGTGCCGATGCTTGAGGAAATACTGGCCGCCAAGGATCTGGTCTGGCGTGATCTTGACGCGATCGGGGTTTGCATCGGACCCGGCAACTTCACCGGCATCCGCATTTCGGTGTCACTGGCGCGGGGGCTTGCACTGTCGCTCGCCATACCGGCGGTTGGGGTTTCCGCCTTCGAAATCATGCGCTTCGCGTCAAACTCTAAAGCATCCCCCGTCGAACTCGTCAGCCTGCCCGCGCCGCGCGATATGGCCTATGTGCAACGCTTCGACGACGGAGTGGCCGAGGGTGGCCCGCGTGTGATCGACCCGTCCGAGTTGCCCCACGACCTTGATCTGCCCGCGAACGCTCATGTGTGTGGGCATCGCGCCGAAGACATCGCGCGGGGCGTCGGGGCCACTTGGGACGACCGCGAACGCGCGCAGGTCGGCGGCCGCATTGCGCTGCTCGCGGCGGCGAAACTCCGCGATGGCATGCAACCGCCGCGACCCTCGCCGCTTTATGTCCGCGCTGCCGATGCCGCGCCGTCGTCGGACCTGCCGCCGGTGATGCTGCCGTGACACCGGCGTCGCTGGCGGATCTCCATGCCCGCGCGATCCGCGTTCCGCGACCCTGGAGCGCGGCGGAATTCACCGACCTGCTGGCGTCGCCCCTCGCCTATGTGACCGGCGACAAGTGCGCTTTTGCGTTCGGGCGCGTGGTCGCGGGCGAGGCCGAGCTTCTGACCATTGTGACCGACCCCGAACACCGCCGTCGTGGCCTTGGTCGCAAGGTGCTGGCAGCGTTCGAGTCCGAGGCTGTGCGGCGCGGCGCAACGCGGGCGTTTCTGGAAGTCGCCGCCGACAATGCGGGCGCACGTCGCCTTTACCTGTCAGCGGGTTACGCCGAGGTGGGTCTGCGTCCGCGATATTACGCGACCGCGGAATCGGGGCACATAGACGCGGTTCTGATGGCGAAAACGCTGGAATCCCCGGCAATACCCTAAGATTTTGATTGTTTGGTCGAATTTCGGCGTTTGTCTCGGAAGAATCCTATTGACCCTTCCAAGGCCCTGCGGCCTTAATCGGGAATGATCTGACAACGTTCAGTTAAATATCCGCGTGCCGGGGGGCACCGCCTGCCCTGCACCAACCAACAAACCTGGGAGAGACCTATGACCCTGATGCAGAAATTTCTCGGCGCAAGTGCCGCGCTGGCGCTGAGTGCCGGTGCCGCTCTGGCCGAACCTGCGCTGATATTCGACCTTGGCGGCAAGTTCGACAAATCGTTCAACGAAGCCGCGTTCAATGGCGCAAAGCGTTGGGCCGACGAGACCGGCGGCACGTTCAAAGAGATCGAATTGACGTCGGAAGCCCAGCGCGAGCAGGCGCTGCGCCGTTTTGCGGAATCCGGCGCAAACCCGGTCATCACCACGGGTTTTGCGTTCACGACACCGCTTGAGGCTGTCGCGGCGGATTACCCCGACACCAAATTCGTCAACATCGACGGCTTCCTGCCGGAGATCCCGCCGAACGTTCAGATGATCAGCTTTCAGGAGCATCAGGGCTCGTATCTCGTCGGCATGCTGGCCGCGATGGCGTCCAAATCCGGCACCGTCGGCTTTGTCGGCGGCATGGACATCCCGCTGATCCGCCACTTCGGTTGCGGCTATGCGCAAGGCGCGAAAGCGGTGAACCCGGACATCAAGATCGTCTCGAACATGACCGGAACCACACCGTCCGCATGGAACGATCCCGTCAAGGGCGGCGAACTGACCAAAGCGCAGATCAGCCAGGGCGCTGACGTGATCTATGCAGCCGCCGGCGGCACAGGTGTCGGTGTTCTGCAAGCAGCGGCGGACGCCGACATCCTTTCGATCGGCGTCGACAGCAACCAGAACTACCTGCACCCGGGCAAGGTTCTGACCTCGATGCTGAAGCGTGTTGATGTCGCGGTTTACGACGCCATGACGGCGGGTGAAAACCTGGAAACCGGCAC
>JBBKWG010000273.1:0-8304 GCA_037968835.1 Paracoccaceae bacterium
CAATATGGGTACGGGCAAACGGGTCGGCAGAAATACTTGCGGGTGCGTCCGCCACCAGCAGCCATAACGGATGCGATTGGTCGGGTAGAATCTCCGGCAGCGTTTGCACAACGGCCCAAACCAGAACTGAGACGAAGAGGATCGCGACCGGCCACACTCGGATCGCCGGCTTGGAGAGCCCGGAGATTGCATCGAGCAGGACCTGAAACAGAAAGAGAACAAAAACCAACATGGACAAAAGAGTCCAGGAAACCGGCCAGTTGGCGCCCAACGGCAAAGCCGAGAGCAGCACAATTGTGACTGCACTCCATCCGACGACCGCCTGCAGAACCGGCAGCTCGAGCGGTCCGTTTCTTCTCTGCTCGGTCATCTTGATCAAGCAACCTTAAGACACATAGTAATCCCGATAGCGGCCCCGATAATAGGCATAACCATCATAGGCATATTTCGAAGCCTTGGCTTCATTGACCATCGTCATGACAACGCCGGCAAGCGGTGTCCGCATCGCCCTCATTTCCTTCAGTCCCTCAAGAACCGCGCCCCGCGGCGTGTGGTCCCAGCGCACAACATAAACCACCGCGTCGGCTTGCGCAGACAGGATCCGGGCGTCCGCCACCACAAGCACCGGAGGCGAATCCAGGATCACCAGGTCATATTTCTTACGGAGATCATCAATCAGATCCTTGAAGCGCCCCGATGACAGAATGTCGGCGGCATTCAGGTTTGATCGCGGTTCCGAGGGTTTGGTCATAAGCACGTGCAACCCGGTATCTTTGGCCCGATAAATAGCGTCTTCGACGCTCGCAGTCCCTTCCATCACGGACAACAGGCCGGGACCGGTGTTATCTGTGTCCAGCAACTGCGCCAGGGACGGAAGCCGAAGGTCGCAGTCGACAATGATCGCCGATTTGCCCATTTGCTGGCTGGTGATCGCCATCAGCATGGATGTGGTCGATTTCCCCTCTCGGGTCACAGAGGAGGTGAACATCACGACTTTTGGTGGGTTGTCGACATTGGAAAACAGAATACTTGTGCGCAAGTTCCGGATAGCTTCCGCCAGAGCCGACTTCGGCTTGTCTTTGAACCTTTGAAGGACCGTTTTTCGATGCAGCCGCCGCCCGATCGACGGGATGGTGCCGAGGACGGTCTCATGGGTCATCTCGCCGAGCTGCGCCGGCGAGCGAAAGGTATTGTTCAGCGTGTCGAGCAGGAACACAATGCCGACGCCGATCAGACCTCCGGCCACAATGAAGGCGATCTGAGTGCGGTTGGACGCGGTTGAAAGCGGCCCAAGCGGCGGCTCTGCCGGTGACAGGATACGCGCGTCAGCGGTCTGCAATTTTTCCTGTTCCGATGTTACGGTCAGGCGAGACAGCAGGCTTGCATAAAGTGCCCGGCTTGCCTCGGCTTCGCGCTCAAGCTGGCGGATGGTCACCTGATTGCGCGACTGTTCCTGAGCTTTGGTTTCGAGCGTCCGCACGTCCTGTTCGATCACGCTTGCTTCGGATTCCTTTGCCATCCAGTCGGATCGCGCTGCTTCAACGATCCGCGCGGCTTCGGCGTCAATATTGTCTTGGAGCTGCCTGAGTTGCGATTGGACCCTTACCAGCGCCGGGTGACCCTCACTGACAGTTGACTGGAGCGAGGCTATCTGCGACACCAACTCGGCCTCGCGTGCACGGTACCCACTTATGACCGACCCGCGAAACTCAGGGATAGCGCCGTAGTCCCGTTTTTCGTCCACAGCATCTCTAAGTCGTTGATATAACGCTTCAGCCGATGTCGCCTGGTTACGCATGCTCGAAAGAGCACCGTTGAGTGACGCCAGTTGGCTGCGGGTGATATCAAGACTCTGGCCTGCTTCAAGCGATTGCTCGGCTTGTGCGATTTCAACCGCTTCCTCAGCTGCCTGGACGCGATCTTTCAGCTCTTCGACGCGATCGCTGAGCCAGGACGTTGCAGCTTTCGTCGCCTCAAGCCGCGCCTCCAGCTGGTCAACGATATACTGCTCTGCAAAGGTATTGGCCAAACGCGCCGCAGTCTGAGGGTTCTGCGACGTAAAGGACAGATTTATGACCCGTGATCCTTCGACCGGTGTGATTGTGAGCCCAGTGCGCACAATCTCAACAACCAACCGGCGTTCGAAACGCTCCTGAGCTTCCGGATCGGGCGTTGGTGCTGGAGGTGGCGGCGGCTTCAAGATGCCCAGATTTTGCAATACATCTGTGAGTTCCGGCGGAAATGTAATGAACTCACCAATCTTTTCTGGCAGGGTCGGCGCGGACTCCCTGAGAAACGGGTTGAATTCCGGGCTTTTTTCCAGCGAGAGCCGCTCCACCACCCGTTCGATCAGCGATGTGGATTGCAGGACTTCGATTTGGTTTTGCAGCGAGTTACCCCGGACATCGGACTGCAGGATCGGCTCGGCATTGATCAAATTCGCTTGCTCTTGCAGCCCGAACATGACCTTGGCCGTCGCGCGGTAGACCGGTACAAACTGCGAAACCGTCAGAAAAGACAAGATAACAGCAATCAACAGGCAGATTGCGACGATCCATTTTCCGCGCCAAATTTTGAGCAGTAAGGCGCGGATGTCGATCGAGAGTTCGTCATCGGGTATTTGCATCTCGTCGCTCAACGTGAGGCGGCCCCTTGGATTCTGCACCATATTCGAATCCTGTTTCATGTCTTTCCCGACCCTTCAATCCATCAGCCAGAACAGCGCCGCGGAAACACCACCAGGAGGCACGGTTCGATCGGGACACTCGCCCACTGGCTGCTCTGCGCTCAACAAACGAGGGCTCATTCAGCGCCAGCGTCGAATATCATGTTTAATTAGTGCAATGCGAGCGCGAAAGCGCAGATGGCACGGCTTTTTGAAGGGCGTGGAAAACAAACAACGGGGCCTTTACCGGGATCACATATTGCGTTTGGGCCGAATGCTGGCTACAATTTCGGGGTCTGCTCACTGCATTTGAGGTGTTTTTGGTGAAATCGCAGGTCTTCAAGACGACTGTGTTTGTATACGCCTCTGCGGCGTTGCTCGCGACGAGTGTCACTGCTCAGGCGTCGGATGATAGCGAGTATTGTAGCGAGAAACTCGAAGAAGTCGAACAAAAGCAAACCCTGTTTGAGGCGATGTTTTCAGAGTTCACAATAGACGGTGGGGCGTTGACAGATACAGAGCGATCACAATTGTTGGCTCGCGAAGCGCTTTACAAACAATCATTGAGCGAATGGACGTTTGACTGCGAATGCAAGAGCGCCAACGACGACGATTGCGACATCTCTGACAATAGCTGAATTTCCGAGCGTTCAGGGCGTGAGCGCTTCGCGCGATGCCAGTGCCTGATACCGCTCGAAAACGGCGAGCGTGTTGCGAAATTGCGCTCCCCGATAGCGCTTGATCGTTCGCAAATCGTCAAGCACGCCCTTGTCTGTGAACTCATCGAACAGAGTGCCGGTTTCGTCCAGATCACTCAATAAATCTGCCAGTGTGAGGCGGGCGCCGGCTTGCGAGACGTTGTAGGGCGCGATCTTCCAGGAGGTCTCAAGCGCTGACCTGGCCTCTTTCAAATTGCCCTGCAGCGCTTCCGCCCAGGCAAGCGACGTCCAGGCCACTGCCTGCCCGGGCGAAAGACGCAGACTTTTCTTGAAAAATGCGGCCGCAACTGCAGCTCGCTCCAGGGCAAGATCGGGGTCTGCTATTTCGTCCGGCCCCTCTGTCACGCCCGAGACGGACTGATCGGCACGCAGAAAACCAATCCCCAATTCACGCAGGTATTTCGCCTGGTGATACATCGCCCAATGGCCTTGAACCCGCCAGTCGCCATAGAGCCCAAATTGCCGGACGCTTTTGCTGAAGGCCGGCGTGCCGGTGACGATTTTGCCAATCGACATGAAGGAAACCGCGCCGAGCGAAAACAAAGATAGAACCAGAATGAGTCGGGGCAGAACCACCAATATATTTCTCCCTAGGGATCTTGAGCGGTCCTTGTACCCGACGCATGGTGTCCAAACCAGCCATTTCAGCCCATATCTGCGCCGTTGACGGACAAGAACACCTCCCCGTCATCCAGGCGCACAGCGGTCAGAAGGCCAGAATAATAAGCCCCTGTATCCACGCAAATACGTCCTGGCGCGCTCACGGGTCGCGCAGAATCGTAGTGACCATGCACCACTCTCACGCCGGGGACTGGCTGCGCCTGCAGGAACTCAGAATATCCCCACAACATATCTTGTGTGGAACCCGCGGTATTCGGGTTTTCCGGGCGCCAGCCGGCATGTGCAAAGACCACGTCCCCTGATCGGACCATGGGGTCCAGACCTCTCAGAAAAGCCATATACGGCCGTAGCGCATAGGCTAACGCATCGCGGATCCGGACCCGCTGCACAGGATCAGGATCAGCGCTCAACACCTCCACCCCAAAGCTTGCCAAAGTCTGCATTGCGCCAAATCGCAGCCAGTCTGGATTGCCAATTGGATCGGACAGGAATGACAGCAAGGCTGCTTCGTGATTTCCCATGAGACAAACGATGCCATCCGTTTCGCTTTCCTTCAGACCACTCAGGATCTTCAGGACTCTGGCCGTATCGTCGCCACGATCTATGTAATCCCCCAGAAATACCAAACGTGTCCGGCGGTGATCTTTGATGGCCCAGGCATCGGCCTGAATGCGCTCCAGGAGCCCCAGCAAGAGATCGGCGCGGCCGTGGACATCCCCGATGGCGTAGACCCGTTCGTCCGGGGCCACCGAGAGCCGTGGGCGCCTGGTCCGGGACTTCCGTTTGAAAATCTGTCTACTCACGAGCACCTGCCTAACAGTCACACTTGACCTGAACCACTGCCGACCGGAGCTGTCCAGGGATAGCCGTTATCTGCCATTTTCAGAACGCGAAACAATCACAGATATTGCCAGCTTCTGTTGCAGGCTTCCAACAAATCGCTGTTCACAATAATACAAGCAGTTGCAGTTTGCCGGGAAGCCTATAACAGTCTTGATAAAAAAGGCAGGCATCGATGCGGACTTTTATCTTTATGGCGGCTCTTACCGCACTCGCGGCCTGCGCGGGTACCGGCCCCTCCACATCTGCTATCACCTCCGCATCGGAAGCGAACGTCGTGTCTCGCGACAAGACCGAAAGCTATCTGTTGATCGAGGTGGACAGCACGATCGCAGAACGTGTGACCGCTCTGAGCAAGACCGAACCGAGGTTCTTTAACAATGTGTCCCCCGGCGCGGCCGTGATCGGCGTCGGTGATACTCTGCAGGTATCGATCGTCAGCACCAGTACCACCGGATTCATCGATTTTGCCACAAATTCTGTCGCCCCGATCTCGTCAACGCCGCTTCCCTCGCAAGAGGTGAGTGAGACAGGCACGATCAATGTGCCGCCATTGGGTCGTGTTCTCGCACGCGGTAAGACAGTTCCGCAATTTGAGGCCTTCCTGACCCGTAAACTGGGAGAAGTCCTGGTCGAGCCCTCTGTCGTGGTGAACCTGACGAACCGCCTGAGCGCCCGCGTCTCTCTGATTGGCGACGTCGGCGGAGTTGGAACGCGCCCGATGAATGCGGTCGACACCCGATTGATTGATATCATTGTCTCAGGAGGTGGACCGACCGGACGCCCGGAAGACCTCCTGGTCACAGTCAGTCGTCGGGGTCACACGGCGTCTATTCCGATGCAGATTCTTTTTGAAAATCCAAAATACAACATCTTCGTTTTGCCAGGGGACGTTATTTCTGTCGAACCACCCCATAAGGAACTGCTCGTCCTGGGCGCAGCGGGCAGAGCGAGGGTGGTCTTCAATGAAGCCTCGGTCTCCCTTGCGGATGCCCTTGCAAGCTCCGGCGGCTTGATTGACAGGCGCTCGGACCGCAAAGGCGTCTTCCTTTATCGCCAGGCAGAACGCACAACGGTGGAGGCTCTTGGAGCGGATACCCGCGACATCCTGGGTGCGACCGTTCCAACCATCTTTCGGTTTGATTTCACCGACCCCTCCGTTCTGTTTGTCGCCTCAAAATTCGAGATTCAGGATGGAGATGTGCTTTATGTTTCCAATAGCCTGACAGACGAAATCAACGCTGTGATTTCGGCCATCTAGCCGTTTGCCCGAACGCCTCGAGATATTGCAGGGGTCGTGAACTGAGAAAGCCGACAAGCCCCCTGACCTGAAACGTCCGACCCCCGCGCCTGTGCGGTCGAGCGACGCGAATTCGCGATCCGTCAGCGACTTCAGGTGAGTCGGCGTCATCAGGTTGCGAGACTCTACAGCGAACCAGCACACGGATCGAGGAAGAGGTGGTTTCTCAATACAACCCTGACTTGAAACTATCTCGGGTTTGGAAACAGTCCGCGAAGGATTCCTCGGAATGTTTCGACCACCAGTGCCCGAAACTCTGATCAGAAATGGCCCAGACCTTTGGGGCTAATCAGCTAGACACGGGTGACCGCGCAAACTAAGATAAATTTAAATTTGTTAGTCAGTTTCGTCGAGATGATCGCACAAGAAATTTGAAGTGCACCCGGGGGGGGCTTCATATGAGTAATGAAATTGTTAAGCATGTCGCTGCTTTAGATTTGGGTCAATCCCAGAATGACAGCTTCATCGTCGGGCGTCTTTCAATCCCAAAGCGTGTCGTGCTGTTCAAGTTGATGTGCGACATCGGCTTCGCTCTGGCGGCCGCGCCACTGATCCTGTTTTTTTCCCTTGCGCTCCTGATCCTCAATCCGGTTCTCAATCCGGGACCTTTGTTTTTTTCACAGTATCGGATGGGCAAGAACGAACGCCGATTTAGAATATGGAAGTTCCGGACCATGCTAGCGTGTGAGCATACTCTCCGGGCCCACGATGCGCAGGTCGAGGTCCACCGGATCACAAAATTCGGGTGCTTTGTGAGACAATCCCGGATCGATGAATTGCCAAATTTTTTCAATGTGCTGCTCGGCGACATGAGTGTTGTGGGCCCGCGAGCTGATGCCTGGGATCACGCCGTGGTGCACATCAAAACCATTCCTCATTATGCCCACAGGTTTCGCCTGCGCCCGGGTATCACAGGGCTTGCCCAAATCCGCGGCGGGTACGCCGACACCACCGACGCGATCTGTCGTAAGGCCCGGCTGGACCGGATTTATGTGGAGCGCTTCAATTTAAGGCTCGAACTGCACATCATCCTGCAGACGATCCGAGTGATGGCGACGGGGTTTGGTGCAAAATAGGCTGGGTATTGCGAGATTTGCCTGAATTTGGGCCCGAATTGGGGTTTTAGGCTGGTTGCTCTGGGACATCTGACATGCAAGATCAAATGAGTTTAGGCGCATCTGAGACCGGGGCCTGGTATGTGGCCAAGCTGAAGCCACATGGGCTAACCCGCGCCGAGCATAATCTGCATCGGCAGGGCTATCGCAGCTTTATGCCAAGGCGACCGGTCAGCGAACGGCGCGCAGCACAAATCAGACCTGTCACACGTCCGCTGTTTCCGGGCTATCTCTTTGTGCAGATTGCAAAAGACCGGCAGGATTGGCGCACCATCAACGGCACTTTTGGTGTCGTTCGACTTGTGACTCTGGACCGCAACAAGCCGACCCAGGTTCCCGGGCCTTTCATGGCGGCTCTGCTCGCGCGATGTGACGGCGACATCTGGACCCCTGACAGTGTCGCTTTCGCGCCCGGCACAGCCGTCCGCATGGTGGCCGGTCCCTTTACCAACACTCTGGCCCGCATCGAGAGCGTGCCCGATTCAGACTGTGTCTATGTGCTTCTCGACATGATGGGACGCGCCGTACGTGCCAGGGTGACCCTTCAGGACCTCGAGCGGATCTGATCGCCCAGGCAGCCAGAAACCAGCAACAATCACTTGGCGGACGGGCAGTTGTTGCGTTTCTGGAAACGTGATCCGGGTTCTCTGTGTCCTTCGGGCGCTGAAACGTTAGTCTCTGAAATAGCAAAGTTAATTTCTTGATATATACTTGGGTCGGCGTCAGCGCGAAGGCTTGCCTTCGCGCTGACGCTTGTTACTCTCACATCTGCTGTGAGCGGGATACGACCTCTTTGGATTTCCGCGAGCGGCATCTGACAATGAATGATCTGGCGGCGCAATATTACAGCAAATTCGATCCGGGGCAGGCGGCGCCACCCGGAGTGCGGTAGCCGTGTCTGAAGAGACAGCAGGCCGACGCGGCAACATTTGTCCGCTGTAACGTCTCCGTCTGATCTCCGTGGACCTTAGGGAACGTCTGATCAACGACTTCGGCTGCGCCAGGTCGGCGGCGTGACGGCTTCATTGATCGCAATTCCCACCA
>JBBKWG010000274.1:0-2786 GCA_037968835.1 Paracoccaceae bacterium
TAGATCACTTTTGGAATGGTCACCGCATCGAACAACCGCTCCAGCCGCCCAGAGGCGAGCGTTCCACGGACCATGGCGTCATACGCCAGCGAGACGCCTTGTCCCTGCTCGGCCGCCGTTGTGGCAAGTTCGCAATTCGGAAAGACAGGTCCGTGCGTCACCACGGGCCCGTTGACGCCCGCGGCTTCAAACCACTCGCTCCAGGCGTCATCGGTCTCATCATGCATAAGCCGGATCCGCAGCAGGTCGTTGGGTGTGCGCACGTCCTCCCTTTCCCGAAGCGCCGGACTGATGACTGGATATCGGTTCGATTCCATGAAGGGCTCGGTCGTGACGCCAGGCACTGGTTTATCGGACCATTGGATGACGAGATCGCTGTCGTTGGTCGGGAAATCCAGCGATGGCGCTCCCACCGAAACCCGAAGCCGCACCCGGTCACAGAAGCTGAGCCGGTCCAATCTCGGCACCAACCAACGGGCCGCAAAGCCGGGCGTGCAAAGAACACGAAATGGACGTTGACCGGCCTCTCGAACCGAGCGGGTGGTTTCGTCGAACGAGTCCAGCAGACCGGTGAGTTTGCCCGCATAGCCGCGCCCGGTCAGTGTCAGTGCAATCGCGTTCCCGCATCGCTCGAAAAGCGCGGTATCGAGATAGTCCTCAAGTGCACGTATCTGATGGCTGATCGCCGACGGTGACAGGCAAAGTTCGATTGCCGCCTGTTTGAAGCTACCGTGTCGGGCGGCGGCCTCGAAAGCTCTTACAGCAGAAAATGGTGGAAACTTTCGTCCCAAGACAGGTGAATTCCCTTCAACCGCAAGTGAAAAATCGCCTTTTGCACACTCGGCAGGACGATCTTAACACTTAGTCATTCCATCAACAAACATGTCGGAGTTTATCATGCTCTCCTTCTCCCGAACCAGCCTTCGGCTGGCGCGCAAAATGGTTGTTTGTGTTTTGATTGCAGTGACACCGTTGACGACTGAGGCCGAAGGCTTGCTCGCTTGGCGAGACGCCAGAAGCATGACCCAGCTTGTCGCGCATCTTGACCATTGGCTGGACGCGAACACCTCCCTGGCACGAAACGCGAACGCTCCGCAGATTAGCTGGATAGACAGGCATTCTCTTGCGCTGCTTTCCGGATCACAACACGCAGGCTACGGTGGAAATCCACGCGGTCGATATGATCCGGACAGCGCGGCGATATATTTGGTGCGTCCGTGGGATCGGCGCGACCCGCGTGATGTCAGCGTCTTGCTGCACGAGATGATCCACCACAGACAGGCAGTTGCCGGCTATTTCTATTGTCCCGGCGCACAGGAACTCCCGGCATACCGAACCCAGCAAAAGTGGTTGGCCGAGTTGGGATTGGAATTGGATGTAAACTGGATCGCCGTCGTTCTGGAATCGGGCTGCTCACCACGCGACTTCCATCCCGACTAGTTCGAGAAAGCAATCGGGTTGCCTTCATCAGTTGTAACTCGCGACCCCTAACCCCCCGTTAACCTCCCTTAACGCCCGACCCCTCCACATCCGCCAACCACCACCAAACCGAACCTCGCACCGATGCGATACCGACGTGATACCGACGTGATACCGAACCCGCAAAACCGCTCCGAACCCAGCAAACGCAGGCGTTAACGACGGTCCCCGGCTCCGGCAACATCAAGCGCGCGCGCACCATTAACCCTTTCCTCCGCCGCCCCCGCCGTTAGTATCCCGGCCATGAGCAAAGACCTCCCCTATCGCCCCTGCGTCGGCGTCGTTCTGGCCGACACAAAGGGCCGCGTTTTCACCGGCGAACGCGCGGACACGCCCGGCGCATGGCAAATGCCCCAGGGCGGAATCGACGACGGCGAAACCCCGGAAGTCGCCGCCCTGAGAGAACTTGAGGAAGAAACCGGCGTGCCTCCAGCGCTGGTCACGCTCGAAGCTCAGACCCCCGAGTGGATCCGCTACGACCTCCCCGATCAACTGGTCGGAAAGCTCTGGAAAGGCCGCTTTCGCGGGCAGGAGCAGAAATGGATTCTGCTGCGTTTTCATGGAGATGACAGCGATATCGACATCACCAAACACCACCGCGAATTCGTCCGCTGGCGCTGGTCGACGCCCGATCAGGTCCTCGCCCACATCGTCCCGTTCAAGCGCGATGTCTACGACCGCGTCATTGCCGCTTTCCGCGACCGCCTTGCATGACGGCCCTGTGGGAACAACGGATCGGTCGGACCCTGATCGCGCTTCTGTTCGTCGCCGGCACTCTGCAGAAGGTGATTGATCCCGGTGCGGTCGAAGGCCTGTTGGCGGGCAAGGGCCTGCCCCAATGGCTGGTCTGGCCCGCCATGCTTTTCAATGCCATCGGCGCAATCTGCCTCATCGCCGGAATCGCGCTGCGCCCCGTGGCCCTGGCACTTGCCGCCTATTGCGTCGCGACAAGCTGGTTCCACTTCATCCCGGGCGACGGTTGGCAAATGTCTATATTCATCAAGAACTTGGCCATCGCCGGCGGTCTCCTGATCCTCGCCTCCACAGCCCGAACGACCGCACGAAACAAGACAGTCACGCCATGAAAATAATCATTCTTGCCCTCGCAATTATCGCCTCCGCAAGCCCCGTATTGGCACTTTCATGCCTCAGACCCGACGCCGTGCGCCTCTACGAGCAAGCCCGCGAAAGCGAGGATGCGTTCTACATCGTGCGCGGCCGGATCGACGTCACCGGACCGATCTCCGAGCCGGATCCGACAAAAGGAACGCCCGGCCACACCCAGGCCCGCTTCACCGGCGAGCTCC
>JBBKWG010000275.1:0-12761 GCA_037968835.1 Paracoccaceae bacterium
TGTTCCGGCTCCAGCACGTCCCCTGCCCCGGTCACGACATAAAGGTCACGTCCATCGGTAACGATCAGCATTGCTTCGAGTTTCTGCAGATACTTGTCGGTGCGCCAGTCTTTAGCCAACTCGACCGCCGCGCGTTGCAGGTGCCCTGGCGTTGCTTCCAGCTTGGCTTCCAGTCGTTCCAACAGCGTGAACGCGTCTGCGGTAGAACCGGCGAAGCCAGCGACAACATCGTTTCCGCCGGGGCTAAGTCGGCGCACCTTTCGCGCAGTGCCCTTGATCACCGTCTGGCCAAGACTGACCTGCCCGTCGCCAGCCACGACTACGCGCCCACCTTTGCGAACACCAATGATCGTAGTGCCGTGCCAACCCGGGAAGCTGTCGTCTGCCATCGCGGTCTCCTTCGTGCGGTTTGGAGGGTATATGCGGGTGGTTGATCGGGACTGCAAGGCGTCGCTGCCGCAGCGTCAGACAAGAAAAAAGCCGCCCTGAGGCGGCTATTCCTACGATTTTTAGACGTTCAGATTGACTCGTCGATCCAGCCCTTCAGCGCGGCTTTCGGCGCGGCACCGGTTTTGTTGGAGACCACCTGACCGTCCTTGAACAAAAACAGCGAGGGAATGCCACGGACGCCAAGCTGAGCAGGTGAGTTCGGGTTCTCGTCGACGTTGACCTTCGCGATCTTGATCTGATCGCCGTACTCCTCGCTCAATTCCTCCAGCGCTGGGCCGATCATCTTGCAAGGACCACACCACTCGGCCCAAAAGTCCACGACAACGGGCACGTCGGACTGGCGGACTTCCGCGTCGAAAGTATCGTCGGTGACAGCAACGGTTGCCATGAAAGGTCTCCTTGGGATGAGGCGTCAGAATTGAGGAACGTAAGGAGCGGTCGGGCGAACGTCAAGATGTGGTAGATGAAGTCAGCGCCCGCCTCACGATACCGTGGTCTATTGGCATAAGTGTGGCGGTCGAAGTCCAGAGGATGGCAAGGTCGATGGTGCGATCGGGCCAAATCTGTTCGAGCGCTTCCAGATATGCGCCCATTTGGCGCAAGACGCCTTCCGGGGTTTTTTCAGGGCAATCCGGTGGAGTCGCGTTCGTCTTGAAGTCGACGGCGAGAATGCGATCCGGCGTGACATTGAGCCGGTCGATGGTGCCCCGCATATCGCTGGAAAGCGATGGAAGATGTGCGGTGATATCGACCTCGGCCAGCGTTTCGGCAGCAAAGATCTCCGGGAAAGCGTCGATAATTCGGAGCGCCACCTTCGCGATGGAATTGGCATCGGTGGAGTTCGCGAGATCCGGTCCCTGAGACAGAAGGCGAAGCGCAGTATTTTGCCGCTCGCCAGGTGAGAGAGCGGGCAGGTGCTCCAAAAGCAAGTGAATTTGCCTTCCCCGACGCATTGCCGCGGCTTCTTCAAGACCATCCGTCGCGCCAAAGACGATCTTTGCGCCACCCAAATCCGACGGCGTAACAAATTCGGACTTCAGGGGCGCGGGTCTCGCGTCGGTCTTGTAGAAATCGGGTGAATTCTCCTTTTTAGAGACAGTTTCTCTATTTGTAATTGAAGAAGGTGTGGGCCAGTCACCATGCTGCAAGCGCAGCCCAATGCCCGTCGGTGTATCGACGGGGATCGCGTCGGCGCGTTCAAGCCCGGCTCGCACGAGGTCGTGCCATGTCACGTCCTTGCGTTTGTCGCCGCGCTCCAACCCGCAAACGATCAGCCAATGTTCGGCACGGGTCATCGCGACATACAGCAGGCGTTGCCGCTCCTCGCGTTCGGCGTCAGCCTTTACGCCTTTTGCAACGCTGACTAGATCGGGGCATTCTGTGCCAGACAGCGGCCACAGCGGAACCCCGTCTTCACTAACGATTATTTCGCCAGAGCGGGCATTTTCGACACGGGTTGTATCGGGGAGAATAACGATGGGCGCTTCAAGCCCCTTTGCGCCATGCACAGTCATGACGCGGATCAACCCGCCGGAACTGTCAGTCTGTCGCTTGATGTCAATATCTTCGGCTTTGGCGCGGACGAGAAACGCAGTCAAACTGGGGACATCCGACTGCTCGAATGAAAGCGCCTGATTAAGCAACTCGTCGATGCCATCTTCGGCCTCGGGGCCTAGACGTGAAAGTAGCGCGCGCCGCCCACCGTGGCGGGTCAGGATCAGTTCGAGGAGCTCAAAGGGGCGGAGAAAGTCGGATCTGTCGCGGAGCGCTATCAAGCGCGAGAACGTCTCTGGAAACTCAGCTTGCCGGTTTCGAAGCTCCGCCCACAGGTAACGCGATTTGCGACCCTGAGCGAGTTGATAGAGGTCCGCTTCTGACCACCCGAAGAGCGGGGATCGGAGCGCGGCTGCCAGCGAAAGATCATCTTCGGGAAGCGCCAGAAAGGACAGAAGTGCTAGTAGGTCGCGCACTGCAAGTTCGGCGCTTATCTTCAGTCTGTCGGCACCCGCGATCGGAAGCTGTGAGGTTTTGCAGGCGCGTATGATATGATCGAACAAACTGGATCGACCTTGCACTAGGATAAGGAAGTCACCGGCGTTGATCCGTCGAGATTCGCCGTTTTCTCCCGGAATAGTCTCGGTTTCTATCATCTCGCGGATGCGTTTCGCGATCCGCTCGGCGAGAAGGACGGCAGGCGCGTTGGCGACCTCGCGGTCAACTGGATCGTACCACGCGGGCTCGTCAAGTTTGGGTGGTTGCTGCTCCTGCGGCCAGAGATCGACCCGACCCGCGCGCGTTTCGTGGAAGGCGATATGACGAAAGTCGATCCCGAGACCGCGCGCAGCATCCTCGACAAAAACCGAATCGACCGTGTTCAGGATTGCCGCTGAGGAACGGAAGGAATGCGCAAGGTTTCGGGTTTTTAAACCTGTCTGATGTGAGAGCTGTCGGCTGAAGTGATTGGCCATTGTATCGAACGCGCGGGCGTCGGCGCCTTGAAAGCTGTAGATCGACTGCTTCTTATCTCCAACAACAAAAAGCGAGCGTGGAATACTGGCCCGGGACCCCTGCCCCGATGCGATCTCTTCGGCGAGCGCGGCGATCACTTGCCACTGAGCCGGACTGGTGTCCTGCGCCTCGTCCACTAGAATGTGGTCAATATTCCCATCGAGTCGATAAAGCACCCAAGCCAGCGACAGATCGGTCAGCAATATCCGCGCGCGCTCGATAAGGTCGTCGAAATCCAGCACGGCGCGTGCATCTTTCGCGGCGCGGTAAAGAGGCAGAAACGCGGATGCAAACGCGTGTAGCGCGGCGGTCTTTTCGGCCGCCCTAAGCGAAATTCGCAAGGCACGCGCAGAAGCGATATTAGCTTGAATAGTCTCATATCGCGGCAAGTCCGATAGCAGGATGCCGTCGCGGAGTTTCTTGGTCGGGGGCGTACTCCTTGGTTGATAGGCATTTGCTCCTGACTTTAACAACAGCAGCCCCTCAAGTGCCTCAAGTGCTGCTAAAGTCGCCTCCGTAGGAAGCGATGCAAGTTCGGCCGACAGAGTCTGATCGGACGACAGATCCGACGTCGAAATTGCCGGCGCAAGGCTCCGCAGGAACAAAAGGTCATCAGTCGTCAGGGCGTCTGCGACGGTACGGTCAAGCGTAAGGTCCGGCGCAACTCCGAAATGACGGAACACCTCGTCGCGGCTTTTTGGCGGCGCGAACGCTTGCGCCTTGGATGCCACTATTTTCGCAAGGTCTGTGAGCGAATCGCCAGAGTACATCTTCGCGATCGCGGAGAGCGACGGATCAACCTGGCTCGCAAGACCGTCAAGCACCTCTGCAATCAATTCCTTGGTGCCTTGATCATCCAATTCTTTGAACTGCGGTGAAACGCCTGCTTCGAGGGGAAACTGGCGCAAGAGCCCGGAGCAGAACGAATGAATTGTCTGAATTTTGAGCCCGCCCGGTGTTTCAATCGCCCGCGCAAAAAGCGTTCTGGCATGATCGAGATCGCCGAAGGCGCATTCACCCAGTGATTCCAGCTCCGACCGCAATCGTGCATCGTCCAGCATGGCCCAGGATCCGAGACGCTTGAACAATCGGTTCTGCATCTCGCCCGCAGCAGCCTTGGTATAGGTCAGGCAGAGTATGTTCTGCGGCTCGACTTCGCGCAGAAGCATTCGCGCAACGCGATCAGTCAACACTCGCGTCTTTCCCGATCCGGCGTTGGCCGACAGCCACGTCGAGAAATCGGGGTCTGCGGCCGCGTTTTGCGCCTTTGTCGCGTCATCCATCATCGAAACTGCTCGGGCACGGCAGTCTGAGTTTCGTCCCATTCACCAAATCGCGCCAGGTGATCATAGTCGCCCTCGAACCGCATTTTCTCCATCGCGCGCCTTGAAACATATCCACGAGTACCGCTGTCATACTGCCGCAAGAGATCTCGCAACTCCGCTGCAATAGTGACTGTTCGGTAGTCGCCTTTGTCGGTCTCGATCAGTTCGATGTCGTTCCGTTTGGGAGTGCGCCCTAGCCCGACATGCACAACGCGCGCGACCTCGGCTGGTGGAATATTCGTGAAAGCGCCCATCTCCGCCATGACGGCCTCGATCAAAAGTTGACGATCAAAGTGGCGGACGGCATCGGCTGTTGGCGGACTTCCGGTCTTGTAGTCGTAGATTACGAGGCGCCCGTCTTGCAGACGGTCAATCCGGTCCGCCTTGCCGCGAATGTCGAAGTCAGAATCTGCGATAGAAATCTTACCCTTGACCTCAAGCCCAACAGGAATCGCTGTCGCGCGACGCCAAGCCTCGGTTCCAACTACGTGGTCGGCGATCAAAGTTAGATGTCCGCGCCAGTGCGCCCGAGTGGAGGGCCAGGGCACGAGAGCATCAAGCACTTCATCCGCTATGTGAAGGAATTGATCCACGTCGAATTTGCCCGAATTGGTGCCGTATTCGCGAACAAATCGCTCCATGATGGAGTGAAAGACATCGCCTCGCATCGCTGGACCCGGTTCCGGGCGCAATGCATTCAACTGTTTCAGCCCCAATACGTAGCGAGCGTAAATCGCGTATGGGTCCCGGATCAACCGCTGAATGTCTGTGATCGACAGCGACTTCGGTCGGAGATTTGCGGGGGGCGCCGGGGCCGGGCGGCGTGCAGGTGGGATCGAATCGCCGATGTCGAGCATATTCGCGATGTCCAGAAACCTTTGACCGCGCTCCTTCATCGCGTTCAGCGCATCGGGGCCGGTCTGCGCAGGCAGTCCGGCAAGTAGATTCGTCAGGCGGTTCAGCCAACGCGACGGAACAGTCTGCGCCTCGGCATCACGTTTGGCGCGAGAAAGGATTACTTCGCGGGCGCACACCGATTGCTGATAGTCGTGCGCGGACAGGCCGATCTGGCGGTCCGGAAGAAGTAGGCCGACTTGACGGCGCATTTTTTGACTAAGCCAAGGATCGGGTGCAGGCCTTTCGGGCCAGGTGCCCTCATTGAGACCGCCCAGAATCACCAGGTCGGCGCCTTGCACACGGGCTTCAAGCGTTCCCCATATCATCACATCGGGTCTGCCGCCTTCGATATCGCGGGTATTTTCCGCGGAGAGTACGCGGCCAATCAAGCGAATGCCCTCCGCAGTATTGACCTGCGGCGCGCTGTCGGCCGCAGACAGCAATACGGAAAGCGCGTCCCGGGTATCGCGTCCCGCAGTTTCGTCCCAAAGCGCACCGCTGCTGGGATGATTGGGTCCGGCGGAAATCCACTCCGCCATCGCAACGAGACGCGCAAGAATGAGTCCGAGGTTCGGCTCCTGCGGTTCAGAAACGCGACCCATCAGATCACGGATCCAGCCGATCCATTCCAGCCATTCAGGGCGCCTATCGGTGAAAGCAGCGAGATCGGCACGCGACGGTGAAAGAATGGAGTTGCGGCGCAGGAACAATTCGAACTCACGAGTGGCGCGAAGGTGCGGACCGCGATCGTCAGTGCGCGCGAGTGGGTGCTTGAGCAGAGCAATCAGAGTATCGGAACGCGGCGACCCGGTCATCATGTCACCGATCTGGCGCAGAAAACGACCGGGAGCGGTAAGCGCGAGCGGACGACCGGAGCTGTCGTCGGGCACAATATTCCAGCGCTGAAGGGCAGCGGCAACGCGGCGTCCAAGCGTTCGATCAGGAGTGATGAGCGCAACCGACTTTCCGCGCTCGATCCCATCGCGGATTGCGACAGCAATTGCGACTGCCTCGTCACGTGGCTGGGCTGCCTCGATCAGCGTCATGTCGGCAGTTGGTGGTCCGAGATCGCCAAGGGCCGGGCCGTCGCTTAACCACTGGCTGGTGACAGGGGCAGGTCGTAGAGACAATGATATCAGAGCGTTACGTAAGCTAGTGGCCGAGGGTTGCCATGGATCTACGTCAGTGTGGCGCGCGTTTAGAGTTTTCAGCAGATTGGCAAAACGAAACTGCGGGTGATCTTCGCTGCTTTTCTCGTCCCCTAGACGATCCCAGATCGCGTCAGGACAATCGGTGTCGAATCCAGGTAGAACCAACGCGCCTTGTGGCAGGCTCGCGACTAGCTTCATGAGTTGCAAAGTTGTGCCGCGAGATCCGGTTGATCCGGCGATAATAATCGGGTCGTTCGGCGGTGTCTGGGTCCAATGTTCGCCAAGAGCGTTTACAGCTAAACGACGAATCGCCTCCGGGCCGGGAGAGGAGTCGCCTGACTCCTCAAGGTAGGCCCGGACGATTTCAAGGAATTGCAGGCTTCGTTCCCAATGGCCGGATTGGTCGCCTGTTTCAAGACTTGTGATTGCCGACATTTCAACGCCTTCGCCCTGCATTTCGTCCAGTAGGGACGTGAGGCTGTCGGCTAGGTCGAAAACCGCAGCGCGGGGTGCGATGTCGGGATTTGCGTTTATCAGTGCCGTAACCAATCGAGCCAGATCCAGTCTCCGGCGCAAGGGCTCTTGCGTCGGCGGCAGGTCAGCGGTCGGAACTAGCGCGCGAAGATCGGTTAATAGACTGATGCGCGGTAAAAGCCGCGGTTGGCCGTCTGCGAACAAACTTGTCAATCGACGGGCCATGCGCCGGGTGTTTACGAGAATTCGAACTTTTGCGAGCGCCTCGGGGGGCTGCGGCGCTGTGCGTGAGATGATCCCCCGCACCAGTTCTGCGGGAAAATCCGCACCGGGAGGGATTGAAAATATGCGGGGTCTCGCGGTGGTGTCAAACATAGCCAGTCCTCAACATGACTTCCGCTCGAGCGAGGCCGTCGGGATGACCGATATCGAACCAGCCGCCGTCATGGATAAGTCCGTGAAGCGGTCCGGACTCAGCGAGCAAATCCCAATAGCGGTTAAGCGAGAAAACCGGATCACCAATTTCGCGGAGTTTCTCGGTCCGGATTATCTGGGCGCCGGTGTAAAGATACGGACCCTTTCGATGAATCTTCCCGGATTCGAGACTGAAATCCCCGCATTCAGCGGACCGACCGGCGGTTTCTGTCGAAACCAGAAGAAGGAGCGCTTGCATATCGGGAAGCCACGCTTCGAGAAGCTGAGTGAGGGGATTGCGTCCAGTCCATGCCGCATCAGGATTGAGAGTTAAAGCGGGACCCGAACCAAGATCGGATAACGCTGATTTCAGCCCTCCGCCGGTATCCAAAATATCGGGGACTTCGTGGTGAACGACGACGTCGTGAGCAAGCAGATGCGGCGCGATCCGATCGTGGAGGTAGTGGGTATTCGCAACGATCCGATTTATCCCCGCTTCGCGAGCCAGGTCGATTGAATGATCAATCATGGGTCGGCCAGCCAACGAAAGCATGGGCTTCGGAACGCTCTCGGTCATCCGACCCATTCGCTTTCCGAAACCGGCGGCAAAGATCATAAGGCTTTCCGGCGCGTCTGTCATGCCGCACTGTTATCAGTGACCATCAACGGGAAAGCCAAGGTAAAACTTTCGCGCAGGTCTGAGAGGGCAGGGTGGGCCAGCGCTTCACTCAGATATCGTGACACTCGCGGCATCAAGGAGTGTTTTTCCGCGGCCGGCGCGAATATCCCGAGAATTCGCAGGTTGCGCTGCACTGACAAAACGGCGAATGCGAGGCGGGTTTCGGAAGGATCATCACCGCATTCGGACACATAGAAATCGATCATCTGTTCACGCAAATCACGGGACACTTCGGTTCTGGCGTCGCTCAGTAGTGAAACCAGATCGTAGACGGGATGGGTCAGGAACGCGTCTTGAAAATCCAGAATGCCGACGCGCTGAATACCTTCGCGGTTCTCGAGCCAGATCATATTGTCCGCATGAAAATCCCTGAGCGACACTGAGGTGGGAGTGGTGAGAATTGATGCCAAATGCGTCTCTAAATTAGCGCGAAACCGTTCGAAATGAAAACTTTCTGCATCAGGACACAGTCGATCAGCAATGCGCGTCCAATCTGCCATCTCCCCGGCGGTCGGCTTTGCAAGCGGGGGCGGATCAAACTGGCGAATGGCGATCAAGAGCCTGATCGCTTCATGGTAAAGGATGTGCTGGCCCGCTGGATCCCTGGCAATGAGATCGGTGAATTTCGCGTCGCCAAAATCCTCCAGGAGCAAAATCCCTTCCTCCGGATCACCGGAATAAATTCGTGGAGCGGAAATCCCGTTCTCGGCCAACCATGCGGCCATGAATGCGAACTTCGGAGTCGAACCATCGACGTCCGGCGGCGCGTCCATCAGAATAGCGGAGTCTCCGTTTTGCATGATCAGGCGGACGTAGCGGCGCGCCGACATATCGCCCGCCAGCGGAAATTTTGCTGCACGGGCCCATCCGGCGTTCTTCAGAAAGTCTGCGATGATTTCGGCGCGATCAGACATTGAGTTCCAGCACAAGTCCAAGCCGTTCGGCCCAATTCGCTTCATTTGATTTCAGCGTGAGTATCCGACCAGCGCCATCAATATCGAACCTCAATCGTAAAGCGGATTTCGGTGTCGTATCCCCGAGCCTATCAGGCCATTCAACTAATGTGATCGCGGTTTCAAAGGCGTAATCCAGTCCAAGCTCAATTACCTCGTCAGGTGAGGTCAGGCGATAAAGGTCGGCATGCCAGATTTCGTATTCGCCATCATTGTAAGTCTGAACCAGCGTGTATGTGGGGGAGGGGACCTCCTCGGCTCTGTCTGATTTGGACAGCCTTGCCTGAATAAGCGCGCGGGCGAAATGTGTCTTGCCAGCGCCAATTTCCCCTTCGAGGAGAAGCGCGTCTCCGGCACGAAGGGAGGGCGCGATGGCGCTGCCGAAGCGCGCGGTTGCTTCGGGCGTGGGCAAACTGATCTTAGCGGTAAAATTGCTCGACATGCCACCATTTTGACGGTCTGGCGCGAGCGCCGCAAGCGACGATCAGACCGCTTCGCGCAAACCGATGATATGCTCGGTAGATTGTGAGAGCAGGCGAAAAACAGCGAGCGTTGCTCCACCCGCTACGGGAGCGAACCGACATTGGAGCGGTCGGCCGTCGCGCATCTTCGCAGTTGCGGTCCATTCGCTTCGGTCCGTTGTCGACTGCGTGAAGTCTCGGAAATCGCCCCATATCGGATTGGGCACAGTCATTTCGTGCCAGATTCGCGAGGCGTCGATCGCCGTTACGATCGACATCGATTCCTCCTGCTCCGCGTTCCAGAGTCGGCGATAGGCGGAGTTCGCCATAGTCAGCGCGCCTGAAGCGGAAAAGACTGCCACCGCCTCGTCCAGATTGTCGATTACCGCCTGTCCAAGCTCCAATTCCGCACGGAACCGGCGGGTTAGGGACATCTCGTCGCTGATATCCTCGAACAGAAACGCGATAGCGCCGTCGGGATGGGGGCGCCCTGTCACGCGATAAGTCTGATTGTCGGGTAGGGTCCACGTTTCACAATAATGGCCATCGGCTGCGGCAGTTTCGAGATCTTCGATGGACTTGCGCCAACTACGATAATCCTTGGGCTCGGGCATCATGCGGTATTCACGCAGTTCGTCGAGAAACCCAACAAGCGAGGGGCGGGCGGTCAGGAAGTCGATTGGCAGATGTGAGAGTTCGGTCAGTGACGGGTTGAACAGGGCCAGATGTCGGGAGCGGTCGAATATCGCGAGCCCCACAGTTAAGTCGGCAAAGGTCTTGGTGAGGGTTTGCGTGAAGTCGCGCAATTGTTTTTCTGCTCGCACCGCTTCGTCCGCATTGACTGCTGTGAATAGCGTATCTGTCCCGACCGGCGTCGCATTACAGTCAAACCACGAGACCGATTGCCCATCGTCGCTTGAGTGAGACACGCGCCGGGGCCAACGACTGCTTTTGCTTGATGGCGTCGAATCGCCGAAGAGTTGTGGAAGCGGCCACGTCATGCGGCGGTTGGTTCCAAAACGATTCTCTACTTGCTCCAGATAGGCCCGATTGACCCACGTAACATCGCCCGCCGCATTCTGCCGCCAGACAAGAAACGGCGCCGCATCGGTATTGGCGCGGAGCGTCGCAAGTTCGCGTTCAAGTGCATCCAGCCGGTGAATATCTTCCACTCCAGCCTGCTCGCCGACTTGCGGCATGACCTTCAGTCGAACTGAATTCCCCGTGGTTTCTCGCAGCACCTGAAAAGTTCCATCAACGGCACCACTGCTGAAATCTCCTGCCGTAGTGTCCACTGAGAGCAGTAAATCGGCGTCGTCAACTCGCGACTTCAAAGCTGTACGCAATCGCTCCAGATCGTTCGGCGCGTCTGGCAGCGCGTCAAGGTAACGCTGCCCCGAAAAATTCGAGTCGACAATTTGCCCGTCCCGGATCAGAAAAACAAGTGTGCTTCCAGCTAGATCGGATGAAACGTCATTCAGTCGTTTTGCTTTTTTCGTCCGTCCGGAAATAAGTGCCAAAGCCGCGAACGCAGACAGAAAAGCACCAAGCCCAAAAAGCGCGGCGCTCAGAAAATCAATGAGCAACACTGTACATCCCCCGATAAATACCGGTTAACATTCAATGTCGCTGGTTAACGTGAGGTTAACTTAGGATGAGAGATCAGGTCGGGATCGGTCGATTTTCTCCGAGACCCACGTGTCGCAGTTCTTCCGCGCTGGAAAAATCGGCTCGCCTCCATCGGACTTCGACAATCGCGCCGACACGCTCACCGGCCACCGCTTTCGCCTCGAACGGCTCTCGACCATTTGCAAAACTCACTTCGCCGCCGGATCGTTCAAGAAGCGTCTTGGCAATGAAAAGTCCAAGTCCCATGCCTTCGTATCCAGGGCGGCGTTGCGAAAACGTGCCGGTGCGCCTGCGTCGAACAAACGGATCGCCAATTCTACTCATGACATTTGAAGTAAATCCTGGCCCGTCGTCGACAATCCGAACCGTGAGCCAGTCGTCGTCCCAGAAAATGTCGATCCAGACGTTCTCACGGGCAAAATCGACTGCGTTCTGAACCAGATTGCGAAGGCCGTGGATGATTTCGGGTCGACGGCCAATAACCGGCTGGCGATCCTCGCTGCCATCACTTCGAGCGATATCGTAGTGGATCGCCTTTCCCCGATCAGCATGAGGTTCGGCAGCTTCGCGAACGACAGCCGCCAGCGGAGCCTGCCGCATGTGGAGATCATCCTTACCGACGCGCCCCATCGAGCGAAGAATGTCACGACACCGGTCGGCTTGGGCGTGGATCAATTCGGCGTCTTCGCGAAGTTCGGGACTGTTTTCCAGCTCTTCGATGAGTTCGGCACTGGCGATTTTTATCGTCGCGAGCGGCGTGCCGAGTTCGTGCGCGGCGGCTGCGACGACACCTCCGAGGTCGGTCAGTTTCTGTTCACGGGCGAGAGCCATTTGCGTCGCGGCCAATGCCTCGGACATCGCGTGGACTTCGGCGGTAACGCGGCTGGCATATAGCCCGAGGAAAATGACGCCTATCACGATTGCAATCCAGAAGCCGTAGACGAAATCCTGGGGCATCTGCATGACGAACCCGGAATCAGTTCGAAGCGGCAGATGCCAGAACGCAAGAACACTGACCAATGCAATCGTCGCCGCCCCGATCAGGGCCGTACTTTTGGGATTCAGAGCAGTGGCGGAAATCGTCACCGGCGCAAGCACCAGAAGGGCGAAAGGATTGTTCAAGCCGCCAGTCAGGAAGACCAGAAACGAAAGTTGGGAAATATCAAACAGAAGCATTCCCGCGACTTCCGATTCGGTCAGGCGCGTATTTTCGGGATAGACGAAGACGGCGACGAGGTTAGCGACGATGGAGGCGCCGATCGCCAGAAAGCAAAGGCCGAGATCAAGATCGAGGTCGAAAAGACGTTGTGCGACGGTAATCGCTGACAGTTGGCCGAAAATTGCAATCCATCTGAGCACGATAAGCGTTCTGAGCCGCACCCAGTTGGAGCGACTTTCGCGGTGGTCGAACTCGACCTGATCGGCCATTCATCCGGGTCCTTTGGGTGGGGCAAGCTGTCTTCTTGTAGTCGGCGATGACACAAAGGATCAATGTGACGTATTCGAAAGGAACGCGGGATGACGAAACTCTATGCCGGTGTGGCGGCGGTTGTCTTGGTGGCAATCTTGAGCGGAACGTATGTGCTGACGGCACAGATGGCCGGCAGTGACTGCGCCGGGAACTCTCTGGCGGGCAGCGGAGCGGCAATCGGTGGCCCTTTCGAGTTGATCGCCAGCGATGGGACAACGGTCAC
Source organism: Paracoccaceae bacterium (assembly GCA_037968835.1). GTDB lineage: Bacteria > Pseudomonadota > Alphaproteobacteria > Rhodobacterales > Rhodobacteraceae > JBBKWG01. The sequence continues at coordinate 12,636 of JBBKWG010000275.1, forward strand.
CGAGCGAGACGTCATCGACCGGCCGGCGCTGGTCTACTTCGGCTATACGTTTTGCCCGGACGTCTGCCCTCTGGATGTCGCGCGCAACTCGCTTGCCGTCGACCTTCTGATCGAACAAGGGTTCGA
>JBBKWG010000276.1:0-14457 GCA_037968835.1 Paracoccaceae bacterium
CGGCTGGATGCGGCGGAAAGTATTCGGCCGGCGATGTCGGAAAGATGCGAAACCTCGCAAGCGGCACCGATTTCGCGCGCCGCTTTCGGCATCCCGTCGACTACCGCACTTTCGCCGGATTGCGCGATGGTATGCGATCCGGCATTTCGCAAACCAAGCATTGCGGCGGCCCCATCCCTGCCCATGCCGGTCAAAAGAACGGCGATCGTGGATTTCGCGCGTACTTCGGCGGACTTGAACAGGACCTCTACCGATGGCACGTAAACTTCACTTTCGTCATCCGTCAGAAGCTGCAAAGATGGCGCGATGCGACCGCCTAATGCCATATGGGTCGCACCGCCCGGCGCTAAATAAATGGTGCCCTGTTCGGGGCGTTCGCCGCCCTCGGCGAGCAAAACACGTGGCGCGCAGGACGCATCCAACCGCTTGGCGAACGACGTCAGGAAGTGCGCCGGCATGTGTTGTGCAACCAGTGTGGGCGGGCAATTTTGCGGATAATCGGCGAATATTGTCGTCAATGCCTCGACGCCGCCAGTGGAACTGCCGATGAGCACAAACTTTTCGTTCCAGACGAACTCGGCAGTTGGCGAACCGCTTTGCGAAACGACGCGGCCAGCGGTGCGCGCGCCTGCGGCCATGACCAGCGTGTCGGCCAGATTGACGGCACGGCGACCGCCTGACCTTAGCGCGCGCAGGTCAATGCATTCGACCGCGCCGAGTGTAAGCGCACGAATCGCATCGTCGCTTTGTTCGGTGGTGCGTGTCGATACCATGACCACGGGCATCGGCCTCAGACGCATCAGCTTGTCGAGAAATTCCAACCCGCTCATGCGAGGCATTTCGACATCGAGGGTGAGAACGTCCGGATTCAATGACTTGATGAGGCTGCGGGCCTCGTAAGGATCGCCCGCTTCGCCAACCACCACCAATCTGCGGTCCTGGTCCAGATGAGCGCGGATCAGACCGCGGATCGTCCGGGTATCGTCAATGATGAGAACCCGGATCGGTCGACGTCGATCGGATAGCTCCGGCATCATGCCCAACCAGCGAGAGCTTGTTCAGACATTCCGACCTCTTGCCAGTGCAATCCTTTTCACTGACAACTTAGTGAGTCATTCCATTGAAGAAATCGTTTACGCGCGACGTTTCCCTGGCTTCATCGCGAGCAAATTTCCATCGGAAGATCAAAGCGCAGGTAGACACCTTCGCACAGGACCTCGGAAGCTTCGCCCAAATGGAACATTGTGTAGCTCAAGCCGGTTTCGCGACGCCGCATGACGCCGGGGCGCGACAGCATGTCCGCGGCTTCGCGCGCCCGATCCATGTTGCCTTGTGGAACCGGGCAAATAATCTGGCGAGGAGACACCATGATGTCCGCTGCCGGGACACCTCGGGCCACGGAACCAGCGTGAAGAAGCACGGGATTCGAATCCGGCTTGTCCGACAGGAACCGCTCGTCCAGAAGAACGCGATTCAGCCAGACGATGGATTTATACTCGCCACTGCGGGTGCGGACCTTGTCGCCTTTCCTGAGCGCGATGGCGTGAACGTCACCGAATGCTGTGCGCACACGGGTCATTGGCGCAAGCCCCGGCAGCGGCCACTTGTCGGCGCTACCAAGGACAGTCTCGGTCTTGACGGGCGCGGCTCTGGATTCGGCCTCCAGCGGCACCGAATTGTCCGATGGCTGATAATCCGACGCGACGCGGCGCGCGGCTTTGCGCGCAGTCGGGTCCTTTATGCGGCGCATGATGGAACTGAGGAGTGCGCCGTCATTGGACGGCGTTGATTCATTGGTGCGACTCATCGACTCGTTACCTTCTACACAACCGCAACACGCGGAAACTCGTTGAAAAGGGACGTGTTGCATCCACTCGCAAACACGCCCCCCTACCCAAAAAACGACCAAACCGGCCGCGACTTACCTTCACACAACCAGGTTCGAGAGAGTGGCTCTGCCTGATCGCTTACCGGATCAATCTCGCTCATCGCTGGGGCGAGAGTTTGGCGCAATTTTTGACATAAGGGCAGGAATTGGGAAAGCGCGCCGCACGAACACCATATGTTGCGCCCGAAGATTTCCAGATTGGAGACAAAGCGGCCGGCGTCACAGGCAAAAACCGCGAGAATCAAGGGAAACCTGGTGGCGACTGTTCAGGACTGGATAACAGTCGGGTCGATGAACCATGGCGGTAATTGCACATTCGCAGGTTTCCACTGCCTGCATAGCAGCGGAAACAATGCGTTTCCGTTTCGATGCTTGAGTTCGTGTTCCACCGACAGGCCGTTGATGCGTATTTCCTGCGCAGAATGATTTCGTCTCTCGCGCGTTCAGGCACTGGCGTTTTGTCATATGTTAATTTACGTTTCAGGGACGCGGGGGCCTCGCGTGGCAAGGTGCTTATGAACGAAGACACTTTCCGGCGACTATGTCGCCACGTGCAGGCTTTGACGTCTCACGACGACAGCCATGCGGAGGCTTTCCTTGCGGGTGCGATCGCGCGGACTTGCGCAAATGGCGACACGGAATCGTTTGCCTTTGGACGCCGCCACCCGAGCGATGAACGAGCCGCTGAATTGCCGAGTGATGCAATCGTTCGTGTCGCGTCGGTTTCCAAGATGGCGACTGCGCGCGCAGTCGTTGAACTGTTTTCACCGAGCGGGTCAGAACCGGCCACTCCAGTGCGCGATGTTCTGAAGTGGTTTCCGCAAGACAAGGAACACGGCTCAATCACGCTTGCGCATCTGTTGTCACACACCAGCGGACTGAGCGACAAGTGCGGCTATATCGTAGCGCCGCCCGATAGCTTGCCGGAGTTTGTGGAGCGGACCGGTTGCTGTCCCGTCACTTCGCCGGGGTCGTTCTTCAGGTATGCGAACCTCAATTACGTGCTGCTTGGAGCCATTGTCGAAGTTCTGAGCGGTGAACGCTTTGACCGGGCCGTTGCCAAGTCGGTGCTGGACCCTGCCGGAGTCGTAGGCGGTTTCAATTGGGCCGGGACCGGGCCCGACGAACGACGGAAATCGCTTCCCCTCTATCAACGCTATGGGAAAAACTACGTTCTGGAGGCGGATTCACCGCGCAGCAACTGGGCGGCACCGCTTATCTGGCGCGACGGGATTGGCGTAGAACTCACATCTTACAGGCTTGGGGAGGATACCGGATTATTTTCGCCCCACGCGGGCTTGCGAACCGATGTGGTGGGTCTTGCGCGATTAGTGCAGTTCAGCCTTGAAGACAGCGACAATGCGCGCCTTCAGCGACAAATCGTGTGGCAGCTCGATGAAGAACGCAGCAACGGCGCGCATTGCGATGGGTTGTTCCGTCAATTCGGGCTTGGCCTTTCCCTTCATGAAGCCGACGCACGAATTGGAAAAACCCTGATCGGACACGCTGGCCACGCTTTAGGATTCACGGGCGGTGCCTGGGGCAGTCCTGAAACGGGCGATGCATTGGGCTATTTCCTGACCGGTTCGGCCGATCTGACCGACGGAAGCGACGACGAGTCGATTTATCCCGCCGAAGAGTTGGAATTTCTGCGCGCATTCTGAGGCGTCAGTGGACAGATTCCGGCATTTTCGCTCGCTCGGACGCAAGTTCCGATAAATACGGCAAGTTAACGCCCCGTAGCACTTGCACTTTGCGCCAAGCACATAAGAATAGCGGAATGATTTTCTACCGATCGAACCGGATCGGGCTGCGCCCACGAATTCAGGCTGCAGCATCAAACTCAGGGAGTTACAACTTATGAAACACTTCATCATTTCCGCCTCAACCGCAGGCTTGCTTCTCAGCAGCACTGCACTTTACGCCGCGGGTCACAGCCACCCTGTCACCGGCGAGACGCTGTCGGACAACCAGACGTTCACGTACCGGTTGCTGGATCAGTTTCCGACGCTCGATCCGCAGTTGAACGAGGAAACGGCCGGATCTCACGTCATTCAACAGCTTTTCGAGGGGCTTTTGTCTCAGGACAGCGACGGAAATATCGTTCCGGCGATTGCAACGGAATGGGAAGCCTCGGAAGGCAACACCGTCTGGACGTTCAAGCTGCGCGACGATGCCAAATGGAGCAACGGTGATCCAGTGGTCGCCGGTGATTTCGTCTATGCCTGGCAGCGCGCCGCCAACCCGGAAACTGCCTCGCCGTATGCCTGGTATGTCGAACTGACCGAAATCGTGAATGCCGCGGATATCGTGGCGGGCACCGCCGCACCCGATACGCTTGGAGTCGAGGCTGTCGATGACCACACTCTGAAGGTGACGCTGAACACGCCACTACCTTACTTCCCGAACATGACGACCTATGCCACGCTTTTCCCGGCGCACAAGGCGACGATTGAAGCGCATGGCTCGGACTGGACGAAGCCCGAGAACATGGTTTCCAACGGCGCTTACACGCTCGAGGATCTCGTGCTGAATGAGTACTTCACGCTCGAAAAGAACCCGACGTATTGGGACGCCGATAACGTCATCATCGAGACGATCACCGGCAAGGTCGTCAACGACGGCGATCAGGCGCTGACGCGCTATGAAGCTGGCGAATTTGATATGAACGATGACTTGCCCGCTGGACAGTACCCGGCGCTGAAAGAGAAGTATCCAACCCAAGCCGCCAGCGTTCCGCGCCTGTGTTCGTACTATTATGCGATCAACCTTACCGACTCGGGCGATCCGGCGCTTCAGGATGTGAACATCCGCCAGGCGCTTTCGTATGCGGTGGACCGCGATGTTATCGTCGATCAGGTTCTCAAAGGTGGGCAGACGCCGGCCTATAACTTCACGCACTCGGCAACTGCCGGTTTTGAAGTGCCCGAGATTGACTATGGCACATGGAGTCAGGCCGAGCGGGACGCCAAGGCCAAAGAACTCTACGAGGCAGCCGGATCGCCCGCACTGAACCTCGAGCTGATCTACAACACGTCCGAAAGCCACAAGCAGATCGCGACCGTTCTGGCGCAGATGTGGAAGCAGAAACTGGGCATCGAAACGACACTGTCCAACTTCGAGTGGCAAACTTACCTCGACATTCGCGGCAACCAGAACTTCGATCTTGCCCGGTCGGCTTGGTGTGGGGATTACAACGAGGCTTCGACCTTCCTCGATCTGGTCACGACAACCCACGGCGCGAACGACGGCAAGTATACCAACTCGGAAATCGACGAACTGATGTCATCGTCGAAAACCGCGGAGGATCCGCAGCCGAACTATACGCGGGTCGAGGAAATCCTGGCCGACGAGATGGCGATCATCCCGATCTATCATTACGCGAACGCCTTCCTTCTGGACGACACCATCAAGGGCTTTCCCTATGGCAACGTCGAAAACAACTGGTACGTGAAGAACTTCTATCGCGTGGCTGAATGATCCTCTGACATCAATGATGCGCGCAGCTTTCGGGCTGCGCGCTTTCGCGCATCAGAGGAGAGACCATGACGTCTTTCATCCTTCACCGCATCGCAGTCGCTGTCCCGACGCTACTGTTTCTCATCATCTTCTCGTTCGTTCTGATGGAAGCCGCACCCGGCAGCCCGTTTGCGAGCGAGCGCGGTGTGACGCCCGAGGTGCTGGCAAACCTCGAAGCGCGTTATGGGCTGGACAAACCCATGCTGTATCGCATGGGGATCTATATCTGGAACATCGTCACGCAGTTTGATTTCGGGCCGTCCTTCATCTTCAAGGACCGCTCGGTGAACGATATCATCGCCCAGGGTTTCCCGGTCACGTTGACCTACGGGTTCTGGTCCTTCGTCGTGGCTGTCGCCGTCGGCGGAACACTTGGCATCTTCGCGGCGGTCTATCACAACTCTTGGCTCGACTACCTGGCCGTCGGTATTTCGGTCGGCGCGCAGGTACTGCCCAACTTCGTTATGGGGCCGATCCTTGTCATCATCTTCACGCTCTGGCTTGGCTGGTTGCCCGGCGGCGGCTGGGAAGGGGGTCAGTGGCAATTCATCGTCATGCCGGTGATTGCGCTCTCGACGTCCTATATGGCGTCGATTGCCCGCCTGACACGCTCTTCGATGCTGGAAGTGCTGAACTCAAACTTTATCAGGACAGCGCGCGCCAAGGGACTTCCCGAACGCCAGGTGATCATCCGACACGCGCTGAAGCCCGCGCTGTTGCCTGTGATTTCGTATCTTGGTCCTGCCGCCGTCGGCATGATCACCGGATCGGTCGTCGTCGATGTCATCTTTTCGACCGGCGGCATCGGCCAGTTCTTTGTGCGATCCGCGCTTAACCGCGATTATTCGACAATCATGGGTATCACCATTCTGTTCGGGGCGCTGACCATCATGTTCAATCTGCTGGTCGACGTTCTCTACGCCTGGATCGACCCGAAAATCCGGTATTGAGGGAGGAGAGACGATGAAAGCCCCTATCCTTCAGCGCGCCGCAGCGATGGAAGCGATGATCGAAAGCCAGTCGATGGCCGGACGGTCGCTCTGGCAGGACGCGCGGTCGCGGTTCATGCGCAACAAGGCAGCCGTCGCCGGAATATTCGTGCTGGTCTTCGTCTGTCTGTTTGCTCTCTTCGGGCAGTTGCTGACACCCTGGTCGAACGAGGAAGTTGACTGGTCCATGCTAGGAAGCGTTTCCGAACTTGGCGCGCCGAGCCTGTCGAACCGCCACTACTTCGGCGTTGACGAGGTCGGCCGCGATCTGTTCGCCCGCACCGTGCAGGGAACTCAGATCAGCCTCATGGTCGGAATCGTCGGCGCGCTGATTTCAGTGATCGTCGGCACCATCTGGGGTGCAACGGCGGGATATGTCGGCGGGCGCATCGACAACGTGATGATGCGCGTCGTCGATGTGATGATGGCGATTCCCTATATGTTCGTGCTGATCCTGCTGCTCGTCGTGTTCGGACGCTCGATCATCATGCTGTTCGTCGGCATCGGTCTGATTTCGTGGCTCGACATGTCTCGGATTGTCCGGGGCCAGACGCTCAGCATCAAGAACAAGGAATTCATCGAAGCGGCGATTGCGACCGGGGTATCAACGCCGACGATCATCCGCCGCCACATCGTTCCGAACCTTCTGGGCGTCGTGATCGTCTACGCCACGCTTCTTGTGCCTACGATGATCATATTTGAATCGTTCATCAGCTTTCTGGGCCTTGGCGTGCAGGAGCCGTCGACAAGTTGGGGCGCGTTGATCTCCGAAGGAGCGAGCCAGATGCGCTATGGCACGCCCTGGCAATTGTTCGTGCCGCTTTTCTTCTTTGTCATCACTCTGTTCGCATTTTTCTTCGTGGGCGACGGTTTGCGCGACGCCCTTGACCCGAAGGATCGCTGATGGCGCTCTTGGACGTAGACGACCTGACCGTTTCGTTTCAAACCACCGACGGTGTCGTGAATGCCGTTAACGGCGTGTCGTTCAGCATCGACACAGGCGAGACGCTGGCGATCGTTGGCGAAAGCGGGTCGGGCAAGTCTCAGACGGCCTTTGCCATCATGGGCCTTTTGGCACGGAACGGCGCTGCGCAGGGTCAGATCAGTTTCGAGGGCACACGGATCGACGGTCTGTCGGCGCGGGAGATGAACAAGATCCGGGCCGAGAAGATCGCGATGATCTTCCAGGATCCGATGACGTCGCTCAATCCTTACATGCGCGTGTCCGATCAGATGACCGAGGTGCTGAGGCTTCACAAAGGTATGTCCAAACGCGATGCCGAAGCCGAAAGCGTGCGCATGCTGGATGCGGTGCGCATTCCCGAGGCAAAGGCGCGGATCGCCATGTATCCGCATGAATTCTCGGGCGGTATGCGGCAGCGGATCATGATCGCCATTTCGCTTCTTTGCCGTCCCAAACTACTGATTGCCGACGAGCCGACAACCGCGCTCGACGTGACGGTTCAGGCGCAGATCATGGAGTTGATCGCCGACATTCGCCGGGACTTCGGGACCGCGATCATCCTCATCACCCACGATCTTGGCATCGTGGCGGGCACCTGCGAAAAGACCATCGTCCTCTACGGCGGCCAGATCATGGAGCGCGGGCTGACCACGGATATCTTCGCGCGCCCGACCCATCCCTATACACTTGGGCTGCTCAGGGCCGTCCCGCGTCTGGACGTGGATCACGAGGTGCTGCCGACGATTGATGGCGAGCCGCCCAATATGGTCGGCCTTCCAACCGGCTGCCCGTTCAACCCGCGTTGCACCTTCGCGCGTGAGGTCTGCGCAATCGAGCGCCCTCCGCTGGAAGTTGTCGACGGAATGCACGTCCGCGCCTGCCACGCGCCGGTGTCGGAGGTAACGGCATGACTGCTCCGCTCTTAAAGGTCGACGACCTGTCAGTCATTTTCCCGATCAAGCCACGGGGTGCCTGGCCGTGGACGCCATCACGCGAGTTGAAGGCGGTGAAGGACGTGAGCTTCGATCTCGCGCCGGGCGAGACCCTTGGCATCGTCGGCGAAAGCGGTTCGGGCAAGTCCACACTTGCCCGCGCCATCGTTGGCACGGTGCCGATGTCGGAAGGCAAGGTTCTCTGGGAAGGGACGGATCTCGGCACCATGGACACACGGACGCGGCGCGAGCATCGGCGCGATGTCCAGATGATCTTTCAGGATCCTCTGGCGGCGCTCAATCCGCGCATGAATGTCGGTGAAATCATCGCCGAGCCCTTGATCACCCATTTCCCGAATACGCCGAAGGAAGAAGTGCGCAACAAGGTCGCCAACTTGATGAAACGGGTGGGGTTGCTGCCCAACCTCATCAACCGCTACCCACACGAATTTTCGGGCGGGCAATGTCAGCGGATCGGTATCGCGCGGGCCCTGATCCTCAATCCCAAACTGTTGATCTGCGACGAACCCGTGTCCGCGCTCGACGTCAGCGTCCAAGCGCAAGTTATCAACCTTTTGAAAGAGTTGCAGGCCGAGTTTGGATTGTCGCTGATCTTCATTGCGCACGATCTAAGTGTAGTCAAGCATATCTCGACCCGGATCGCGGTGATGTATCTTGGCCGTCTGATGGAAACCGCGCCTGCCAAATTGCTCATTCACCACCCGCTGCATCCCTACACCAAGGCGCTTATCGCGTCGGTTCCGATCCCCGATCCGGTGGCCGAGGCGGCGCGCGACGTGGCACCGATTTCGGGCGAATTGCCATCACCGATTGATCCACCGTCGGGATGCGTGTTCCGAACGCGCTGTCCGATTGCACGACCCGATTGCGCGGATCATCTGCCGCAAGTCCGCTTCGACAGCCCCGACCACGCCGTCGCCTGCACATACTATGATGCGTGATCCGCTGGCGTTCGCGTGCAAATGGCTTAAATGCTGGCTCAGAGACGCATGACGGAGCAGAGCGTGGCCGACGCAATAACGGAAAAACTGGATGACCTGATCGCCTGCCCGCAGTGCGACGCGCTTTATCGCGCCAGAATGCCTGAAGCCGGTCAAAGGGCGATTTGCCACCGTTGTCACACAGTGCTGATCGCGCCCCGGCGCGGTGCGGGGGCGCGGGTGATCGCGCTGGCTGTCGCGTCGGTAATTCTTGTCGTCGGCGCGATCAGCTTTCCGTTTCTGCAAATCCGCATCGCCGGATTTCGCAGCGATGCCACGGTCCTTGATGCAGCCTTGGCGTTTTCGGGCGGGCCGATGATCCTGTTGTCACTCGCGGTTGCGGCGCTGATTATCTTCCTGCCGCTCACGCGTTTGTTGCTGACCCTTTACGTTCTAGTGCCGGTCGTTCTGGATCGGCCTGCCGCCCCCGGCGCGATGCAAGCCTTTCGTCTGTCCGAGGCTCTCAGGCCGTGGTCGATGGCGGAGATCTTCGTCATCGGTTGTGCTGTGGCATTGGTCAAAATCGCGGATCTGGCGCGTGTCGATCTCGGACCCGCGTTCTGGATGTTCGCGGTTCTGGTGGTTCTCGTCGTGGTTCAGGATACTCTCATGTGCAGGTGGTCGGTGTGGACATCGCTGGAACGCTGAGCAGTCAAGGCACCGCGCGCGAGGCCGGTCTGGTCGGCTGCACACGGTGCGGTCGGGTCTGGCCGGGCGATCTGGATCACTGCGGTCGCTGTGGCTCGCACCTGCAATCGCGCGATCCCAGAAGTCTGCAAAAGGTCTGGGCGTGGTGGCTGGGTGGCATCATGGCTTATGTGCCTGCGAATCTCTATCCGATGCTCAGCACCAGGACCCTGTTCACGACACAGGAAAGCACCATCGTCGGCGGCGCTTTCGACCTGATGCATCATGGAGCATACGGCATTGCGGCGATTATCCTGCTCGCATCGGTCGGCATCCCCTTGGCGAAGTTCTTTGCCATCGCTTTCCTGGCGCTTTCGGTGCGTCGCGGGTCGCGGGTGTCTCAATCGCGCAGGCAGGGCGTCTACGAAATCGTCGAATACATCGGACGCTGGTCGATGATCGACGTTTTCGTGGTTGCGATCCTCGCATCGCTTGTTCAACTCAATGTCGTGGCGTCAATAAATCCCGGTCCGGCCAGTCTGGCCTTTGCACTTTCGGTAATATTCACCATGCTGTCCGCTCAAAGTTTCGATTCCCGACTGATCTGGGATCGGCAGACCCAGATTGGCGGGGCGGACTGACGTGGCGGACGATATTCCTGACGTGCCGGTTGAGCCGACACGCAAAAGCATTTGGGAACGCGCCTCGATTGTCTGGATAGTTCCGTTCGGCGCGCTTCTGATCGCGCTTGGCGTTGCCTGGAGCAGTTGGGTCGATCAGGGTCCGGTCATCGAAATCGCCTTCGAGAATGCATCGGGCATATCCAAGGACGAAACGGAACTTCGCTATAGGAACGTGGCCGTCGGAATCGTAGAAGACGTCGGTTTCACAAGTACGCTGGAAAAGGTCATCGTCTCGGTTCGACTGGCCAAGAAGGTCGCGCCGTTCGTTGACAGCGATTCGACGTTCTGGGTCGTGCAACCGGAAGTCACGGCAAGCGGCGTCAGCGGACTCGATACCGTGCTGTCGGGCGTCTATATCGAAGGCAACTGGGACGCGACGCCAGGCGGGCTGACCGAGGTTTTCGACGGGCTGGACGATTCGCCACTTCTGACGTCCGGGAAAACCGGACTGAAGATCGAACTCAGAACGTCGCGCGACAGTGGGTTATCTGAAAATACACCGATTCTGTTCAAGGGGATCGAGGTCGGGCGGCTCGGGGCGGCGCGGATATCGCAGGACGGTCGTTGGATCTTCGCAGATGGCATCATCTACGAACCACACGACCGTCTGGTCACCACCGCCACGCGTTTCTGGGACACTTCGGGATTTTCGTTTACGCTTGGCCCTGGCGGCGCGGCGGTCGATTTCACGTCGCTCGCCTCGCTCATTTCTGGCGGCATCACGTTCGACACGCTGGTCTCGGGCGGGCGTGTCCCGAGCGATGGAACCGTGTTCGAGGTATTCCCGGACGAGGCGGCGGCGCGCAGCAGCATCTTCGAAGCATCCGACGGCACGACCGTCACATTGTCCGTCATCTTCGAAGAAAATGTCAGCGGCTTGGCGGCGGAAGCCCCGGTCGAGTGGCGCGGCGTGCGCATCGGCGAGGTGGCCAACGTTACCGGCATCGTCGATCTGGATCGGTTCGGTGATGAACGTGTGCGACTACTTGCAACGCTGGACATCATGCCAGGCCGGTTTGGTCTGACCGGGGAATTGTCGGAAGCCGAAGCACTGCAATTCCTGTCCGAACGGGTCGAGGAAGGTTTGCGCGCGCGTCTGGTTTCGGCGTCAATCCTGACGGGAGGTCTGAAGGTCGAGTTCTTGACGGTTGAAGATGCGCCGCCATCCTTCCTCAATCTGGAAAACGAGCCCTTCCCGCTGATGCCTGTGACGCAAAGCGAAGTCGCGGACGTTTCGGCCACCGCAGAGGGCGTTTTTCAACGTATCAACGCGCTGCCAGTCGAGGATCTGATGAGCAGCGCGATAGCGTTCCTGGACAATGCGACGGCGTTCGTGACCAGCGAGGAATTCCGCGAGACGCCTGGCGAATTGCGCGGATTGCTGTCGGATGTTCGGGGCGTCGTCGGATCCGACGAAATTCAGGCCCTGCCCGCCGAAATCGGTGCCGTGATGGGCGATCTGCAACTTGTGATCAGCGATTTGCGCGGCATTCTTCTGGCCTTCAACGAAGCCGACACGGTCAATCGACTGGTTTCGGCGGTCGACAAGGCAGGCGCTGCGGCCGAGGCGGCCGAACAGACGTTGAAAGACGTTCCGGCGCTGATCGAACGGGTAAACACCTTTGTCGAAATGGCGAGCGCGCTGTCGCTTGAATCGCTGGTTTCCGAGGCGACCGGGCTGGCCGAGGATGCGCGCGCGGTCATCGGCGGCGAGGATGCGCGTGCGCTTCCCGCTCGACTGGTCGGGGCAGTCAGCGAGTTGGAAGGGGTTCTGCAGGGCCTGACCCAAGCCAATACTGCCGATCAGTTGACGAAGGCGCTGGCGGCTGCCGAAACCGCTGCCAACGCGGTCGAGACCGCCGTTGCCGGGGTTCCCGAAGTCGTGGCACGTGTCGATGCAATCGCCGCGAATGTCGAACAATTGCCGCTCGAGCGACTGGCGGACGAATTGGCAGATGTTCTGAACACCGCCGAGACCTTGTTTGGCGACGCGGCAGAAGCCCGACTTCCCGATGCGCTGGCCGGTGCGCTGAGCGAGGCGCAACTCGCGCTGGCCGAACTGCGGGAAGGCGGTTTGATCGAGAACGCCAATCAGACGCTGGCGGCGACCGAACGAGCGGCGGCGGCGGTTGCCAACGCGGCCGAAGATTTACCAGCCATCGTCGCGCGCATCGACAGCGTTCTGGGGCAAGCCCGCACGACGCTCGCCGGGTTTGACGAAAGCTCGACGTTCTCACGCGAGGCGCAGCAAGCGTTGCGTGAAGTTCAAAAAGCGGCGGACGCCGTGGAATCGCTGGCTCGCGCACTTGAGCGCCGACCAAACTCAATCATTCTGGGACGCTGACACATGCTTGGCACGATCAAATACGCCATTATCTTCCCGGTCGCATTGCTCGCGGCTTGCGGCACTCCCGACCGACTGCTGCCGACACCGCAGACAACGGCCGCCGAGCGTGTTTCGTCGCGCTATGCCAGCATCGAAGTGCTGGAAGTCAGTTTGCCGACCTACGCGGCTGGCGAAGAAATCGTGGTGGAATCAGAGGGCGGCGGTCTGGAGGCTTCGGATCTTCTCTGGGCCGACGACCCGACTCGCGCCATCACGCTTGCCCTTGCGCGCAACCTTTCGGAGGTCACCGGTGCACGGGTCGCGCCGGAGCCGTGGCCGTTCGACAACTTCCCGGGTGCCCGCGTCGATGTTCGCGTCGAGCAGTTTCTGGCAACCTCGGGCGGAACGATCATGCTGTCGGGGCAGTATTTCGTAGCCGCGCTGGACGGTCAGGGTCGCGACCGCGCGCGCCTGTTTTCACTGAGTGTGCCGGTGGATCCCGAAACCGGCATCGGCGGGGCAATTTCGGCGCGCGGACAACTGGTGGCCAATCTTGCGGTGATGATCGCGCGCGACGGGTTGAACTGACGGCTATCGCAGTCCGTCCTCGCCTTTCACATCCGCGACGGAAAGTCCGCCGACGCGGGCGTTGACCCGCGCGCCCCGGCTCATCGCCAATGCCAGCAACAATTCGTCGGCCTTGGGACCATCGGGAACGCCGACCTCCATCGCATCGAAATGGCTGCGGACGTAGGCTGCGTTGATATGGCCGAGCGGCACGTCGATCCTGGTTCCGACCCCGCCGATCTTCATTGCAGATGGCACGATCGCCTTGGCCTCGCCCAGTCGCTCGCGCATCGAATAGCCGCCGGGCACGTGCCAGAGCGCCGTATGCTCCAACTCGCCCGCCTCGCCCACAAGCGCCGCTTTGCCGTAGCCGTCGATGCCCTCGATCCCGTCCATCGCCGCGATCAACCGGTCGGTCATCATCAGACCAAGCGGTTTCAGCGCATCCATTCCGGGCTGAATATCCTCGACATATCCATTCGCGTAGGGGTTCTTCACAATCGCGACGATGGCAGCGCGGCGTCGCGAATTGTCGGGTCGCGGGCCATTGTCGTGATGAATTTCCTCTATGAACAGCAGCGTCTTGCGAAGATCGAATTCAGGCATGGGCAAGGTCTTTCGTCAGATGATGGATTTGGCCCACGACCGACGTCGAGCCATTGAGAAGAAGTGCCGCCGCGTGAATAAGCCCGCGGTCGACAAAAGTCTGGGCGCGCGCTGAACCGTTGGCGAGTGCAATTGCCACGTCATTGTCGGTGAGTGTGCCGACATTGGTGGTGACAAGGCGATCTCCAAGGTCGCTGTCGGGTGCGATATCAAGCGCGGGCTGACGGACGATTTCCGGGTGACCCGGCAGGTCGACAGCGTTCGCGATCAGGGTTGCAGCGGCATCGGCGATGGCGGCATTGGCGGCAAGAACCGTCACTGCGTCGGCGATCCCGAGCGAATGCGAGCGACCGCG
>JBBKWG010000277.1:0-12298 GCA_037968835.1 Paracoccaceae bacterium
CAGGGAGGGTTGGGGTATTTTCACCGTGGAACTTTACAGGAAGGTCCGTCTGGCCTGTGCTGACGGGATGAGCGCGCGGGCGGCAGCACTGCATTTCGGGATTTCGCGCGACAGTGTCAAAAAGATGCTGTGTTTCTCAGTTCCACCGGGACACCGCCGACGGGCCGAGTTCAAATGTCCCAAGCCGGACCGTGAATAGCTGGAAGATGCGGGCTTGCGGGCAAGTTTCGAGGAAAGCGGTGCCTGACGCAAAGTATTTATTTGAGCGCTCAATAAAACTTTGTTAAGCTGTGCGGGAACCATCAACCGGGAGCAACTCATGACGTCCCCTGTCGCCAAGGCGCAAGACCTGTTAAATGATCACGACCGCAAGGGTCTGCCGGCCTGGAGTTACTTCAACAGCGAAATGCTGGACATGGAAAAGGACCTGCTTTTCCGGTCGCATTGGCAGTTGGTCTGCCATGTCAACGACCTTCCTGAGACCGGGGATTTCGTGACGCTAGATTGCGTCGGCGAACGGGCGCTGGTCATTCGCGGCACCGACGGCGAAGTGCGCGGGTTTCACAACCTGTGCCGTCACCGCGGATCGCGGGTGGTCGCCGCCGAACAGGGCAATTGCCGCAATTCCATCGTCTGCCCGTTCCATGGCTGGGTCTATAACCTTGACGGCACGCTGCGGGGCGCGGCGCAGCCCGACAAGCTGCCGCCGCTCGATTCCGTGGCCTTCGGCCTGAAGGCGATCGAGACCGACATCTGGCGCGGCCTGGTCTTTGTGCGGTTCCGTCCTGGCCCGCAGCCGAAAATGAGCAAGGTGTTGTCGCGCTTTGACGCAGAGATCGAGCAATACGATCTTGAGGGGCTGATGCCCTCGGGCGAGGGGTTCTATGCGGAACCCGCGGCGGTGAACTGGAAATGCGTGCGCGACGTCGACAACGAAGGCTACCACGTGCCTATGGCGCATCCGGGCCTCGATGACCTGTTTGGGTCCAACTATTACGACGAGGATTTCCACAAGGGGACGTCGCGGTCGTATTCGTTGTTCCGCGAGGGGCGAAACCGGTTGTGGAGCGTGCGCGCCTATCGGGCGATCCTTGAGCCGCCCGAGCGTCTGGACGACGATCATAAACGCGCCTGGCTATATATCGGACTGTTTCCAAACAGTGTGCTGGGGCTCTATCCTGACTGCGTGAAGTTCTATCAGGAGTTTCCGGTGGAGTTCGGCAAGACTATGCAGCGCGGCACTACCTATCGGTACGAAACCGAAGACCGGCGGATGCGGGCGTCGCGTTACCTTAGCAGCAGGATCGACCGGCTGACCTCGGACGAGGACGAGCAGCTGGTGCGCTGGACCTGGGAGGCGGCGTTTTCCAGCGGCTATGACGGAGTGATCCTGTCGGACCTGGAAAACTGCGTGCGCAGCTATCACGACATCCTGCGCGGGTTGTTTCCGGTGCTGACCGAGGACGAGCCGCCGCGCGGCGAAGTTGCGGCGCGCAATGCCGAAATGCTTGCGGTGCGGGCAGCGGCCAAGTGATCGTGACCTTGTCTATCAGGACCGACCGATAGTGGCGCTGCGGTTTGATCGGGAGGCAGGGCAGGGCCTGCGGCTGATCAGCCCGACCTTTATCTATGTTCTGGTGATGCTGGCCGCCCCGTTGCTGATGGTGATGACCTTCAGCTTCTGGACGCAGGATTACCTGACCATCGACACCACGCTGACGCTGAATAACTACCGCGAGGCATGGGGGACGCCGCTCTATCAGGTACTGATGTGGCGGTCGCTCAAGATTTCGGTGATCGTGACGGTGGTGACGGTGCTGTTGGCGTTTCCGATTGCCTATTACCTGTCGTTCCACGTCACCCGGCGAAAGGCGCTGTGGCTGTTCTTGATCACGGTGCCGTTCTGGACCAGCTATCTGTTGCGGGTGTTTTTGTGGAAGGTGATCCTGGGCTATAACGGCGTGTTCAACTCGGCACTGTTGGGGCTAGGGTTCATCGATGAGCCGCTGACGTTCATTCTTTACAACCTCAATGCGGTGGTGATCACACTCGCGCATGCCTGGGCACCGTTCGCGATCCTGCCGATCTTTGTGGCGCTGGAAAAGATTGACCGATCCCTGCTGGAGGCCGCGACCGATCTGGGCGACAGCCCGACGCGGCGGTTCTTTCGCGTCACCCTGCCACTGGCGATGCCGGGCATCGTCGCGGCGACGCTGATCGTGCTGATCCCGACGGTCGGTGATTTCATCACGCCGCGCCTTGTGGGCGGAACCGACGGTTTGATGATTTCCAACATGATCCAGATCCAGTTCGGCAAGGCCAATAATGCGCCGCTGGGGGCTGCCCTTGCGGTGTCCTCAATGGTGGTGATCGGCCTGATCAGCTTTGGTATCTTCGTTGTCGGCAAGAAGCTGGGAGGGCGGGTGCGATGAAATGGCTCGCGAGCAGGTGGCTGGCGGTCTATGCCGTGGTCTACATGATCTTTCTTTACGCGCCGGTAATCCTGCTGCCGCTATTCGCCCTCAACACCTCGACCATCATCGCCTTTCCGCTGAGCGGGTTCACCACCGACTGGTTCGTGGGGCTGTGGTACACCGACACGCTGCATACCGCGCTTGGCAATTCAATGCTGGTGGGGCTGAGCACAGCCCTGCTGAGCACGCTGTTGGGGGCCTTTGCCGCGCGCGCCTCGGCGCGGTTCGCCTTTCCCGGCAAGACCGGGATAGTGGGGCTGATAATGCTGCCACTGGTGCTGCCCGAGATCATCATCGCAGTGGCGCTGTTGGTGATGCTGAACCAACTGGGGATGCCGCTGTCGCTCTGGACCGTGGTGGGGGGGCATGTGCTGATCTGCACGCCTTTTGCCATCGCGATCCTGAGTTCCGCCTATCGCGGGCTGGACCGGGAACTGGAGGAAGTATCCTTTGATCTGGGCGAATCGCGTTGGGGTACGTTCCGGCGGGTGACGCTGCCCCTGGTATTGCCGGGGGTCATCTCCAGCTTGTTGATCACATTCACAATCAGCCTTGATGAATTCATCATCGCTTTTTTCCTCACTGGAACGGATGTCACCCTGCCTGTCTATATCTGGAGCCAACTGCGGTTTCCGGCCAAGCTGCCCTCGGTGATGGCGCTGGGGACGATCCTGCTAGTAGTGTCGGTGGTGTTGTTGATCGTCGCCGAGGCCCTGCGCCGCCGCAGTGCGGCGCGGCAAGGAATCGACACAACTCTGGCGGGCGTGTGACGGGTGCCAGGAAGGAGTGAAATGAACGACGCCACGACGTCGATGATCGAGATCAGGGAGGTGGTCAAGAATTTTGGCAGCTTCACTGCACTGCACGGCATCACCGCCGATATCCGCGAGGGGGAATTCTTTTCGCTGCTGGGCCCGTCGGGCTGTGGCAAGACCACGCTTTTGCGGATGATCGCGGGGTTCGAGGCGCCGACCAGCGGGGCCATTGCCATCGACGGCAAGGACATGGCGGGCATTCCCGCCAACCGCCGCCCCACCAACATGGTATTCCAGAGTTACGCGATCTTTCCCCATCTCAACGTCGAGGAAAACGTCGGCTATGGCCTGAAGGCCCGCAAGATGGAGAACAAGGATATCGCGCGCGAAGTGGCCGACGTGCTGAGCCTTGTGGATATGGAAGGCTATGGCAAGCGCAAGGCGCATGAGTTGTCCGGCGGGCAGCGGCAGCGCGTGGCGCTGGCCCGTGCGCTGATCATGAAGCCCAAGGTGGTCCTGTTGGACGAACCGCTGAGCGCGCTTGACAAGAAGCTACGCGACCAGATGCAGGTGGAACTGCGCACGCTGCAACGCTCTATCGGGATCACGTTCATTCTGGTGACCCACGATCAGGAAGAGGCGCTGATCATGTCGGACCGCATCGCGGTGATGTTCGAGGGGCGTATCGAACAGCTCGACAGTCCCGAGGGGTTGTACCGGCGTCCGGTGAACAAGCGTGTTGCGTCCTTTATCGGCGTGATGAACTTTCTGCCCGCCCGCGTGACCGCCACGACCGACACGCATCTGACGCTCGATATCGCAGCGCTTGGCAGCGTCGAGGTGCCGCGTCATTCAATCGCGACGGATGTGGACACAGCAGCGATAAATTCGGTTGGGGTGAGGCCCGAGATGTTGACCCTGCTGTTCGACGGATTTGAAAGGTCAGAGAACAAAGTCGAGGCCGAAGTGACCGATACCCAGTATTACGGCGACATGACCTATTACACCATTCGCTTGCCCGGGCACGCCGAACCGGTCACCATTTCGATGCGCAACACGGCGGGACGGTCTGTCATGTCGCCGGGCAGCAAGGTGTCCGTCGGCTGGGGCGCAGATTCGATTGTCGTGTTCAGGGATTGACCGGGGTGGCGGACTCCATCGCCAAGCTGATCGCGGAGCAGCGGCCGGGGCACGCCATGGCGCAGCCGTTCTATACCGCGCCTACGGTGTTCGAGGCCGACCGTCGCGCTGTTTTCGGCACGGATTGGATGCTGGCCGGTCATGTCAGCGAGGTGCCCGAGCCGGGTGATTACATGCTGTTCGATCTGCTGGCGGATAGCGTGATCATCTGCCGCGACGCGGTAGGCGGCATTCGTGCCTTCGCCAATGTCTGCCGTCACCGGGGATCGCGCCTGTGCATCTCGCCGCGCGGCAACGTCAAACGGTTCACCTGCCCCTATCACGCCTGGGCGTTCAATCTGGATGGCGGCCTGTTCCATGCACGCCTGCTGGACCCCGCCTACGACCGCGACGCTCTAAGCCTGTTCCCGGTCGCCGTCGAAGTGCTGGAAGGGTTGATCTATGTCTCGCTGGCGGACGACCCGCCCAGCTTTGACGCCCTGCGCGCCGAGATGACGCCCTGTCTTGCACCCTTTAGTTTGGCGCGGACCAGGATCGCCCACCGCGCCACTTATGACGTCAAGTCGAACTGGAAGCTGCTGCTGGAGAACTACAATGAATGTTATCATTGCGCCTCGGCGCATCCGGAATTTTCGCGCAGCCATGCCATACACATGTCCGAAGACCGCGTGACCCCGCTGAACGAGGAGATGGAGACCCGCGCGGCGGCCTGCGGGGCGCCGACCCCCCTGATCGACCGGGTTGGCCGGCTGCGGACCCGGGGCGGCACCGATTATGCCTATAACCGCTATGCCCTGCTGGATGGCTACCTCACCGGCAGCGAGGACGGCGCGCCGGTGGCCCCGTTGCTGGGGCAAATCAGCGGCTATGACGGCGGAGCGTCGGACGTCTATGTCGGGCTGCTGAACCCGATGCTGATCTATTGCGATCATGCAGTTCTGTACCGCTTCTTTCCGGTGGACAAGGATACCTGCGCGCAGGAAATAATCTGGCTGGTGCAGGCGGAGGCCGAGCCGGGGCGTGATTATGATGTCGACCGGCTGACCTGGTTGTGGGACGTAACCACCCGCGCCGACAAGCGCATCGTCGAGGCCAACGCACGCGGCGTCGGATCGTGCCACTATGTGCCCGGCCCGCTTGTGCCGATGGAGGCCTATGTCGCGCGGTTCATCACGGCCTATCAGGACATGCTGAAATTGGGCGAGGCCCGGCAATGACCGAATCTGATCTGAACTATGACGAGCGCCACATCGCCCTGCTTGAGGCGCTATGGGGCGAGGGATATCTGTCGCCCGGCGGCCCCGAAGAGGTCGCCCGCGTGGTGCAACACGCGCCGATCAAGGGCGCGCATGTGCTGGATATCGGCAGCGGGTCGGGAGCCATTGCCATTGAACTGGTGCGCGAACACGGTGCGGCCCACGTCACCGGAATCGATATCGAAGGTCCGGTGTGCGCCGCCGCCAAGCGCCGGGTCGCCGATGCCGGGCTTGGCGACCGGATCATGATCACACAGGTCAGCGCTGGTCCCCTGCCATTTGATGCGGGCAGCTTTGACGCGGTGTTTTCCAAGGATTCAATCATCCACATTCCCGACAAGGAAGCGTTGACCCGCGATGTGTTTCGGGTGCTCAAGCCGGGCGGTTGGTTTGCCGCCTCTGACTGGCTGATCGCCCATGATGATGTGCCTTCGCCAGAGATGACGGCTTATATTTCGCAGGAAGACCTGGATTTTGCCATGGCATCGCCTGCGCGCTATGAAACGGCACTGGCGGAGGCGGGATTTCAGAACATCGCCCTGTCCAGCCGCAACGGCTGGTATGCCGAGGTCGCGCGAGAGGAGCTTGCGCGGATGTCTGGTCCCACCCGCGCGAAGTGGGAAGCGGCGCATGGCGCAGACTTGATCGCCTATTCCATCGACACCTGGACGGCGATGATCAGGGTGCTTGAGACCGGCGAACACTGCCCGCATCACCTGTTGGCGCAAAAGCCGCGCTGAGCCAGTCCCGGTGCGGGCTATTAGCCTTCCATGAAGTCAGCAAGGCTTAGCGCGGCGTGGTTGCGCCGTTGATACAGTACCGCAAGGATCACCGGGCCATCGTCGTCGACAATGTAGACGACATATCCCTGATACCGGATTGAGCGGAGCCCAGGCGCAAGGGCGGCACGCGAGCGTCCCACCTTGGGAAAATCGGCAAGCCGTTCGATGCTTTCGATCAGGCCTTCGAGAAAGTCGCGCGCACGCTGTTCGCCCTAATGCGACAGACTCCAACTGCGGATCGCCAGCAGGACTGTCCGGACGCGCGCCTTGATCCTGACCTTCAAGCGCGATCAGTCCGGAGAGGACAATAGCAGGTCGCCCAAATCGACACTTTCTGTCGGCACGGCGATGGCCTCGGTCAATTCGCGGCGCAGCAGGTAAAAGGCAGTGGCACCGTCGTCTTCCATCAACTTGCGCAGCCCGGCGCGCATCACCTCGGAGAGATTGGCCTAGATGCCGGCCTCCACTTGGCGGTCTGCGTATTCCTGCATCGAGTCAGGTAAGGAAATATTGGGCATGTCGGTCTCCGATGCTTTGTTTTGCCAATATGGCGCATCTGGCGATCTGACAAGCAACGCAAGCGGACGATCCTGCAAGAACGCCGCCGCGATGTTCCAACGCGGCGGCGGTTGATGCGTCTCGGCCGGGGATCAGAACCCGGCTTTGATGTTTTCGAACTCCGCGATCATCTTTTCGCGCAGCACTGATCCTGCAGGTGCCTGCCACAGCGTGTTTTCGCGCAGCGACTCGTTGCTGTCGAGGCCGCTCGATTTCAGCATATCCTGATCCAGCTTCGCCATTTCTTCGGAATTGGAATGGCCATAGCCCCAGGCGGTCACGAGATAATCCACCGTCTTCGGTTCAAGCCAGGCATTGATGAAGTCATAGAACTTGTCGTCCGATCCGGGACCGTCCTTGAGCTTGACGTACCCGCAGACCCAGCTTGACGCGCCTTCGTCGGTGTCGCGTTTCATCTTGATCGGCAGGCCCTCGGCGCTCATCGTGGCCGAGGTTTCGTTCCAGGCCCAGGCCAGTTCCACCTGACCCGACTGCATCAACTGTGCCAAAGACGACGAACTGTCCCAGTAGGAGAGGACGTTCTTGTGAACCTCGCGCAGGAAATCCGAGGCTTTCCTGAAATCCTCGTCCGTGGCCTTGGTCCAGTCCTGCACGCCTGTCGCCAGGAACCCCAGAGCATACGCGTCATCGACGCTGTCGCCGATTGACACCTTGCCCGCCATCGAAGGGTCAGCAAAGATCTGCAGCGAACTGACTTGATCCTCGGTCAGCTTTTCGCTGTTGTAGGTCAGCGCAGTATTGCCCCAGTCGATCGGAACAAAGTAATAGTCCCCGTCTTTCTTGTAGGCCTCAATGTCGCGGAATTCCTTGTTCAGGTCGTCCCAGCGGTCGATCCGTGACGGGTCCAGCGGCTCTAGCAGGCCCGCTTCCATCCATTTCGGCACCGACTGCGAGCAGGGGTGCGCAGTATCCGCCTTGAAACCAGAGCGCAGTTTCTGGAACGCTTCTTCCTCGTCGCCGAAGTAGGCAAAGGTCGGCGATTCGCTGTTCTTGTCGATGTAGGCGGTAAAGAATTCCGGGTCTTCGTAGCCGGCCCAGTCGAACACCGTCAGCCCGGCGTCCTGCGCCATGGCGGTCGTGGTCATCATCGCCGCGGCCCCGGCCAGTGTCGCGACTTTCAGTCGTAGAGTAGTCATGAACGTCTCCCTGTTATTATTTTGTCGGTCCTTACCGGCAAACATTCAGGCAGGACACTGACGGAAAAACTAGGGGGGATTGAGGGTAGGCACAAGGTTTATTTGAGCGCTCAAATAATAATGAGCGATCTGAACCGGTTTTTACCGGGTTCCGAGCGTCTGAATTTTGGCACCAATCTGAAATTTCCGAAGGGCAGGGCGCAGATTTTAGCCATCACTTCCTGCCAACCCAACCCCCTATATTGCGGCCATTTGTTCAGTCACTTCTTCCAACGCCTCCTCAAGCAAGTCGAACATCTCATCCACCTGCGCCCTCGTGATCACCAGCGGCGGAGAGAATACCGCCATGTTGATCAGCGGACGCACCAGCAAGCCGCGTTTTTCACAGGCCGCATCCAGCAGTTCGCCCAGTTTGCGTTCCGCCGCCAGCGAGGTTCCGGGCGTGTCGGGCCGCCCCTGGATGCAGGCCAGCAGACCCATCCCGCGCACGTCCCCAACAATCGCAAACCGTTCCAGCGCGCGCAGGCGTTGCTGGAAATGCGGAGTGATTGCACGCACATGTTCGAGGATTTTCTCATCCTCCATGATCTCGATGTTCTTGAGCGCGGCAACACAGCAGACCGGATGACCCGAATAGGTATAGCCGTTGGAAAACATCACGTTCTCGTCCGGCCCGGTCATCCGCGCCATCACCGCGTCCGATATGATGCAAGCCCCAAGCGGCAGATAGCCCGATGTCACGCCCTTGGCGCAGGTGATGATGTCGGGCGTGATGCCGAACACGTCTTGCGACGAGAACCAGTGCCCGAGCCGGCCAAAGGCGGTCACCACCTCGTCCGAGATATAGAGGATGTCATGTGCACGGCAGATCTCAAGCGTTCGTTTGTGATAGCCTTCGGGCGGGATGATCACTCCGCCGGAGCACAGGATCGGCTCGGCAATGAAGGCACCGACATTCTCGGGTCCCGTCTCGGCAATCATGTTCTCGAGGTCCGCGACCTTGGCATCGCCCCATTCAGCCAAGGTCATCCCGTCGGGGCGGACATAGGGGTTGATGTCGGGCAGGAACCGCACCAACCGGTCCTCGACGTCGAATCGGCTTTTCTCGCGTTCCTTGCCGGTCACCGTAGAGGCGAGATAGGTCGACCCGTGATAGCCCTTTTCGCGCGCGATCACGATCTTCTTGTCGTGCCGACCCAATGCGTTGTTCATGAAATGCATGGTGCGCAGCGCGGTATCCACTGCGGTCGAGCCGCCGGTGGTGAAGAACACGTTGTTGAGATCCCCCGGCGCCAGATCGGCAATTTTCTTGGCCAGCATTGTCGAGGGATCGGTGGTTGTGGTCCAGGGCGAAGTATAGGGCAGGCGCAACACTTGATCGGCAATCGCCGTCGCCATATCCTTGCGACCATAGCCGATCTGGACGCACCACATGCCGCACGGTCCGTCGATGTAGCGCTTGCCGCTTGCATCCCACAGATAGATGCCCTCGGCCCGCTCGATGGCGTGATAGTCACTCTCCTGCCAGGCATCCATCGCGGCCCAGGGGTGCAATTGGTGGTTGCGATCCCATTCGTTCAACGTGTCGGGCGATGGCCCGTTGGTCAGGTCGCGGGGGATGGTTGTCATTGTCTTCCTCTCCTTGCTCATCAGAACGCGCCGGGCGGTGTCGCGCGGGCGCGGGCGTTAATGAAAAACGGTTTGTCTTCAATGGTGACGGGAACCTGGCGGCGTTCCCAGCGGCCCTCTTGATTGACGTAGATTTCGGCCGAGAGATCGCTGTTCCTAGTGGTACCGAAGGGAGTCTTGAGTTCCGCCAGCGCGATGTTGCGCTTGGCCGTGGGGGACCAGACGCCAGAAGTAACATGTCCTACCTCGCGCCGTTTGCGGTGATAGATCAGCGCGTCCTGCGCCGGTTTGAACCCGCCCAGATCAATCTTGACCAAGGCATAGCGTTGCCCGCCATCACGGTGTTTCAGCAGGGCGCGGCGGCCATTGAAGTGGCCCTTGTCGAAATGCACCAGCCGACCAAATCCCAGTTCGATCGGGGTGCGTCCCCGGTGCAGACGCATGGCGCCTTGGACCGGCTGGAAATCCATGCCTGCCGCGATGAACCCGGCCTCAATCCGCGCGATGTGCAACGCCTCGAACCCGATAGCGCGCAGGCCCCAGTGCGTCCCCGCAGACCAAAGCCGGTCCCACAGGTCCAGCGCGCGGTCCCAGGGCACCCAGATTTCATAGCCGAGATCACCGGTAAAGCCGGTGCGTGAGATCCACAAGTCCGGTTCCACCTTGCGCCAGTCAAATGGTTTCATGTCGGCCACGTCCAGCCCGGCCTCCTTGAGGACCGCGAACGACGTCGGCCCCTGCAGCGCGACCGCCGCGATAATGTCGCTTTCATCCGTAATCTCGACGTCAAAACCCCAGGCCGCATCCAGCAGCCAGGAGAACATCCGCTCCTGACAGCACAGGCGAAAATCTGTGGCCGAAAAGCGGAACAGGGTGCCGTCGTCGATCAGCATGCCTTCCTCGTCGCACCACATGGCATAGCCAACGCGCCCATCGCCAATCCGCGCCACGTCGCGCGTGACGACCCGGTTGATCATCGCCAGCGCGTCCGGCCCGGTGATGCGGTACTTGTGCATCGGCGAGATGTCGAACAGCGTCGTTTGATTGCGGATTGCGAAGTATTCGAACTCGGCTGTGTCCAACACCGAGGGCGACAGGTATCCGGCCCAGTCCATCCAGCCCTTGGCTTGGCTCAACGCCTCTAGCCGGCCGTGGAACGGGCCCGGGATCAAGCCGATGGGTACGGCGGTGGTGGGGGTCTTTTTCATGTCGGTATCTCGTTGGCAAACAGGCGAAGCGCGGCATTGCGCCCCGGCGATCCGGTCACATCGCCGCCGGGATGCGCCGATGCACCGCAGAGGTAATAGCCAACTACTCCGAAGGCGTAGCGCGACAATCCGTTAACGGGCCGCACGGTCAGCAACTGGTCGATACTCAGCTCGCCGTGATGCCAATGCCCGCCCGGTGCGCCGGTCAGACGTTCGATGTCGTCGGGGGTCAGCAGGTCTCTGTGTGTGATCAGTTTCGACAGGCCAGGCATATAGGTTTCCAACGTCTTGACGATGCGCCTGGTCAGCGCCTTGCGTTTCGCCGCCGTCCAGCCACCTTCGGGGTCGGAGGGCACGTACTGCACCACCGCCGACAGTACATGCTGGCCGTTCTGACAAAGCGTGGGATCGCTCAGCGATGGGATCACCGCCTCGATCACCGGCGCGTCAGTGGTGCCGCCGTATTTCACCGGGTTGAACGCATTTTCGACATAGGTGGCCGAGGGAGCCACGATCAGCCGTCCGGCCTTTTGCGCATCGCTCAGCCCCGGCATGTCCGGCACGCCACTTAACACGAGGTTCAGCTTGGCAGCCGTGCCCTTACTGCGCATCTTGCGCAGCCGCCGGGTGGCTTCGATGTCGAAATGCTGTGGACCGATCAACCGCATGGTCTGCTGCGCGCCAAGGCTGGACAGCACGGCATCGGCACTCAGCACTGTGCCATCGTCCAGCGTGACGCCGCGCACGCGGTCGTCGGTCACATCTACGGCTGCGGCACCAGCGCCGCAACGCAGGGTCGCCCCCGCATCGGTCGCGGCCTTTTCCAGCATGCCCATCACGGCGCCCATTCCGCCGATAGGAAGATGCACCTCGCCGCCCCGACCCAAACGGTAGAGCAGCGTAAACACCGACCCCGGACCGCGCGGCCCGCTCCAGGCGCCGCGTACCGCATCGGCAGCCAGCGCGCCCGCGACAGGACCGTCTGACAGGTCTTCGAGCAGCAGATCATAGGCGTTGGACAATACGATGCGCAAGAATTCCCGCATCTCGGTCTTGCCCATCCGTTTCAGGTTCAGGCCCAGCTTTGCCAACCCGCCCAGATCGCGCATGCTGGCCAGATTGGCCAGCCCATCCGCCAGAAGGGGCGGCGGAGCGTCGGACAATTGACCGAGAAGCGCGGCAAACCGCACCAGCCGATCCTGCAGCGCGGCAAAGGCCGCGGCCTCCGGATGGGTGCTGCCATCGGTGTGGCGCAGGATGCTGCCTGTCAGTTCCGCGTGCTTGCCATCGGGCGACAGCGCAATGGTCGGCAGGCTGCGGGTATCAAGTGTGAGGCCAA
>JBBKWG010000278.1:0-9719 GCA_037968835.1 Paracoccaceae bacterium
GAAAGCGAAGGTGTGACCTCGTGGGCCGATGGCGCGGGCGTCGAATTGAAATTCCTCGGTGCGGCCGAAACTGCGGCGCTGATGCAGGAACTTGCGAGTTTCTATCAGGATTACAAGGACCTCGCGGCAGCACCCGAGTAAACGACAAGGCGCGCCGTCTTCCACGACGGCGCGCTGTTTGACAGGGAATACCCATGGGATTGGAAGCACTTCTCGACGCCGTTCTGGCGATCCTGAACGGTGGCAGCTTGGCCTATCTGGTTGCCGGCGTCCTGTTGGGACTTACCTTCGGCGTGATTCCGGGGCTGGGTGGCACGACAGCGCTCGCGCTGCTGATCCCCGTTACCTACACGATGGAGCCGATCCAGGCGATGTACCTCGCGGGCGGCGTCATGGGGGCGACATCGTTTGGCGGCTCGATCTCGGCAATTTTGCTCAATACTCCCGGCACCGCGCCCAATGCAGCGACCTGCTTTGACGGCTATCCGCTGGCGCGTCAGGGCAAGGCCGGCCTCGCCATCGGGGCCTCTGCCACCGCCTCGGCCTTGGGCGGGCTGATCGGGCTGCTGACGCTCTTGTTGTTCATTCCCGTCGCGCGCGAAGTTGTCCTAAGCTTTGGCTCGTCGGAGTTCTTCCTTTTGACAATACTCGGCCTCGCCGCAATCGCCGTCTCGGTGAAGGGCAAGTTGCTGCGCGGCCTCATCGCGGCTTGCATCGGTCTGTTGCTCGCCTTTACCGGTGCCAACCAATTCACCGGAAACACCCGCTTTACCGGCGGCATCGACTATCTCTGGGACGGCATTCCATTGGTTCCGGCGCTCACCGGCCTGTTCGCAATCAGCCAGATGATCGAGTTGGCGCTGAAAGGCGGGTCGGTCGCAGACGAGGACGCGCGCGCAGCGGCCTCGAAAATGAAGATATCGGGCGTCGGTGCCGGGATGATGGCCGTCTTTACCCACTGGCCCGTGCTGCTGCGCGGCTCCATCATCGGCACAATCATCGGGGCCATCCCGGGTCTTGGTGGCACGGTCGCGGCCTTTCTCAGCTACTCTTCAACCGCCCAGACCGCCAAGGACCGCGACACCTTTGGCACCGGAAACATCAAGGGCGTGATCGCGCCCGAAGCCGCCAACAACGCCAAGGACGGCGGTTCGCTGATCCCGACTGTTGCTTTCGGCATACCGGGCAGCGCCGAAACCGCGATCTTTCTCGGCATCCTCGTGCTGCATGGGATGGAGCCGGGACCGTCGATCCTTTTGCAGAACGAACGCGAGATCTACGGCCTGATCGTGGCACTTACGATGTCGGCCGTCGGAGCCTCGGTCATCGGTCTCATCCTCGCGCGGTTTCTCGTGTTGATCACACGGATCGACGTGAACATCGTGGTGCCGGTCGTGGTCGTCCTGTCACTGACCGGGGTCTACGTGCTTGAAGGCCGCATGGCCGACGTTCTGGTGACCGTGTTGATGGGCATCTTCGGATATCTGATGATCCGTTTCGATTACCCGCGCCTGACCCTGGTGATCGCTTTCGTCCTCGGTGAAATCGCCGAACGCTCGTTCCACCAGGTGCGACTGATATCGGACGGGCAGGTAATCGAATACATGCTGGGCCGCCCGATTTCGGTGTTCCTGATCGTCGCGACGTTCATCACCTTCCTGCTGCCTGCCATGCGAAAGGTCCGCTGGCGGCGTTCGGCGGTGTCGAAATGAGCGATCTTGACCACTGGGAAGCGCGCTATGCGATCGAGGGCTATCATTTCGGCACCGCGCCCAATGTCTTTCTCGCGCGTCAAGCGCACCTGTTCAAAGCCGGGATGGAGGTTCTCGCAATCGCCGATGGCGAAGGGCGCAATGGCGTATGGCTGGCAGAACAGGGGTGCAAAGTGACCAGCCAGGACTTTTCGCCCTCGGCGCAGGAGAAGGCCGAGCAACTCGCCAAGGACATGGGCGTGGGCGTGGACGTGACGTTCGAAAGGTCCGATCTGACTGCGCGAGACTGGAAGCCCGACACCTATGACGCGGTTGTCGGCATATTCTTCCAGTTCCTCTCGCCGACCAATCGGAAAGCCGTTTTCGAGGGTATCCGCAGGACAGTCAAACCGGGTGGTCTGGTGTTGATCGAGGGCTATGGGCAAAAGCAGATCGACTATGAAACAGGCGGGCCGAAAGTTCTTGAAAATCTCTATACCGAAGACCTGTTGCGCGACGCCTTCGCCGATTTTTCTGCGGTGGAGGTCAACGCCTACGACGCTGAGGTCTCCGAAGGCAGGGGACATAACGGGCTGTCCGCACTCGTCGATTTCGTCGGGCGGCGCTAAATTGTAGGTCTGAATGGTGACAAAGCGCCTCTACTCCGCGGGCGCTTCAATCACTACATGGCTCTCGTGCGCAATCACCTTGTAGGATTTTAACGCAACGATACAGGGCGGCCCCACCACTTCGCCGTTGCGGATATCGAACTGACCCTGATGGAAATCGCACTCGATGACGTGGCCCTCAAGATATCCCTCGGACATCTCTCCGGGTCCATGCGTGCATGCGTTGTCGGTAACATAGAAATCGCCGTCGACGTGATAGACCGCCAATTCCAGATCGCCGTGTTCGACCTTGATGACCTCGCCCTCCGCGACGTCCGCCTTTGCGCACAGCTCGATCAAGTTTTCCGCTCCGTCCATGTCCGAACCCTGTCGCCGATTGAACCCGAAATTTAACGCGCCAGCGCGCCTGAAAAAGCCCGGGAATCCAAACTGTTCCACATAGAGGAATGTTGTTCTGCAGTGCGCCATCTGATAGATCTTTTCCAGACGGGAGGACTTTTGATGAACAAGAAAACCGACGGCGCGCCGGACGCCGAAAAAGAGCCTGAGATCGGACCGGCTGGCTATTACCACAGCCAAAAGGATCGGATCTTCGTGCGGGCCATCCAGGGCGAATATAACCTTCAGTGGGAACTGGACCGCCTGCGAGCTATGCCGCGCGTGCGCAAGGCAAAGGAGATCAAGTTCGTCGATGGTCCCCAGGCGTATTCGCGCCACTATGTCGAACCGAAAGACGGGATCAGCCAGCTTTTTCACCTCCACCTTGAGGAATACGGACCCGGCGGCAAAAGCCAGAAGCACGGCCATGTCAACGAAGCCGCGTTCTACATCCTCGACGGTGAAGGCTACGAGATCCACGACGACGTCCGCTACGACTGGAAGGCGGGCGACGTGGCGATCGTTCACAACAACTGCGTCCACCAACATTTCAACGCCTCCGACAGCAAGCCCGCCCGTGCGCTGGTGCTGAAGACCAAACCGATGTTCGTCTTCATGAATATGCTGTTCCAAAAGACGGTAGAGCCGCGCGACACCACGCCCGCCTCGGGTGGCGAAGGCTTCGAGGTGCGCGAAGAAGAACACGATCACAACCATCCCGAGGAGGGCTACTGATGGCATGGGACGAATCCGCGGTCTGGATCGACGGAACCGAAAATCAGCCGCTTTATCAGGAACTTCTCGACGACGCCGCCGCACGACCGGCACGCGACGCCGAACGCAAGAAGGTGGTCCATCCCCATGAAATGCCGTGGGAAATGGCGCGTCAGGGGCTGCTTAAGCACCTTATCAACGAGGGCATGAACACCCGGATGGAGACGGTCGACGCCTATATGCAAATCGTGCCGCCGGGTTCGAAATCGGGCAAGCATCGGCATCTGGCCGAGGAATGTCTCTACGTGGTCGAGGGCAAGGGTTATGATGAACATCGCGACTGCGACGTGGAAATCACCGACACTTATTTCTGGAAGCCGCAGGACAAGATTTCCCGTTGGGAATACGAGGCGGGCGACGTGATCTACATTCCGCCGAACACGATCCACCAGCATTTCAACGCCGATCCGGATCGCCCGTTGCGCCTGATCTCGTGCATCAATCGCATCTTCAAGCAATGCGGGCTGAACGATCTTGAGCAGATCGAGGACGCGCCGGAATATGATTCATCGGTCACCCTGACTCCCGAATTGATCCGGGATTACCTCAGGGGAAAGTCCGGCTGACAGGCTGAGCGCGCATGTTCGGCGCACTCTGTGCTTTGGCTTCGGCGGCGTTCTTTGGACTGAATAACGCCGCTGTCCGCAAGGGCGTCATCAAGGGATCGGTCCTTCAAGGACTTGCGATCACCGTGCCCTTCGGCGTGCCGTTCTTCCTCGCCTTCGCGGCTTTCATGGGCGGCTTCGAGGCCATGCGCGGCTGGGGCGTCGCGCCCTGGATCTGGATGGCGCTTGCGGGTGTCGTCCACTTCGTGATCGGCCGATACGGCAACTACCGCGCGACGCAGACGCTTGGCTCGACACTCTCGACCCCGATCCAGCAGCTTTCGATCCTCGTCGCGCTGGTCCTCGCGATCCTGTTTCTCGATGAGACGGTGAATGCGGTGAATCTCTTTGGCATCGGGCTCGTAGTCGTCGGTCCAATGCTGCTGGTGCGGCGGCGTGGAATCGTGTCATCCGCCGGGAAGGCCAAGGGGTTCGAGCCGCAATACGGACCCGGTCTGTTCTGGGGCGCGGTCTGCGCACTCGGTTACGGAACCAGCCCGCTGCTTGTCGCTCTCGGCATCGGCGACGGGGGAATACCCGCCAGTATCGGCGGGGTGTTCGTATCGTATGTGGCCGCAACGATCGTGGTAGTTGTCTGGATAATCGCCGCAGGCGGGCGCAGTCACCTCGGCGCGTTCGACCGCGGCTCGACGCGGTGGTTTCTGCTGTCGGCTCTGTTCGTGGCGATGTCGCAGTTCTTCCGTTACATCGCGCTTGCGGTGGCGCCGGTTTCCGTGGTCGTGCCGATCCAGCGCCTGTCGGTGGTGTTCCGGATGATCTTCAACGCACTCATCAATCGCGAGCACGAGGTTTTCGACCGCTGGATCGTAGTTGCGATACTTCTGTCGGTGGTTGGTGCGGTCGCCCTAGCCGGCGATACCGAAATGTTGCTGGGCTGGATCGGAATTGATGGGGCAGAGTGGCTGTCACGCCCGCTCATGTAACCGTGCGGGGTTCAGGCGGCGCGCACGGCATCCATCGCAACGCGCGCCAGTTCCGTGCGCGCAACGCCGAGGCGATCGAGTTCTGCATCCGATTTCGCAGCCAATGCCGTGTAAACCTGATAGACCTTGAAGCCCAAGACCAACCCGAAAAAATCAAACTTAACCGGCCCTTGCAAGATGCCGTCGAGAAAGGTGCGGAGGTCGCTGCCCTGCGAATTTGTTGCTGCCATTGTCATTTCGGAAACACTCCTTTGCTGCAATGCAACATAGGAATAATTTGCTTGAATACAATGGCTTTTGCGGCGTAGCAAAGCTGCTATGCCGCAGGTGCAAAGCTACCGCCAGCGAGCTGCCAGCGCCGTGTCGAGTCGCGGAAATACCCGCCGCGCATTGCCCTCGAATACCTTCGCGCGGTCACTTTCCGACAGATCGAGCGCGTCGATATACCGCTTGGTGTCGTCGAAGTTGTGCCCGGTCTCGGGGTCGATGCCCTTGACCGCCCCGAACATTTCAGAGGCGAACAAGATGTTGTCGACGTCGATCACCTTGAACAGGCAGTCAATTCCCGCCTGATGATAGACGCAGGTGTCGAAGTAGACGTTGCGCATGACGTGCTCGCGCAGCGGCGGCTTGCCCATCATGTCAGCCAGTCCCCTGTAGCGACCCCAGTGATAGGGCACAGCACCCCCACCGTGCGGAATTATCAGCCGCAGCTCGGGGAAGTCGGCAAACAGATCGCCCTGCAGGAATTGCATGAAGGCGGTTGTGTCGGCGTTGATGTAATGCGCGCCGGTCATGTGGAAATTCGGATTGCACGACCCCGAGACATGGATCATCGCTGGCACGTCCAACTCGACCATCTTGGCGAAAAACGGATACCAGGCCCGGTCCGTCAGCGGCACGCCGGTCCACATCCCGCCCGATGGGTCGGGGTTGAGGTTGCAGCCGACAAATCCAAGATCGACGCAGCGTTCCAACTCCTCGATGGCGTTGGCAATCGGGGCGGCGGGATTTTGCGGCAACTGACAGACGCCGATGAAATTGTCTGGGAATAACTGCGTGACTCGGTGGATCATATCGTTGCAATGCCGGGTCCAGGACTGCGACACCGCCTCGTCGCCGATGTGATGGCCCATGCCGCTGGCACGCGGACTGAAGATCGTCATGTCCGCGCCGCGATCCTTCAGCGCCTGAAGTTGATTGGCCTCGACGCTTTCGCGGATCGCGTCGTCTGAAATCTCGGGGAAATCCGGCATCGCTTCGCCGGCATCGAACGCCGCAACCTGCGCCTTGCGGAAATCCATGAACGGCTTCGGCTCGGTTGTGTAGTGTCCGTGGCAGTCGATGATCACTGGTCCGCCTCCCAATCCGCCTGCGTGACATATGTCAGACCCTTGGATTCCAGCCGCCCGCGCATGTCGTTGACGTCAAGCCCCAACTCGCCCGCCTGATATCGTGCGCGTGATGTTTCCTCTTTATCGACACGGGTTTGCGAGGCGATCTTCACCTTTCCGACCTCAAGCCGCGGCACCACAACGATGCCATCGTCATCAGCGACGATCACATCGCCGGGCCGCACAATCGTATCGCCGCACGAGACTGGCACATTCACGTCGCCCAATGTTTCCTTGACCGTGCCATGCGCGGAGATCGAGCGCGACCAGACCGGGAAGCCGATCGCCTCCAGATCGCGAATGTCCCGACACCCGGCGTCAAGGATCAGACCGCGCACGCCTCTGGCTTTCAGAGATGTGCCGAGCAAATCGCCGAAATAACCCGAATGCGATTCCGAAATGGTGGCCGCGACAAGAATGTCGCCGGGCCGGCATTGTTCGACGGCGACATGGATCATCCAGTTGTCGCCCGGCGGCAGGGTGCATGTCACCGCCGTCCCGCTGATCGCCGCGCCCTTGTAGATCGGGCGCAGGCGTTGGTGCATAAGTCCGGTGCGGCCTTGCGCTTCGTGAACGGTTGCAACGCCGAAAGCGGCGAGTGCTGCGGCGTCGTCGTCATCGGCGCGCTTTATGTCGGTAACACAGACGGGCATGAACAGTCCTTCTCAGGCGGCGATGGTGGCGCGACAGGCGGCAAAACCTTCGCGGAGTTCCCGGGCGTCCAGATTGCGCCCGATCAGCACAAGTCGCGAGTGACGCCGGGCGCTGGCCCAGGGCGCGCCATAGTCGCCCTCGTACATCATATGGACCGATTGCACGATCACGCGAGCCTCTTGGCCCGCGACTGAGAGGATACCCTTCAGCCGCAGGATGTCGGCCCCCCGGACCATCAGCAGATGCTCGATCCACGCCTCCAGTGCGGCGGCGTCGAGGTCGGTGTCGCTGGTCATTGTAACCGCGCCTATACCGTTCGCGGCAACGTGGTCGTGATCATGCTCATGGCCGTCGAGGTCGAGCGCCACGCGGTCCAGCGAATAGCCTCCGGTGTCGAAAATCGCTTCCGACGCGACACGTCCCCAATCGGCGCGGTGGATCGGCGCGTGCGGGTTCAGCTTGCGAATCGCCGCCTCGATGGCATCAGCGTCGATCCCGTCCGATACCTTGTTGAGCACGATCACACTCGCCAGCGCGATCTGATCGGCCGCATCGGCACTGTCCACCAGTCGCACAGCGATATGCGCCGCATCAACCACCGTCACGACAGCATCCAGCCGCAAATGGCCCGCCAGCATCTGGTCGGCGCCGAAGGTCTGGATGACCGGGCTGGGGTTGGCGACACCGGTCGTTTCAATCAGGATGCCATCAAGCGCGTGGTCCCGTTTGACCAGATAGCGCAGCGTCCGGATCAGATCGCCCCGGACAACACAGCAGAGGCACCCCGACGACAGTTCGATCAATTCCTCTTCGCCGGTTTCGATCAATTCGCCGTCAATGCCGACATCGCCGAACTCGTTGACGATGACTGCGAAGCGTTTGCCGTGATCGCCGGTCAGGATGTGGTTTACCAGCGTCGTCTTGCCAGCCCCGAGATAACCCGTGACGACGGTCACCGGCACGCGTTTGTCGGCACTCACATCCATGGCATCAGCGAGACGTGGATCACATCCCCCGACCCGCCGACCGCCTTGATCGCCTCGTGTGTCTTCTCAAGCGGGAAGCGGTGCGTGGTGATCAGATCCAGCGGAAAGCGGTCCGAGGCAAGTTGCTGCAAGGCCTGTTCGCAGGACTGGTAATTATGCCCCCGGGCGCATTTCACCGTGACGTACTTGTTGCAGAGCTTGGCCAGCGGGAAGTTCGGAAACTCCGCCACTTCCTGTTGCACCAGTAACGTGCCGCCCTTACGTTTGAGCGCCTCAAGCCCCAGCAGCAGCGGCGCGGTTCCGGCCCCGGCGGTGCAATCCAGCGCCACGTCCACGCCCTCGCCGCCGGTGATCTCGGCGATCCGCTCGACCGGGTCTTCTTCCTCGACGTTGATCGTGAAGTCCGCCCCCAACTTCCTGGCGACCTCAAGCCGGTGCGCGTCCTTGGATGTGCCGGTCACGATGATCAACTCGGCACCCGCCTGCTTGCCGGTCACGACCTGGCTCAGCCCCTGCTGTCCCGGTCCCTGAACCAACAACCGCGTCTGATAGCCGACCTTGCAGTCAAACAGCGCCCACTGGATGCCGTTCGCCATCGGCGTCGCAACCCCGGCCAGTTCCGGAGACAATCCGTCGGGAACGCGATGCAGCACGGAATTCCACGGCAGATACATGTATTGCGCAAATCCGCCCCACAGATGCGGCGCGCGTGTCATCGGCGTGTAACCGAAGCGGATTCCATCGGGATTCTTGCGCCAATCGGTCGCCATGCACAGCCGGTAATCGCCCCGGTGGCAATGTTCGCAGGCCATGCAGCCGACATAATGCTCTGCGAAAACCCGGTCGCCTTCCTTCAGCCCGCGCCGCTTCTGAAATGTCTTGCCGGCCTTGGCGATGATGCCAATATTCTCGTGCCCCATGATGACCGGATCGTCGATCGGGGGCTTGGAGTAGAACTTCACGTCGGTCCCGCAAATGCCGGCGACTTCGATCTTCAAAAGCGCACCGTCGTCGGGAATTTCCGGCATGTCAAATTCTCGGAACTCGGTCCGTTCAGGACCGGTCCGCACTGCGGCGAGCACTTTTTCCGGCACTCGGAAACCCTCCCGTTTTCGACGTTGACCCTTGGCTAGCAAACCGCCACGCTACGGACAAGAACCGGGTTCCATATAACGGAACCCCCGTTGAAATGGCCCGGAGGGATCATGTTCAAAAGTCGGCGCATCGCCGCTGCTGACCTCGTCCATCTGGAACGCATCGAAGCAGTTGTGAGGTCGCATTTCTCGCTCGACCCCGATGCTCTGGTGCTGGTCAGTGAAGACGAGTCCCGTCTTGCAGGCGGTCCCGAGCGGATGACCACAATCCTGTTCTGGACCGATCAGGATCAACGCAACAAGGTCCGGGTTTTCAAACCCGCTGCCGATGTTCAAGCGACCGATATGCCCGCGCCCTGGTTGCGCGGTGCGCTGCTGGAAGATACCGGCGCGGATTGCTGCTGAAAGGAAAAGCATGACTAAGCGGGTTCTGAAAACCGTCTCGCGGACGCAGGGCAACAATCGTGCCCTGAAAGCCGGCGAGATCGAATTGCCCGACTTCGAACTTGATTTCGAAGAGGTCAACCCGCTGCCGCGTGCATTCCGTAGGATGGTGCGCGAACAGGCCTA
>JBBKWG010000279.1:0-11736 GCA_037968835.1 Paracoccaceae bacterium
TGGCAGCCCGTAGGGGAATCGAACCCCTCTTTCCAGGTTGAAAACCTGGCGTCCTAACCGATAGACGAACGGGCCAGCGCTGTGGAGGGCTGTCTAGGCAAAGTGATCGGCGAGGGCAAGAAGATTTTTAGTTCCTGCGCTTGTGTTATTTCCGGTTCAGACGCTTGCCGCGCAAGCGTCTTCTAGACGAAGCTGCACGGACTTGCGACCGCCCCAATGGTTGATCTCTAGCCGGCCGGCCAGATGGAAGCGCCGACCGCCGTGTCCCGTCAGGCCGACCCCCAATGGTCCGTCGAAAGCACCGAACGAGATCGCATCGATTCGAGCGCCAAGCCCATCTCCGAACGTCAGTTTCAAATGTCCTGTCCCGACTTCACGGGTATGCAGAATGGACATGTCGGGAAAGGCGAAACGTGGTGCAGGTGCGCTTTGTCCGAAGGGTCCAGCCGCCTCGATTTGGGTCAGCAACTCCGGGGTTGCAGCAGCGGGCATCAGGGTTGCATCGATCCGGAGGTCTTTAGAAGCGCCGGTCCCCGAGCCCTGTTTGCCGAGCAATTCCGATAACCGTGTCATCGCGGCTTCAAGCTGATCTCTGGCAACCGTGAGACCGGCGGCCATCCGGTGTCCGCCGCCCTTCACCAACAGGCCCTCGATTGCAAGACGCTGGACGGCATGTCCAAGGTCCACCCCCGCGATGGAACGTCCCGAACCCTTGCCTTCAGCGCCCTCCAGCCCAATCACCACGGACGGGCGTCCTGTCAGTTCTTTCAGGCGGGATGCGACGATTCCGACAACGCCGGGGTGCCAGCCTTCACCGGCCGCCCAGACCAGCGGAGCATCGAGCCCTCTCGCCTCGGCTTGTTCCAGTGCGGCCGCTCGGACCAACGCTTCGATATCGCGTCGCTCCTTGTTCAGTTCGTCGAGTTTTTCGGCCAGTGATCGGGCTTCGTCGGGGTCTGTCGCAGCAAGACATCGTGCCCCGAGATCGGCCTTCCCGACGCGACCTCCGGCGTTGACGCGCGGCCCCAGTACATAGCCAAGATGATAGGCCGATGGCGGCGCATCCAATACCGCGACGTCGGCCAGCGCCGCCAATCCAACGCGACGGCGCTGTCCCATGATCGCAAGTCCCTGCCGCACCAAAGCCCGGTTGACGCCAACCAAAGGCGCGACATCGGCGACTGTAGCAAGCGCCACGAGGTCCAGCATGTCGAGCAGGTTCGGGCCGGCCTTACCTTGGCTTTTCATTCGGCGGTTCGCATCGACCAGAACCAGAAAGACGACGGCAGCAGCGCAAAGATGAGCCAGTTCCCCGCCTTCGTCCTGCCGGTTCGGGTTCACAGTCGCCAGGGCGTCCGGCAGCGTTTCGGCGCCAAGGTGGTGATCAATAATAACAACATCAGCGCGGCTTGCCGCGGCGACCGCCTCAAAACTCAACGTGCCGCAATCGACGCAGATGATCAAATCGTGGTTGGATGCCAGTTCGGCCATAGCCTGCGGGTTGGGGCCGTAACCTTCGTCGATCCGGTCTGGCACGTACAGCGTTGCGGCCCGTCCTTGCTGGCCCAACCAGTCGAGCAGCAACGCGGCAGAGGCGCCCCCGTCGACGTCGTAATCCGCAAAGATCGCGATGCGTTCTTTTCTTGCGACGGCTGCGATCAGACGTTCGGCTGCCGGTTCCATGTCGCGCAATGTCATCGGATCGGGAAGTAGGTCCCTCAACGAAGGTGTCAGGTATTGATGCGCGCTGTCATTCGAAACACCCCGCGCGACCAGAACCCTGCACAGGGCATTAGGCAAATCGGTCGCTTGTTCCATCGCCTCTGTCAGGCGCATTTCGTCTGATCCGGGTCCAACCCATCGCTTGCCGGTCAGCGAGTGGGATACTCCCAGGAAGTCGTGGCCGTCAGTTTCCGCCACTTCACGAAATCGGGTTGCGATATGTCATTCGCCGAAGTGAACCCGTCTTGGAGCGCATCAGAATTGTTTCCGCAGTCAGATAGCCGGGTTCACGTTTGATACCGGGCAGAATCGATCCGTCCGTCACGCCGGTGGCCGCAAATATGACGTCGCCTGTTACCATGTCGTCGCGGGTATAGACACGATCCAGATTCGT
Organism: Paracoccaceae bacterium; assembly: GCA_037968835.1. Taxonomy (GTDB): domain Bacteria; phylum Pseudomonadota; class Alphaproteobacteria; order Rhodobacterales; family Rhodobacteraceae; genus JBBKWG01. The sequence continues at coordinate 2,117 of JBBKWG010000279.1, forward strand.
GATGCCGGCCTTTCGGGCGCGTTCGCGCTCGTCGTCGTTGCGAAACATGAGCCTGCCGAACATCTGGCCGCCCATGCATTTCAGCGCAGCAGCGGCAAGCACGCCTTCGGGCGCGCCACCGGCACCCATATACATGTCGATTCCGGTGCGTTCGGGTTCGGCGCAATGAATAACCCCGGCGACATCCCCGTCGGTGATTAGCCGTATCGCGCAATCGGTGGTGCGAAGTTCTGCGATGATGTCCTCGTGACGAGGGCGTTCAAGGACGCAGACCGTAATATCGTGGGTAGAGCATCCCTTGGCGGATGCCAGTGCCGAGACTCGTTCTGCAGGGCTCATATCCATGGTGACGACGCCGCGGCGAAAGCCCGGGCCGATTGCCAGCTTGTCCATATAGACGTCAGGTGCGTGAAGCATAGACCCGCGCGGGCCCATGGCGATGACGGCCAGCGCATTCGGCATGTCCTTCGCCGTCAGGGTGGTGCCTTCCAACGGGTCGAGGGCGATGTCGACCTCTGGTCCCTGTCCGGTTCCGACCTTTTCGCCGATGAAAAGCATCGGGGCTTCATCGCGCTCGCCTTCGCCGATGACGACTACGCCCTTGATGTCGAGCTTGTTCAGTTGGGTCCGCATCGCATCGACCGCGGCCTGATCGGCGGCTTTCTCGTCGCCGCGACCTATCAATCCGGCTGAGGCGAGAGCGGCGGCCTCGCTGACGCGGGCAAGCCCGAGCGAAAGCATCCGGTCGTAGAATTCAATCGTATCGGCCATGACTTTTCCTTGTCGCGAAGCTGCCTTGGTCCTACTCGGGCAACTCGGTCGCGGCAAGTGACTTTGCGGGCGCCTCATTGCGCCATCTGCCGCACTACACCGCTGCATTTGCGGTTTCACGCGGCAAGGACAGCCGCTATACCGACGCCTGTTTGGCACGACACAGAGGAATCCGGGATGGCGAATGTTGTGGTTGTCGGCGCTCAGTGGGGCGACGAAGGCAAAGGCAAAATCGTCGATTGGTTGAGCGAGCGCGCCAGCGTCATTGCCCGGTTTCAAGGCGGTCACAATGCGGGGCACACGCTGGTTATCGACGGCGAAGTCTACAAACTGTCGCTTCTGCCATCGGGGATACTTCGCGAGGGCAAGCTCAGCGTTATCGGCAACGGGGTTGTGCTTGATCCGTGGGCGTTGGTGTCCGAGATCGAAAAGATCGCCGGGCAGGGCGTGACTGTGACCCCCGACAACCTGATGATCGCCGAGAACGCGCCGCTCATTCTGCCGCTCCACGGCGAACTCGACCGCGCGCGGGAGGCTCAGCTTTCGGTGGCCAAGATCGGCACCACTGGGCGCGGCATTGGTCCGGCGTATGAAGACAAGGTGGGGCGGCGCGCCGTTCGGGTTGCCGATCTTGCGGATCGCGCGACGTTGGAGGCTCGGGTCGACCGCGCCCTTGTTCACCACGACGCGCTGCGGCGCGGGCTTGGGCTTGAGCCGGTGGATCGCGACGGATTGATGGCGGCGCTGGAAGAGATTGCACCGAAGATCCTGCCGTTCGCCGGACCTGTCTGGAAGGTCCTGAACGAAAGACGCCGCGCCGGTGAGCGAATTCTGTTCGAGGGGGCGCAAGGCTCATTGTTGGACGTCGACTTCGGCACTTACCCATTTGTCACATCGTCGACCACACTCAGCGGGATGGCGGCGACCGGGACGGGCGTTGGTCCGGGGTCGATAGACTTCGTTCTGGGCATTGTGAAAGCCTATACGACGCGTGTCGGCGAAGGGCCGTTTCCGTGCGAGTTGTTCGACGAGATCGGCGAACATCTGGCCCGCGTAGGTCGCGAAAAGGGCACGGTCACCGGGCGGGCGCGGCGTTGCGGCTGGTTCGACGCCGTGCTGGTGCGTCAGACCTGCGCGTTGTCGGGCGTGAACGGGATCGCGTTAACCAAGATGGACGTTCTGGACGGGCTTCAGGAACTGAAGATTTGCGTCGGCTATGAACTGGACGGAGAAACGCTGGATTATCTGCCGACTGCCGCCGAAAAACAGGCGCGGGTGGTGCCGATCTACGAGACGATGAAAGGATGGTCCGAAAGCACGGCCGGAGCACGGAGTTGGGCAGAACTTCCAGGTGAAGCGGTAAAATATGTGCGCCGGATCGAAGAGCTGATCCAATGCCCCGTCGCGATGCTTTCAACTTCGCCCGAGCGGGAAGATACGATCCTCGTGACCGATCCGTTTGCCGACTGATGGCCCTTTCATGGAAAGCGAGGCGGCGTTGGGCCCTGGTGATCCTTCTGATCGGGTTGCCGCTTTACATTGTCGTATCAATTACGATCTTCAACTGGCTTGGACGCCCCAACCTTTGGGTCGAATTGCTGATATATATCGCCCTCGGCATCGTCTGGGCGCTACCGTTCAAGGCAGTTTTCAAGGGCGTCGGGAAGCCAGACCCGGACGCCGAGAATTGAATCGTGTGAAGTCGAAAAGAGATCATTTTCTGACGAAGGCTCCGTCAAACAGTTTAACGCATTTTCGAGCGGCCCACCTATTATCTGCGTTCGACGTTCCAGTCTCCGTCAGAGAAACTCAAATCACCGCGATCCGGTCCCGCCGTCCAGTCGAATTCGCTTTCGTGATCGCCAAAGGCGGCGCGCGGCGCGGTTCCGACAAATGTGCCGAATGTCGAATCTGTTCCAAAATCTGCGCGTCGTATCCCCTGCGAAAAAGTACCTGAACCGGTGAAGTCGAGGTTCGCCGTACCTCCCACATTCGTAATATTGCCGTTCACCGTCGCCGACCCCGATGGGGACGTGAAGCCGCTGAGGTCGGTGACCATATTGGTGATGCTTCCAGTCAGCGTGCGGGAGTTGAAATTCGTATTGAGACGGAGGTCCGCGTAATATTCCAGATCCGGTCCCGTCGGGAAGCCAGACGAGACATCGAACCCGTGAATGAAACCCTTGTAAGTCGCCGTGCCGCCAGGGAGATCGGCGAAATCGGTCGTCCCTTGATTGACCAGTATATCATCGACGCGGGCGACGAGGTTGGCCTCGGCATCGACGGTTTCACTGAACGTCCGACCAAGTTGTCCCGCACCGCTTCCGCCGCAGGCTGCAAGGGCGAGGAGCGTGCCGACTATACCAGACAGATGGAGTGCGTTCGTCACTTCAGAATCCCCCATAAGAATTATCCGAAGACAAGACGCGCATCGGTGGCATTTTGTTCCCGCAGGAAGCGCGCATTACACGATGGGAAGGTGCCGATCAAAAAAAGTGCCATTTCCGGCGTTACCTTCGCGTAGATCCGGCAGCAATTACAGCATCAAACCAACCGCTCCACCTCGACCGCCGCCTTGACGAATCCCTCGAACAGTGGGTGCGGCGCGAAAGGTTTCGACTTTAGCTCCGGATGAAACTGCACGCCGATAAACCACGGGTGGTCCTGCCATTCGACGATCTCGGGAAGGCGATTGTCTGGTGACATGCCCGAGAAGCACAGGCCGGCTTTCTCCAGTTTGTCGCGGTACTTGATATCGACTTCGTAGCGGTGGCGGTGGCGTTCCTCGATGACCGTGTTGCCGTAGACACCCGCAACCTTCGAGCCTGCCTTGAGGTGCGCGGTGTAGGCGCCAAGGCGCATCGTGCCGCCCTTGTCGTCGTCCACCTTTCGCGTTGTCATGTGGTTGCCCTGCACCCATTCTTTCAGGTGATAGACCACGGGTTCGAACCGTTTGCCGCCCGCTTCGTGGTCGAATTCCTCCGATCCGGCGGTTTCGATGCCGGCGATGTTGCGCGCGGCTTCGATCACCGCCATCTGCATGCCGAGACAGATACCGAGATAAGGAATTTTGCGCTCGCGGGCGAACTGCGCGGCCTTGATCTTGCCCTCGGTTCCGCGTTCGCCGAAGCCGCCGGGCACGAGAATGGCGTGGAAACCTTCAAGATAGGGGGCGGGGTCTTCGCGTTCGAAGATTTCGGCGTCGATCCATTCAGCGCGCACGCGCACCCGGTTGGCCATTCCGCCGTGGGTCAGCGCCTCGGCAATTGATTTGTAGGCGTCTTCAAGTTGAGTGTATTTGCCGACGATGGCGACGCGCACTTCGCCTTCGGCTTTTTCGATCCGTTCCTGCACATCAAGCCAGCGATCAAGTTTGGGCTTCGGCGCGGGTGATATCTGGAACGCGTCTAGCACTGCCTGATCCAGTCCTTCGCGGTGATAGGCGAGCGGGGCCTCGTAGATCGACTTGAGGTCGGGTGCGGCTATCACGTCTTCCTTGCGAACGTTGCAGAACAGGGCGATCTTCTCGCGCTCTTTTTCGGGGATCGGTTTGTCGGAGCGGCAGACCAGCACGTCAGGCGCAAGGCCGATGGAGCGGAGTTCCTTGACCGAGTGTTGGGGCGGTTTGGTCTTCAATTCGCCCGACGCAGCCATCCACGGAAGCAGTGTCAGGTGCACGAACAGGCACTGTCCGCGTGGCTGCTCTTGGGCGAACTGGCGGATGGCCTCGAAAAACGGCAGGCCCTCGATGTCGCCGACGGTGCCGCCAATCTCACAAAGCATGAAGTCGACCTCATCTTCGCCAATGTGGATGAAGTCCTTGATTTCATTGGTGACGTGGGGAATGACCTGAATGGTTTTTCCGAGGTAGTCGCCGCGACGCTCCTTTTCCAGCACGTTGGAATAAATGCGGCCCGAGGAGACTGAATCGGTCTTGCGCGCGGCAACCCCGGTGAAACGCTCGTAATGGCCGAGGTCGAGATCGGTTTCCGCGCCGTCGTCGGTTACGAATACCTCGCCGTGTTCGAACGGGCTCATCGTGCCGGGGTCGACGTTGAGGTAGGGGTCGAGTTTGCGCAGGCGCACGGAATAGCCGCGGGCCTGCAGCAGCGCTCCGAGTGCGGCCGAGGCGAGGCCTTTCCCGAGCGACGAAACGACGCCGCCGGTGATGAAAACGAACCTTGCCATGGATGGATATCCCCCGTGAAAACCTGCTCTGGCGCTGCCCCGTTCGGTTGTCCGAATCCGCAGCATCACGGGATTTGACATATAGGGGATTCGCGACCGCGCCGCAAGCGATCAGACGCAAGATATGGGGCGCGGCTGCCGCCGATTTCAAGGTATAGTGGCGTTTGCCCTATTCCACGCGCGGCAGGTCGAGGCCGCCGCCAGTTCCCGCACCCGGAACCGGGGGCAAAAGCGCATCGCCCGAGGGCAAAGCGGGGGTATCGGCGGCGGGAGCTTCGACGCCAATCCGGTCGAGAACCGAGCCGGTGGAGGATTTCTGCGCCGCGATGATGGTGAGTGTCATTGACGTTGCGATGAACGCCAGCGCAAGCAGCCATGTTACCCTGCCAAGTGCCGTCGCGGCCGAGCGGGCGCTGACTAATCCGCCGCCACCGCCGCCGCCAAGTCCAAGACCGCCACCTTCGGAGCGCTGCAAAAGCACGACGCCGATAAGGCCAAGCGCGAGGATCAGGTGGACGATGAGAATGACATTTTCCATGCGGGCTTTCGGGTCTCTGTCGGAGGGGCGGTTGCGGACGGGCGCTATGTATTCGGGATGGCGCTCTGGTGCAAGGGTTCAGGCGAACCCGACGACGATCTCGCGGCGTGGTGCTTTCAGTGTTGGGAAACCCCGATCTGATCGAGTGCGTTCCGTCCGGCGGCGACATCGAAGAGGTCTTCGAGGAAATACGCGGCGAGTTGCGAGCGATTGGCCAACCCGCTTTTCAGGTAGACCGATTGTGCCTGCTGGCGGATCGTGGCTTCGGACGTGCGCCGGACGGTGGCAATATCGCGCAGCGAAGTCCCCTTGAGAATCAGGGCTGCGACGTCGGATTCAGCTTCGCTCAGTCCCCATTCAGAGAATTGCGCCACCACCGCTTCAGACAGCCCACGCAGCAGATGTTCGCTTTGACGCCGCCATTCCTTGCCGGCTTCTGAAGCGGCCTTCAGTTCGCGTCGCAGGTCAGTCGCATCCTGTTCCACATCCCGCAATCGCCCGACGATGACGACGCTGGCGACCATTGCGACGCTGAGCACAAGCATCTCGACAAAATCGGTCGCTATATCGCCGCGCGTGACCGGTTCGCCCGTAAGCAGCGTGTCGAGCACACCAAGGGTCGCTGTCAGGAGCGACGCGAGCGCCATGGCGAGCAAGCCGATCTTGGCGGCAAAGGGCATGTTCGGGCCTCCGCTTGGTGTGCAAAGGCTATCACCGATCGCCTCAAACCCCATCCTACATTTGTCAGATCGCTCGATTGGCGAGGTTTGGCGACGGCGGCCATACATCCGTTGGATTGGCGCAGGCATCGCTGCGATGCATCGTTTCCTCACCGCCCGGCATGGGGCAGATCACGTAGGAGAGTACCGATATGTTAGTTGTAAGCAGGAGTGGACAAGGCTGCGCCCGGATCGTGGGTGCCTGTAGCGTTGTGGTCTTTCTGATGCTGGGCGGAACTGCAGTCCAGGCGATAACTGTCGAGCCGGTCTTTTCGCTCGAAAACTTCGTCGACGGGGCCGCCATCGACAATCCCTATTTCCCCCTTGGGCCTGGCTTCCAGGCCACCCTGTACGCTGAAGGTGTCGACGACGAAGGCGAAGACTTCACCGAAAGAAGCGTCTTGTCGTTTGGCGGTCCCGGCCGCGTCATCCTTGGTTTGCAGACCTTCGTGCAGCTCGACGAAGCGTATGAGAGAGATCTGATCGTCGAAAAGACATTCGATTACTACGCCCAGGATAACGTTGGGAATGTCTGGTACATGGGTGAAGACGTCACCAATTATGAGTACGATGACGAGGGCGTGCTTGTTGGCACAAACGACTCTTCGTCATGGATCGCTGGTGAGAACGACGCGCGTCCCGGGTATATCATGGTTGCTGATCCGGTGGTCGGCTTCTCGTATTTTCAGGAAATCGCCGAGGCGGACGAGGCGCTTGACGAGGCGATGATCTGGGCCACCGGATTGACGCTGACGATCGGTGGTGTGGTCTACGAGGATGTCATCGCTATCTTTGAAACCACACAGCTTGATCCCGATGCGCGGGAGTTCAAATACTATGCTCCAGGCTTTGGGTTGATCCGCGCGGACGAAGGGTTGGACGAGTCGTTTGCCAATCCCGAGTTGATTTTCGAGCGTATACCAGCAATTCCGGTTCCCGCCGGGTTCCCGTTGCTGATTGCAGGCATTGCGGCGCTGGCGATGATTCGACGTCGCGCAAACTGATCCCGGAGCGGGGCTGCATCTTCTGGTGCGGCCCCGAAATTCTTCGCTCAGTCGTGGGTGAGTTCCGGGACGTCCGACGCGCCCGCCGATCCGCGTCCCGACAGGGACGGGTTCTCCATGAAGAAGCGATGGCAATTGAACGCCACTTCGCCCTCGGGAATGGCGGGTCGCACGAAGCTGCCGTCAGGCGCCATGATCCAGCTTTGCGCCACGTCGGCGAGGTTGGCGGCCATGATCTGACTGACGATTTGCGCTTTCACCGTAGGATTTGTCGCCTCGACCAGTGTTTCGACGCGCCGACGCAGGTTGCGATCCATCCAATCAGCCGACGAGATATAGACCCGCGCCCTCTTGTGCGGCAGGCCGTGGCCAGCGCCAAAGCAAACGATGCGGCTGTGTTCGAGGAACCGGCCGACGATGCTCTTGACCCGGATATTGTCGGAAAGCCCTTTCACTCCGGGGCGCAGACCGCAGATTCCGCGGATGACGAGGTTCACTTTCACGCCGGCTTGGCTGGCGAGGTAGAGTGCGTCGATAACATCGGGTTCGACGAGTGAATTCATCTTGGCCCAGATTTCAGCCGGGCGTCCCGCCAAGGCATGCTCCGCCTCTTCCGCAATCCTCCGAAGAAGCGTGTCCTTCATCGAGATCGGCGATATCGCCAGATTTTCCATGCCTTCGGGCTGGGCGTAGCCAGAGAGGTAGTTGAACACTTTCGTCGCGTCGCGCCCAAGTGCCGCGTCGCAGGTGAAAAGGCTGAGGTCGGTATATATCTTGGCTGTGATCGGGTGGTAATTGCCGGTTCCGAAGTGGGTATAGGTTACCAACTCGCCACCCTCGCGCCGAACCACCGTCGAGATCTTTGCGTGGGTCTTGTAGTTCAGGAACCCATAGACGACATGCGCTCCCGCACGTTCCAGCGTGCGCGACTGGCGAATGTTGGCGGCTTCATCGAACCGCGCTTTCAATTCGACGAGAGCTGTAACCGACTTGCCTTCCTCGGCCGCTTCGCACAGCGCGCCGACGATGGGACTGTTGTAGGACGTGCGGTAAAGCGTCTGTTTAATCGCCACGACATCGGGATCTGCAGCGGCCTGTTTCAGGAAACGCACCACCATGTCGAACGTCTCGTAGGGGTGATGCAGCAGCATGTCTTTCTGGCGGATTGCTGCGAACATATCGCCGTCGTGGTCCTGAACACGTTCCGGGATGCGCGGCTGGAACTGCGGCCAGAGAAGATCCGGGCGGCTGTCCAGCACAAGCTCTTTCAGGTCCGCAAGTCCGATCATTCCGCCGAGTTCGATTACCTCGTCCTGTCCGACCGCCAATTCGTCCATGATGACCTTGCTCAGCGACTTCGGCGCGTTCGAGGACATGGTGAGGCGCACGACCTCGCCGCGACGCCGACGCTTCAGCGCTACCTCGAATTCTCGCACCAGGTCTTCGGCTTCGTCCTCGACCTCGAGATCGCTGTCGCGCAGGACACGGAACGAGCAGTCGCCGGTCAGTTTATAGCCCGGGAACAAGCTGTTGAGGTTCAAAAGCAGCACTTCTTCAAGCCGGATGAATCGCGTTTCACCGTCGGCGGCGGGCAGCGAGATGAACCGCGCGACCTGTGCCGGGATCGGCAACAGAGCACGAAGCGCGCGCCTGTCGGACTTTCGCTCGAGTTCCAGCGCCAGCGAATAGCCTTCGTTCGGGATGAACGGGAAGGGATGAGCCGGGTCGATGGCGAGGGGCGAGAGGATCGGAAAGACCTGCGTGAGAAACACGTGTTCAAGGTGCTTCTTGTCGTCGGCGTTGAGATCGCCACGCTTGAGCAGCGCGATGCCGTTTCGGCTGAGTTCGTCGCGCAGGTCGCGCCACACTTTTTGCTGGCGGTCCAGCAATCGGCGGGCGTTTTCGTTAATGAGGACAAGTTGTTCGGCCGGTGACAGACCATCTGCGGCGGGCGTCGTGTTTCCGGCGTGGGCCAATTCGCGCAAACCAGCGACGCGCACGGTGTAGAATTCATCGAGGTTGTTGGCCGAAATCGACAGGAACCGAAGTCGTTCCAAAAGCGGTACGCGCACGTTCTCGGCTTCCTCCAGAACGCGCCAGTTGAACGACAGCCACGAAAGCTCGCGGTTGAAGAACCTATCCGGTCCGGAAAGGTCCTTGCCGCGCAATGTCTTGGCCTGTGGAAAGGGGGCGGTCAGGAAGTCTGTGATTACTGGCATATTGGCGGTATCAATCGCAATTGTTACGGAAATATGACGTGTTATCGCGCTTAGCCGGGCAACTTGTCCAGAACACCCTGCGCGAGCGCGCGAGAGATACGGCGTTGATCTTTCAATGCGGCGGCGTCGAGTGCGGCGACAACGGCCTGTGCGGCGGCAAAGGAACGCTCCATCCGCCCGA
>JBBKWG010000280.1:0-7469 GCA_037968835.1 Paracoccaceae bacterium
GGCCAGATGTATACCCACGGCACGCCGTTCAGGCGCGCGATCGAAGAAGAACTGCTGGATCCGACCCGCGTCGTCCAGATCGGCATCCGGGGCACGATGTATGACCGCGAGGATCTCGAATTCGCCAAAAGCGCGGGCGTTCGGGTGATTCCAATCGAAGAAATGTTCGCGCGCGGTATCCCCGATGTGATGGCCGAAGCGCGTGAAATCGTCGGGAACGCGCCGACCTATGTGAGCTATGACATTGATTTCGTCGATCCGGCATTCGCGCCGGGCACCGGAACGCCCGAAGTCGGCGGCCCGAACAGCTTTCAGGCGCTACAAGTGGTGCGCGAGTTGACAGGTCTGAATATCATCGGCGCCGATCTGGTCGAGGTTTCGCCGCCGTTCGATCAAAGCGGCGGCACCGCGTTCCTGGGCGCGTCAATCATGTTCGAGCTTTTGTGCGTGATGGTCTGAGCCACAAACGCCCTTAGGCAAACGCCCCTAGGCCGAACAACTCGCGCCGCCGAGAACGCAAAATTTGGCACAATGAGGATGGTTGAGGCGCAACGGCCGTTCGGCTTCCGCCAGCGTCGCGCCCAGTTCAAATTCCGCCTCATAGGGCAATAGTGTGCAGGCGACGACGCCTGGCTTGGCCGCGCCTTTGCGTTTGACCACCATACGCGAGGAAGAACACATAACCGCGTCAGGCGATTTCCCCAGAATATCCCAACACGCCGTGGTGATCTCGGGAACGTCCGCCTGCGCATCCATTTCCGGAAAAAGCACCGTCATTCCAGGGTTTTGCGCGTCTATATTGAAGTTCTCTCGCGCATAGAGATCGGCGTAACCCTGACGCGACTCCGCCTCGGATTCGTTCCACATCGTGCGCCCCGCGACCGCCATGCGAATATCCGCGTCGCGCAGCCAGCGCATGCCTTCCAGGGTTTTCTCGAACGCACCCTTGCCGCGTTCCTCGTCGTGATACCGGGCCGACCAGTGATCGACCGAAATCCGAAGCGTCAGCTTATCGCCGTAGGTCTCGCGCAAGTCGCGCAGGCCGGCCAGCACCGATTTGCGCATCATCGGGCGCATGGCATTGCTCAGGATGAGAACCTCGTAGCCCCGCGCAAGCGAGCGGCGGGTCATTTCGATCATTTCGGGGTTCATGAACGGCTCGCCGCCGGTAAAGGCGATCTCGCGCACGTTCCAGTCCCGCGCATCAAGCTGGTCAAGATACTCGCTGACCTCGTCCGCCGTGATATAGACCAGCGCGTCATTGGTCGGCGACGACTCGATATAGCAGTTCAGACACTCGATATTGCAGAGCGTTCCGGTGTTGAACCAAAGCGTTTCAGGATGCGTCAGCGCGACTTCGGCACGTTCCTCGCCTTTGGCGGTCAGCAACGGATTACTGAACTTTCCCAACTCATTGGATTGCTCCGCATTGTCTTTCATCAGGTCGCTTTCCCTTCGTTCAGGACTACCTAGAGGTGACCACACGCCGGGGAAAGGCGTTGCTGCCCCGCGTGACGGACTTGTGATGTGGTTTTGACATACTGGACGCGAACGTTCAGAGGTTATATCGCGCACCGAAGCACATTGTTAGCGATAACATTGCCGGTGCGATTGTCAGGAGGTGACAAGATGGTTTCGCGCGTCATACCAGTTGAGTCCTTCGATCTTGTCATATTCGGAGGCACCGGAGATCTGGCCCGCCGCAAGATCCTGCCGGGGCTGTTTCGCCGGTTTCGATCGGGACAGATGCCGGACGATGCCCGCATTGTCGGCGCGGCCCGCTCCGATCATGACGACGCCGGCTATCGGCGCGAAATCAAGAAAGCTCTTGAGGAATTCGTTCCCGCAGATGCCCGTCCCGCCAAGGATGTGAAGGCTTTTCTCGACCGTCTGCAATACGTTGCCATCGACGCGACGGGGACCGACGGTTGGGCGGCGCTGAAGAAACTGATGCGCAAGGACGTCATTCAGGCGTTCTACTTTTCCGTCGCGCCAAGCCTGTTCGGCCCGCTCGCGGAACGTCTGCACCAGCACAAGATCGCTGCGCCCGACGCGCGGATCGTGGTCGAAAAGCCGTTCGGACGCGATCTGGAAAGCGCGCGTGAACTCAACAAGACGTTGCGGGACCATTTCGACGAATGCCAGATTTACCGGATCGACCATTATCTGGGCAAGGAAACCGTCCAGAACCTGATGGTGGTCCGCTTCGGCAACGTCCTGTTCGAACCGCTCTGGAACGCCCAATACGTCGATCACGTCCAGATCACCGTTGCCGAAACTGTCGGCGTGAACGGACGCGGCGCCTATTACGACAAGTCGGGCGCGATGCGCGATATGGTGCAAAACCACCTGATGCAACTTTTGTGCCTGATCGCCATGGAGCCGCCCAGCCAGTTCGATCCCGATGCGGTGCGCGACGAAAAGCTCAAGGTCATCCGGGCGCTGGAACCGGTGGAACGCGACGACATCGTGCGCGGGCAATACGAATCGTCCGAGGACGGCGAAAGCTACGTCGAACAGGTCGACGACCCCGCCAGCGTCACCGAATCGTTCATCGCGTTGAAGATCAGGGTCTCGAACTGGCGCTGGGCCGGCGTCCCGTTCTATCTGCGCACGGGCAAGAAACTGAAAGCGCGCCAGTCCGAAATCGCCATCGTCTTCAAGGACGCGCCGCACTCGATCTTCGGTCAGGAACTGGGCCGCCACCGCAACATCCTCGTGATCCGGCTTCAGCCGAACGAGGGGATCACGCTGGGCGTCACCATCAAGGAACCCGGACCCGGCGGCATGCGGCTGGTCGATGTCCCGCTCGACATGACGTTCAAGGACGCGCTCGGACCCGATGCCGACGATGTGCCGGACGCCTACGAGCGCCTGATAATGGACGTGATCCGCGGCAACCAGACCCTGTTCATGCGCGGCGACGAGGTCGAAGCGGCCTGGGCCTGGAGCGATCCGATCATCGAAGGCTGGCAGTCGCGCGGCGACAAGCCGAAGAAATACGATGCAGGCTCGACCGGGCCGGAAGATGCGGCGATGATGATGCATCGCGAAGGTCGCAAATGGCGGGAGATCAAGTCGTGAACCTGATCGAATATCCTGACAAGGAAATGATGTTCATGGCCGTGGCGAACCAGATCGCCGGCGAATTGCGCGCCGGGCTGAAATCGCACGACCGCGTGACATTTGCGGTGCCGGGCGGGACCACGCCGGGTCCGATCTTCCATGACCTCAGCGGCGTCGATCTGGACTGGGGCCGGGTCAATGTGATGCTGACCGACGAACGCTGGGTTCCCCAAACCCACGCCCGCTCGAACACGCGCCTGATCCGCGAACTGCTGCTGACCGACCGTGCGGCGGGGGCAGTCTATGTCCCGCTCTATGCGAAAGCCGACCGGCCCGAGGACGTCATCGACGATCTCGCCGAAGCGGTGCGGCGCGAATTGCCGATCACGGTTCTGCTGCTGGGAATGGGCGCGGATATGCACACCGCCTCGCTGTTTCCCGGTGCTGATCGGCTTGACGATGCGCTCGCCGACGATGCGCCGCCGCTGATGGCGATGCGCGCTCCGGGTGCGGACGAGCCGCGCATCACGCTGACTGCGCCGGTGTTGCAGGGCGCGATGACGACCCATGTCGTGATCACCGGCACCGACAAGCGCGCAGCCCTCGAGCGGGCCGAGACGCTCACGATTGCCGAAGCGCCGATCCAATTGGTGCTGGACGAAGCAACGGTGCACTGGGCCGAATAAGGAGCGAACAATGGACTGGACCGGCCTTCAACGCGCGGCCAAGGCTGCGGCGGAAACGCCTATTCTGGCGCGGTTTGACGACAGCGACCGGGCGCGGGACTTTTCTGTCAATGCGGGCGATCTGCTGTTTGACTACTCCAAGACCGCGATGGATCCGGCTGGCCGCGATCTGCTGGTGTCGATGTATGACACGGCGGGCGTCGCGGCCCGACGCGATGCGATGTTTTCGGGCGCAATCATAAACGAGACCGAAGGCCGCGCGGTCCTGCACACAGCCCTGCGCAACCTCGACGGCGATCCTGTGATCGTTGACGGAACCGACGTGATGCCTGGCGTTCTTGCGACGCTGGATCGCATGGCGTCCTTCGCGGGCGATGTGCGCGAGGGACGCTTCACCGGGGCAGGCGGGGCGATCACCGATGTTGTGAATATCGGCATCGGCGGCTCGGATCTGGGGCCGGCAATGGCGACTTTGGCGCTTGCCCCCTATCACGACGGGCCGCGCTGCCACTATGTCTCGAATGTCGATGGCGCGCACATCGCCGATACGCTGCGCTTGCTGGACGCCAGAACGACGCTGGTGATCGTGGCCTCCAAGACCTTCACCACCATCGAAACGATGACGAACGCGGCGACCGCCAAGGCGTGGATGGGCGAACACGTTGCCGATCCGGATGCGCAGTTCGCCGCACTGTCGACGGCTGCGGACAAGACGGCGGCGTTCGGTATCCCCGACGCCCGCGTGTTCGGTTTCGAGGATTGGGTCGGCGGGCGCTATTCTCTGTGGGGGCCGATCGGACTGGCGCTGATGATCGCGGTCGGAAACGAAGGCTTTCGCGCGTTCCTGAAGGGTGCGCAGGCGATGGACCAGCATTTCCGCGCCGCCGATCCGCTGGAGAACCTGCCGGTGATGCTGGCGCTGACCGGCATCTGGCACAATCAGGGCTTGGGCTATGCGACCCGCGCCGTGCTGCCCTATGAACAACGCTTGGCGCGGCTTCCCGCGTATCTTCAGCAGCTCGAGATGGAAAGCAACGGCAAGTCGGTCGCCATGGACGGCACCGCGCTTGAGGTCAATTCAGGCCCCGTGGTCTGGGGCGAGCCGGGCACCAACGGCCAGCACGCGTTCTATCAACTGATCCATCAGGGAACGCGCGTGGTCCCTTGCGAATTCATGCTCGGCGCGGAAGGTTTCGAGGAAGGTCTGGAACACCAGCACCGGCTTCTGGTCGCCAATTGCCTGGCGCAATCCGAGGCGCTGATGCGGGGCCGCACGCTGGACGAAGCTCGCGCGCTGATGGTCGGAAAGTTCGACGGCACCGAAATGGATCGTCAGGCCCGCCACCGGGTGTTCTCCGGCAATCGCCCCTCGACCACGCTGATCTATCCCAAGCTGACGCCGTTCGTTCTGGGCCAGATCATCGCGCTTTACGAACACCGCGTGTTTGTCGAAGGCGCAATGCTCGGCATCAACAGCTACGACCAATGGGGTGTCGAACTGGGCAAGGAACTGGCCAAGGCACTTGAACCCGTCGTTTCGGGCGAGCAAAGTGCTGCGGGCAAGGACGGCTCGACGGCACAACTCGTCGGCTACGTGCGTCGCTACGGCGGCTGAATCACGAATAGAAAAGGGCCGCCGCCAATTTGGCGCGGCCCCCTTTTTGTCGATAATCGCCCGGCTTATTCGGCGTTGGCTGCAATCACCGCATTCCAGCCAGCGGTGAATCCCGCGAGCGAAATCGTCAGATCGACTGTGTCATTTGGGGCGGCAGCCGGAACCAACGTCACCGTTGCTTTCGTTCCGCGCTTGAACGAGTCGATTTCGGCACCGGTGAAACCAAGCCGCGCAAAGCAGCCAATGCGGCTGCAAAAGCTGTAGGGATAGCGTTTGGGGTCGGCGGCATCGACGGCAAGCCGCAATTGCGCGGTCAGCAAGGTTTCCAGAGGTGTGACGACGGTTGCCCCTGCGGCGGCCTCCTGGCCCTCGGGCAGATTGAACAGGTTGATCTCGGCGACCGAATTGCCCTGGGGATCGTTCAGAAGCTGGTAAAGCTGGCACGGGTCCTTGCCGTCCTCGGTCTTGACGCAGCGCATCTGCCAATCGCTGAATTCCTCGGCGATATAAGTCTGGCCGACCTGGGTCTCGCCGCTTTCCGTCGTGCCAAGCGACAATTCGCCCGGTGCCGGGTCGTTGCCGTCGGCGGCGGTGTCGGCTGGCGCTTCGGTTGGTGTTTCCGTCGGCGTCTCTGTCGGGGTATCGCTTTGGGCGCCGGCACTGAGCGGCAGCGCGATCAGAAGCGTCAGCAGAAATATCCGCAATGTCGTAACCATGATGTTCCTCATAGGGTAATCGAAAGATTTCGCCCGCAATTATCATGGACTTGAGCGGGTGTCAGGGGACAATGCGGGCATCCGCGAGAAGTTGCGTGCTCCTGAAATGAAAAGGGCCCCAAGGGGCCCATTTCGAATTCGCTTCTCCCTGCCGGACTGGCCGACTTATTAATTTGGACGAAAGCTACGGTGTGTGAGTGCAGTCGTCAACAGTGAAATTATCACATTTTTTCAAAGCGTCAGGATGAAAAAATGCCGCACCAGTGCGGTGCGGCCAGTCGACAGGGAGGAAGTGTCCGCCACCATCCAACAAAGTGGCGGCGACGAACCGGTTCATGGTGGCACAATAAGGTTAACAGGTTATTCTCGCCCGAATGGCGACGGACAGCGGGGACACTTTCACGTGACAGATTCGATATTCATCGGCGGCGGCGGCCCGGATTACGGCGAAAAACAAAGCTTGCTGCTCAAATACGCGAACCGCCACGGCCTCGTCGCCGGCGCTACGGGAACCGGCAAGACCGTCACCCTGCAAATTCTGGCTGAAAGCTTTTCGTCGATCGGCGTCCCGGTCTTTCTGTCCGATGTGAAGGGCGATCTCTCCGGTCTGGCAAAAGCCGGCAGCGACACCTTCAAACTGCATGAGGCGTTCACCAAACGAGCCGGGACAATCGGTTTCGACGATTACATCTATGATGCATTTCCCGTCACCTTCTGGGATCTGTTCGGCGAACAGGGCCACCCGATCCGCACCACCGTCAGCGAGATGGGTCCGCTTTTGTTGTCGCGATTGCTGGAACTCACCGACGCGCAGGAGGGCGTGCTTAACATAGCCGTTCGGGTCGCCGACGAAGAAGGGCTGCCGCTGCTGGATCTCAAGGATCTGCAGGCGATGCTGGTCTGGCTGGGCGAGAACCGCGCGGCGGTGTCACTTAGATACGGCAACATCTCGACCGCCTCGGTCGGTGCGATCCAGCGCCAGTTGCTGATCCTCGAGAACCAGGGCGGCGTGAATTTCTTCGGCGAACCGGCGCTGGAACTCTCCGACATCATGCGCACCGATGTCGACGGTCGCGGTCGCATCAACATTCTGGCCGCCGACCGTCTGATGGGCTCGCCTCGGCTCTACGCGACCTCGCTTCTGTGGCTCCTGTCGGAGTTGTTCGAGGAACTGCCCGAGGTCGGCGATCCGGACAAGCCGCGTCTGGTGTTCTTCTTCGACGAAGCGCACCTGCTGTTCGACGACGCCCCCAAGGCGCTTGTCGACAAGGTCGAACAGGTCGCGCGCCTGATCCGCTCCAAGGGTGTCGGCGTCTATTTCGTGACCCAGAACCCCGCCGATGTGCCCGAGGATATTCTCGGCCAGCTTGGCAACCGGGTGCAGCA